>NZ_AUKV01000010.1:0-315102 GCF_000424945.1 Streptomyces sp. 142MFCol3.1
CGGTTTCGGCGAGGGGGACGCCGTAGCGGGCGAGGCGCAGGGGCATCAGGGATTCGACGGGGGCTTTGCGGCGCCAGGCGCGGCCGAAGCGGGAGCGCAGCCGGGCCTGGTAGACGAGGCGTTCCTGTTCGAGCTTGATGACCGCTTCGTAGGAGCGCAGTTCCCACAGCTTCATGCGGCGCCACAGGAGGAAGGTGGGCACCGGGGAGAGCAGCCAGCGGGTGAGGCGGACGCCTTCCATGTGCTTGTCGGCGGTGATGTCGGCGATCCGGCCGATGGCGTGCCGGGCGGCTTCGACGGAGACGACGAAGAGGATCGGGATGACGGCGTGCATGCCGACGCCGAGCGGGTCGGGCCAGGCCGCCGCGCCGTTGAACGCGATGGTGGCGGCCGTCAGCAGCCATGCCGTCTGGCGCAGCAGCGGGAAGGGGATCCTGATCCAGGTCAGCAGCAGGTCCAGGGCGAGCAGGACACAGATGCCGGCGTCGATGCCGATCGGGAAGACGTAGGAGAAGTTCCCGAAGCCCTTCTGGATCGCGAGCTCGCGGACGGCCGTGTACGAACCGGCGAAGCCGATACCGGCGATGATCACCGCACCGGTGACGACCACGCCGATGAGAACCCGGTGCATCCGCGTCAGTCGCAATGGCGCACCGTTCCCGACGGCCACGTTCCGCTCCCCCTTCGACGTCCACTGCTTGAGCGGCCCTCACACTCCCACGACGAGCGGAGGGCCGGGGCCTTTCCCCGGCTCGGAGCCGCCGGGGGCCACACACTCCCGAGTGGCCCGCGCCGCCCCCGCCCGCATCCTGCCGCACCGTCGGCCGTACTGTCTCGACGGGGCGTGTCGTTCGTGGAGGCTGAAGGTGACAGTGGATCTGCGGGTGGGCGACGTCGTCAGCGTCTCCTGTCCCTACACCCCGGCGCGGGTCACCCGGAAGACCCTGGAACACGTGGTCCTGAAGTGGCCGTGGTGGTCGGCCGATCCGCACTGCGACTGGATCGAGTGGAACGGCGACGTGGCGCTCGTCGGCGATCCGGCATCGTACACGTGGGACGAGGAGTTGTTCCGCACCGATCCGGCCGCCGAACAGCTCATGGCCGGGGCCGTCTGCCGCGTCGGCATTCCTCCGTCGCTCGTCCACGTGGTGGCCGTCGATCACTTCGATCCGCCGCTGGAGACCGGCCGTCTGCCCCGCCCCGGGCGCCGTGTGGTGGTCCTCCGCGCAGGCCGGTCGCTCGATCCCGAGTCGGAGGAACAGGGTTACGACATCTATCCCGACGACGGCATCCCGATCGCTTTCGAGCTGGTGTTGCGCCCCTACGCCTGCCTCGTCGCCGGTGACGAGGTGGCCGACGCCGCGGGACGTGCGTGGCGCTTCGACGGCCCGTGGGACTGGCACCCCTTCGACGGCGACGAGCCTCATGAACCACGGTGGCCGCTCACACTGTTGACACGCGGGGGCTCGCCCGACGAGACGGCGGCCACCACTGTCGCGGGGGCGACGAAGGACGGCTCGCACCGGCGGGAGGTCGCGCGCTGGGTCGCACTGGCCGAGGCCGATCCCACCGGCGGCTGCGTGGGATAGCGCCCGTCCCCGCGGCGGCTGCGTCTGGTGGCGCCCGCTGCGCCGAGCGGCGGGAGTACCGCTCGGATCGTTCACGGCGGCGGCGCCGTGCCTCGGAGCACGCCCGTGCGCCCGGCAGGCGACTCATTGGTGGCAGCGGGGGTCCGCCGAGGCGCGACCCCCCGGCACCCGCGCCCGCCGCGCACGCAGAGCGGCGGACGAAGCCCGTCGTCGCGTGCGGCTTCGACGAGCCGGGTCAGCGCCCCATCATCTTGCGGGCCCTGTGCGCTGCCTTCTCCGCCATCTCCTGCGCCTTGCCGCCCAGCATCTCGGCCTGGCCCTCCCGTTTCAGGGACCTGTTGCCCACGGCCTTGCCGACGGTCTCCTTCATCTTGCCCTTGACCTGCTTCACCTTGGCATTGCCCTTGCTCACTTGGACCGCGACCTCTCGAGCTTCGTTGCGGCGCGGGAAGGACGACACACTCCCGCACATGTTTTCACCCTGCGCTTGCCCGCACCGCGCGGCAACCCGTACCTCGGGGCATACCGGGTACTCACCGCGTATGGCTCTTTTCGGATACACGATGATGACCGAGCAAGCCGGTCCCCGAGACCTGGTGGCGCATGTCGTCCGGGCAGAGGAGGCCGGGTTCGATTTCTCGGTGACGTCGGACCACTACTTTCCGTGGCTGGACGAGCAGGGTCACGCCCCCTACGCATGGAGCGTGCTGGGCGCGGCGGCGCAGGCCACCTCGCGGATTCCCCTGATGACGTTCGTGACCTGTCCGACGATGCGCTACCACCCGGCCGTCGTCGCGCAGAAGGCCGCGACGATGCAACTGCTGGCGGGCGGCCGCTTCAGGCTGGGACTGGGCTCCGGCGAGAACCTCAACGAGCACGTCGTGGGAGGTGGATGGCCCGCCGCCGACGTGCGCCAGGACATGCTGGCCGAGGCCGTCGAGATCATCCGGGCGCTGTTCGGCGGAGGCTACGTCAATCACCACGGCGAACACTTCGACGTCGAGTCCGCCCGGCTCTGGGATCTGCCCGACACCGTGCCGCCCATCGGCGTGGCCGTCTCGGGACGGCAGTCGTGCGAGCTGGCGGGGCGACTCGCCGATCTGATGATCGCCGTCGAGCCGGACGCGGACCTCGTCGCGGCGTTCGACGAGAGCGGCGGTACGGGCAAACCGCGCATGGGTCAGCTGCCGGTCAGCCACGACACCGATCGCGACGCCGCGGTACGGCGGGCGCACGAGCAGTTCCGCTGGTTCGGCGGCGGCTGGAAGGTGAATTCCGAGCTTCCGGACACCACGGCCTTCGCCTCCGCCGGCGCGTACGTGCGCGAAGAGGACGTGGCGGATTCGATCCCCTGCGGAGACGACCCGGAGGTCTTCGTCGAGGCCGTACGGCCGTACGTCGAGGCGGGGTTCACCGAGATCGCCCTCGTCCAGGTCGGCGGTGCGTCGCAGCTGCCGTTCCTGGACTGGGCACAGAAAACGCTGCTGCCCGCGCTGCGCGAGCTCTAGGCCGGGCGGCGCCGTGCCCGCAGCGGCTCTGCTTTCGTGTCCCACTCCGTCGTCCGCAGCGTGGTCGCGCGTCGCTCCGTTCGCCGCGGCGTCGTGGGCGACGCGGTCCGGTCCGGGTCCTGACCGGCCCCGGCGACGGAGTGGGACGGTCGTCGGCTCACCAATAGTGGCGGCGGCCGGCGACGGCGTGCCCCATGGATCCCGCGATCCACAGGACGACGCCCACCACGGCCAGGATGACCCCGATGGTCCACAGGATCGAGATCCCTGTGATGAGTCCGATGATGAGCAGAATGATGCCGAGGGCGATCATGGCGTGCCTCCTGCGGTTGTGATGCCTCTAAGCTGCCGAGTTCCCCCGAGCAGGGACGTCACCCATCGGTTCCGGCGAATCTTCGAGCGTCCTCGGGCGGCGGCGCCGACCAGGCTTCGAGCGTCCTCGGGCGGCGGCGCCGACCAGGGCCGAGCCTGCCGTCAGCTCTCGGCGAGCCGTCGTCGGGCGGCTCGGATCGAACAGCGACGCTTGAGGACGTCGCCCCACGGGTCGCAGTCCATCCGCTCGGCGATGGAGTCGGTGCTGAAGCTGCGGGCGCCGATGGCCGGATCCTCGACCTCGTCCCAGGTCAGGGGAGTTGCGACCGGAGCTCCACCGACGGGTGACGGACACCCCGACGGCGCACCGCCCCCACTACGCCGTCGGATCCTCGTCCCGGCCGGGGGTGTCGCCGACCCGCTCGCTCTGTTGCCTGAGCTGCCGTGCCCTGTCCACGAGGCGCTGCTTCTCCTGCTGGTCCGCGGCGCGGCGGGCCTTCTGTTCCAGTTCCTCGGCCTGCGCGCGCATGTGCTCGGCGCGGCGTCCCGGTTCACCCGCGACAGTCATGATCGCTCCTTGCGGTGGGCAGAGCATGCCCTGGCAGGGAAGCCGCCCTTTCCCTGGGTCGCACCCCGGGACACATCCGTGAACGGGTCCCGGCGCGTCGCTCGCGAGGCTCCCTCCTGTTGCGGCGGCCGCGGCGCGACGTGAAGGTGATGCTCATGGTTGAACGCTCCGTGATCGTCCGCCCTCCTGCTGACCCCCGCGGCCGTGAGGTCGTCGTCGACGGGGAGTCCATGGGCATTGCCTACGGCCTGCGTGACCTCGCCACGTTCCTGCAGTCGGCGGGGTGGGCCGGGCTGGACGAGATCGATGTGGCGGATTCGCCGTTCATCGAGTGGCACGGCGGGGGCCCGGAGGTGTGGGCGCAGCGGCCCTGAGACGGCACTGAGCCCGGCGCCTGGATGGTAGGGGCCGACCGGGCCCTCGTTCATGTGCCCGCGGTGTGGGAGGGGTCGGACGGGAGGCCGCCCGCCGTCGACGGGCAGGCGGACACCGGTCATCAAGGTGGTGGTCAGCGCGAGGAGGACGGCCGCCACGACGCGGGCGCCTGCCTTCAGGGCCGCGTCGCCGACCGCCCGGGCGATGCCGCTGCCCGAGGTACAAGGAGTGCAGGGGCAACGGGACTTCGAACCCGCCGCAGGCCTCCGACCGAAGCAGGGGGCCGGCCGTCAAAGCAGGGGGCCGGCCGTCACAGGCGCCCGTACGGAGCCCACTCGGGCGGCAAAGGCGGGCCCGCTCGGCTCACGGGCCGGCAGCACCCCCGCCCCTGGATGCCGACGCGGCGACCCGTAGGCGCTACTAACCCTCCAGATGGCCTTCTCTGGTTAGCACGAAAGAATTCATGTAACCTCTCAACTAAACCAAGCGGGTTAGGAGGTGCGAGAGTGGCCGACCGAGAACAGCAGGACGCCCTGCTGGAGCTCCTCAACAGCACTCCGGTGGTGCGCGACGAGGTCCAGGACCAGCTGGCGGATCCGGAGGCGGCCAGGACCTGGCAGCAGGCCCATGGCGGCACCGGCGGCCCTGGAGAGCACCGATACCTCCTGCAAGCACGCGACGCCCTTCAGGACGTGGTCCGCGGAAGCCGGCCCGCCACCTCACTGGCACCGCTCCTCGAAGACGTGATCTCCCGCCCGCACCTGTCGCCCGCGGGTGTCTCCTGGGAGCTGGACGCCCCCGCGGAGCGCAGGATGGCGGTGGAAGCGGTCATGACATGGAGCGCGCTGCAGGAAACCATGCCCGGTCGGCTGCGGCCGTGCTCCAACCCCGAGTGCCGGCGCTTCCTCCTCGACCGCAGCAAGACCAACAAGGCCCGATGGTGCTCGATGGCCCTGTGCGGCAACAGGATGAAGGCCCGGCGCCACTACCGGCGCACGCGCGACGCCGCCGAGTGACCCCGCGGCGGCGGGCGGGGCCGGCGGGGCATCACGCTTGATTCCCGCGGCCGAGCCGATGCTTCACCCTGGCGATCTCGCCCGCGATGGGCAGCCAGTCGTAGGGGACGAAGGCGGCGATCACGGCCACACCGGGGTACGGGAAGCACCCCGCCGATCAGGGTTCCGGTGGCCGGCCGGGCGACGGCGAGCCGGAAACCTCGGCTGATCGCCGCCACGCCGGGGTGCGAGGGAGGCGGCAAGCAGGCGCCGACGGCGGACGTGCCACCGGATGACGTTGAACAGCACGGCCGGGAACGCGAAGGCCACGTCGTGGAAAACCACGGCGGTGCCTTTGGCACCGGAGGCCGGGGCGCGCGCCCCGCCGCGGAATCGCGGGGGTACCGGCACAAGAATAGGATCGGCCCGAGCGCCCAGATCACCACGCCATGAGGGGCTGCCGGCCCTGCCGTCCCCGCAGGAGGTCCGCGATGGCGACGCTGCTGTCCGTCAACGTAGGAATGCCCAAAGACGTCTCCTGGCAGGGAAGGACGGTCCACACCGGCGCCTGGAAATCTCCCGTCCGCGGGCCCCGGATGGTGCGGCGGCTGAACATCGCGGGAGACGGACAGGGCGACCTCGCCGGACACGGCGGCGAGATGCGCGCCGTTCTCGTGTACCAGCTGGAGTCCTACGAGTACTGGCAGAAACACCTGGGCCGCGACGACCTGTCCTTCGGGAGCTTCGGCGAGAACTTCACCGTCGCCGGCCTGCCCGACGACGAGGTGTGCATCGGCGACCGGTACCGCATCGGCGAGGCCGAATTCGAAGTCAGCCAGCCCCGCGTCACCTGTTACCGGGTCGGCATGCGCCTGGGCGAACCGGCCATGGCCTCGTTGCTGGTCGCCCACCACCGCCCCGGCTTCTACCTGCGCGTCATCTCCGAAGGCCAGGTCCAGGCCGGTGACGAGATCACCCTCACCCGCAGAGGCCCGCAAGAGCTCAGCGTCGCCGACACCGACGCGCTGCTGTACCTCCCCCACCGCGACCCCGCCAAGCTGCGCAGGGCTCTCGGCATCCCCGCCCTGAGCCCCGGGTGGCAGCAGTCCTTCCGTGAACTCGCGGCCGCTCAACAGCCCAAGCAGGAACCGGGTTGGCCCGGTGGGCGTGCCGAGCCGCAGCAGCCCAGGGAGATGCCGGGGTGGCCGGGATTCAAGACCATGCGTGTCGCCCGGATCGTCCCCGAGACCCCCGCCGTGTCGTCCATCCACCTCGACGCCACCGACGACACACCACTCCCGGACTCCCGCCCGGGCCAGTACCTCTCGATCCGCGTCGCCGTCGGCGACGGCGCCCCCGCGGTACGCAGCTACTCCCTGTCCTCCACGCCCACGGCCCGCTCGTACCGCATCAGCGTGAAGCACGAGCCGCACGGGCTGGTCAGCGGCTACCTCCACACGCGCCTCCACGCCGGCGACCTCGTGGAGATCGCCTGCCCCCGCGGGACCTTCGCCCTCGAGGACGGCACCGGGCCGGTCGTCCTGCTGTCGGCGGGCATCGGCGTCACCCCCGTACTCGCCATGCTCCACAAGCTCGCCGCCGTACACGACCCACGTCCCGTCTGGTGGATCCACACCGCGCGCGACCGCGCCCACCACGCGTTCGCGGACGAGGTCCACGCGCTCCTGGCCCAACTCCCCCAGGCCCACGAGCACATCTCCTACACGGCCGAGGCATCCCTCCGTCCCGACGAGGCCCACGTCGGCCAGGGCCGCCCCAGCGCGCGCTCACTCGCGGCCCTGGGCATCCCCGCCGACGCCGACGCCTATCTCTGCGGACCGACCGCCTTCATGGACGACGTCGGCGGCTTCCTGCGCGAACTCGGCCTGGACTCCGCGCGGATCCACGTGGAACAGTTCAGCGCCCTGCCCGCCATCAATCCGGGCGTCACGCCCACCGCGACGGTCCGACCGCACCAACCCCCCGGCCCCGAAGGCACGGGCCCGCTCGTCACCTTCGCCCGCAGCGGCGTCACCACACCGTGGTCACCGGCCCACGTCTCCCTCCTCGATCTCGCGGAGGCCTGCGACGTCCCCACCCGCTGGTCGTGCCGCACCGGCGTCTGCCACACCTGCGTCACCCACGTGGTGTCGGGCGACACCACGTACACCACACAGCCCCTCGAACCGCCCGAACCCGGCACCGTCCTCGTGTGCTGCAGCGAACCGACGACCGAAGTGGTCCTCGACCTCTGAGGGGGCTGAAGGATGCCCGGGCCCGGGGGCCGATGCCCTGCTCGGCTACGGCTCGTCCCGCTCCGGGATGTCCGACGCCGTCGACGGCGAGTTCCGCCGGGACGGCCTCGTCGCCGTACGGCAGGCGCGGTCCGGCGCGGTGCGGTCCTGCCCGGTCTCGAAGCGGTGGAGCGAGCCCCCGATGTTCGCTCGCTCACCGATGGGGCGAGGCGCCCTCAGCGCTTCAGGCGGTCCTTGTCGCCCATCACCACGACGGGGTGACGTGCGGGGTCGAGGGTGCGCAGAAGGGACCTCATCCCGGACTCCGGGACGGTGACACAGCCCGACGTGCCGTCACCGTGGTCCAGATGCAGCCAGATGCCCCCGCCCTTCTCCACACCCAGGGGCCGGGACCAGTCGTAGGGCGGGGTGCCCTTGATCCGGTTGTAGTCGATGGCTATGACGTAGTCGAAGTCGTGCTCGTGGGCTTCGTCCCAGTAGATCGTGGACGCGAAGGCGTGATCGTCCTGCCGGTACTTCAGTCGGCTGCCCGGGTCCGCCAGCACGCCGCCCGCGTCGGTCAGGGTGAAGACGCCCACGGGGCTGCGCTCGTCGTCCATCTGATGGTCGGTCGTCCAGCCCAGCCTGCCGTTGTGGGCAGGCCAGCTGCCGGTCTGTTTCCAGGTCTCGCCCTGCTTCTCGTAGAGGACGACGACGCCGTCGGGTGAGTCCCTGTCGTCCCCGTAGACGGCCACCACCTGGCGGGTGTCGGCGGGGACCTGCCGCCACATCCGGTCTCCGATGCCGGGAACGCGGTCGGGTCTCGCGGAGGGCGAGGCGGATGCCGGGCCGTTGGTGCCCGGTGCGCCACCGGGGCTCCTCCCCGCGGTCGTGTCACCGCATGCCGTGGCGATCGTCAGGAGAAGGCCACAGGCAGCGGTCGAGGCTATGGCGTGCCGGGCACCGCCGCGGCGCATTGCACGATGAGCGGATCGAGTTCTCGAGGATCTCCACATGATCAGGATTTTGTGGGGGCCGGGACATACGGTGCATCCGGGCACGGGCATCCGGCCTAAGGGGCGAGCCGGACCGCGCGAGGGGTGGCGACTTTGTCGCGTACGCGTCCGTCCCGACGTGGGATGCGGACGGCGACCGGCAGGGCGCGTTCGGCGGACGATGGACACGACCCGGGAGAGAGCTTCGGTGAGCCGTCGGTCTCCTCGCGTTCGGGAGCGGCCGGACGAGGTGCCGGGATCGACGTCGCATGTGCACACGCCAGGCGGTCTCCGCGTCCATGCCCGGCGAAGCGGCCGGCGGCCGACCGGCGATTCGGCCAGTGACCAGCGGTCCGGGGTCGCGGTCATCGTCCAGATGCCGCCGGCCCTTCGGCGATCACCCGGACCTGCGTCCCGACGGGCGCGGTGCTGTCGCGCAGGGTGTACGGCAGGGCGGCCAGTGCCGGGCCGAACAGAGGGCGGGCGTCGATCGGCCTGCCCAGCCAGGACCGGTCGACGGGCAGGCCGTCGGGCCGGACGCTCATGGTCGCCGCCCCGCCGTCCATCGCCGTGGCCGGCCGGCGGACGGCTCCCTCGGCTCCCGTTCTCCGACCGGGGTCAGCGGGACTCCGGGTAGCGCCCCCGGCCGTTGGGGAGTTCGCCGGACGTGGTCTCCTCCAGCAGCGCGGTGTACTTCTGCGAGAGCTCGTCGTACCGCTCGTCGGTGTCGTCGGCCCGGCGTCTGTTGCGGGTCATGACGTACAGCGCCACGGGCCCGGTGATCATCGAGACGACCGGGATCAGCGCCCACCACGGCATGGGTCCTCCCCTGAGTGCGGTGTTCCGGGGCTGTCGCGGAACGCCCGTCGCAGACTATGCCCTGTCGGCCCGCTCGCCAACGGGGCGTGCCCCGTGAGGCGTTGCCTACCTAACGTGTTACCAGATGTTTGACGTCAACCACTGGACGGGCGTCCGATACGCAATCTAAGTTCGCCTCTCGGCAGCGGTCATGTCCACGATCGGCACACCGAACGTGCGCAACGGCCCTTCCACGCAAGGCCGTTGATGCATCACCTACCGTGCGATGTGAGGGGCTGTGGAGAAGACCGATGCCCGCGTGCCCGAGGACGCGCCCCCCGAGCGGCTCGCCGCCGCACCGTCCACCGGTCGCCCACGGTTCCTGGTACTGGGTCTGTTAGCCATAACCGACGGGTGCGAGACGGTCGTCCTGCAACCCTCCCGCCCCGCGTCGTTGCTCGCCGCGCTGCTGCTCCATCCCGGCGCCGTCGTCTCCTCGGGCTTCCTCCAGCACGTGGTCTGGGGCAGCGCACCGCCCGCGGGAGGCAAGGCCGCACTGCACACCTGTGTGCTGCGGCTGCGTCGGCTGTTCGCCAAGTACGGCGTCGCGAACCAGACCATCGAGGCCGTCGCCGGCGGCTACCGATTACACGCCGACGCCGACACCCTCGACCTCCTCCACTTCCGCGACCTGCTCTCCCGGGCGCAGGCCTGCGAGGACCCGGAGACCGCATTACGCCTGGCACGGGCCGCGCTGAGTCTCTGGAAGGACCCGCTCCTCGGCAACGTCCACTCCGACGAGCTCCACCGCGACCAGGTCCCGCGCCTGACCGAGGAACGTCTGCTCGCCGTCGAGCGGGTCTTCGACGGCGAACTGCGCCTGGGACGGCACCGCGAGATGATCGGCGAGGCCCGCAGGGCCGTCGAGGCCCACCCGGGGCACGAAGGCCTCTCCGTCCTGCTGATCGAGGCGTTGTACCGCTCCGGGATGCGCGCCGAGGCGCTCGCCGAGTACCGCAGGATCCGCACCCACCTCGACGTGGAACTCGGCGTGGAACCCGGTCCGGCGCTGCGCCGCCTCCAACTCGCCGTACTGCGCGGCGAGCCTCCCGACGGACACCCGGCGTTGCCCCCGGCCGGCACCCCGCCCGCAGCGGCGCTCGCCGAGGCGCCCGCGGCCCGCGGGCGGGCCTCCCCCGCGGCTCCCGGAACCGCCGTGCTGCGCTCCCTGGTCGACGCCGGACTGCTGGAGGAGGGCCCGCCCGGCCGGTACCGCGTCCACGACCTGTTACGCCTGTTCGTCCAGGCCGCGGGCACCCCTCCCCCGGTCGCCACCACGCACAGCCCGGCGGACATGTCCCCGCCGCCGGCCGACTGACCGCCCCCGCCCCCGCCCCCATCGGAGGTTTCGGAACCCATGGCTCACACTCCCGCCTCGTACGAGGAGATCGCGCGGTCGCGGCCCCGCATCCGCAGGGACGTGCTGTTCACTCGCACCCCGTCAGGTGTGCTCTTCCACAACGCCCACGGCGGGTTCAACGTCGTCACCCAGTCCGCCTACCGGTTCGCCGCGCTGATCGTGCCTCACCTCGACGGCCGACGGCGGGTCGAGGAGCTGTGCGACGGCCTGGGGGACAAGCAGCGCGACATGGTGGTCCAACTCGTGCGCGCGCTCTACGCGCGTGGTTTCGCCCGGGACGCCGCGCCCGAACCACCGTCGGACATCCTTCCGCCGCAGGTCGCAGCGCGTTTCGCGCACCAGCTCGACTATCTCGACCACTACGCCGACGACGCACCCGGACGGTTCCTGAGATTCCGATCGACCCCCGTCGCCGTACTCGGCGACGACGCTCTGGCCCGCTGGGCCGCACTCGGTCTGCTGCGCAATGGCTGCGCCGCCGTCGCCGTCACCGAGCCGGACTCCTCGCACGGCGTCCTGCGCCGTGAACTGCACGGCGTGGAAGGCACCGCCGACCTCGACGCCGAGGCCGCCGAACTGGACGGCGCGGGCTGCGCGCCGCGCGTCACCCGGCTGCCCGCCGCGACCGCGCAGACGTACGGCTGGGACGAACTCGACGGCTGGGACACGGTCCTGGTCACCGGTGCGGCCGGACCTCGCCAGATGATCCGTCTGCTCACCGAGGGCGTACCGGCCGGCCGTCGGCTGCTCGGTGCCTGGACCTTCGGCGACCGCGCCGTCATCGGTCCGGTGATGACCGGCGACGCTCCCGGCTGCTGGTCCTGCGCCGCCCTGCGGCTAGGGGCGGGTGCCGACCCCGCGGACAGTGCCGGCCTGTGGGCCTCGGTCGGCCCCGCCGCACCCCTCGGCACTCCCCCGGCCGCCCTCGGCGGCCCGCTCGCCGGCATGCTCGGCAACCTCCTCGCCTTCGAGGTGTTCCGCCTCGTCACCGAGGCGCTGCCCGCCGAGACACGCAACCAGGTCGTCGTGCAGGACCTCGACTCCCTCGACGTGCTGACCGAACCGCTGCTGCCGCACCCGCGCTGCCGGTTCTGCGCCGGCGCGGACGATCCGCTCCCCGTCACCGGCGACGCACTGCGCACACCGCACGCGGACGACGAACCGGCCGCCCTGCCCGCCGACGGCGCAGCCGACGAGGACGCGGCCCGCGCCGCCCTCAACGCCCTGGAGCGACGGGACGTCCTCGTCCACGAGAGGGCCGGTGTCTTCACCGCCTACGCCGACGACGACTGGGAGCAGACCCCGCTCAAGGTCAGCACCGTCCGCCTGGGCCTCGCGCCCGGCCGCGTGCGCCGGATCTCCGCGGTCGACGTCCACCACGTCGCCGGCGCCCGCCTCACCGCTCTCTTCCGCGCCGCCGAGGTGTACGCCGAGCACGTCGTCCCGCCCCGGGTCCTGGACTCCACCGCTCTGGAGGCCGCGGTCGGCAAGTGGGCACGCGTGACGCCCGCCGAACTCACCGTCTCCAGCGGTCTCGACGTGCCCGCCGACGCGATCGCCCACTGGACCGAGGCCACTTCGCTGCTCGACGGCCGGACCGTCCTGGTGCCCGCCGGCGCGGTGCACACCCTCGGTGGCTGGAACGACCAGGGCATCTTCGAACGCTCCTCGGCCGGCACCGGCGCCGCCGGCAGCCCGCGCGCCGCGCTCGTCCGCGCCCTGGGCACCGCGCTCGCCCACGACGCGCTGCGCGGCGCCGTGCACCGCATCGCGCCGGTGCCAGTCGTGGACCCGGCTGCTCGCGCCGACGACCCGGAGCTGCTGTTCCTGCTCCGCTCGGCGGAGAACCTCGGGATCACCGCGGAGATCCTCGACCTGACCGCCGCCGGCGGAAACACACTGCCCGCCGCCATGGCCCGCCTCACCGATGCGGAGACCGGTGCGGTGCGCTGGGCCACCGGTTGCGGCCTGCGGCTGCGCGACGCCGTGCTGGAAGCGCTGCGCGACCTGCTCGGGGCCGAACAGACGGCCCGCGCCGCGGGGCGGCCGGACACCGGAGACCCGCTCTGGGCCGACCTGGACGGCGCCACCCTCGTCGCCGAGGCCCCCGTGCCGCTCCCCGGGACGGCCACCACCTGGGCGGCCGTGCTGGACGGCCTCGCCGCCGCCGGACGGGACGCCTACGCGGTGCCCGTGGCAGCACCCGACCTGGCCGCCGGCCAGGTCCACGCGGTGCGCGTCCTGCTGACCCGCGGGGAGCACCGTGCCCACTGAGACCGCGCCGGCACCGCGTCCCGAGGCGGTGGCGCAACCCGGGGCCACCGGGCCGTGGAGCGCGTTGTGCGAAGCACTCACCGCCGCCCTCGCGGACCGCGCGGGGCGTCGCCCCGGCATGCCGCCGGCGCTCGTGACCTCCCTCGGTATGCGCGATGAACTGGCCGTCGGACCCGGCGCGTTCACGCCGGGGACCGTGCCGGTCGGCCTGTACGGGCATCACGCCGTGGTCGGCCCCCTCACCACGGCCGGCGGCGGCACGGGCTGCCCGCAGTGCCTGGCCCGCCGCTGGCAGGCGGTGCGCGCCGGGTTCCTCCGCGACGCCCTGGAGTGCGGCGGGGATCCCCGTGCCACCGGGACCCCGCCATGGCAGGCCGCCTTCGTGGCGGACGCCCTCGCCGCGCTCGTCGCGTCGGCTGCCCGGCGGCCGCCCTCGGACCGTCACCCCTGGGTCTGGCTGCTGGACCTCGAAACCCTGCACGTCTCCCGGTTCCCGCTGGTGCCCGACGGCGAGTGCCCGTCCTGTGCGACACGCCCCGACGACACCTCCGAAACCGCTCGGATCACGCTCGAACCCACCCCGAAGCACGCTCCGGACAGCTTCCGGCTGCGCCCTCTGGACGCCTACGACCTCGCGCTGGAGGCATTCGCCAACCCCGTCACCGGGATGCTGGGCCCGTCCGTCGCCCCCGACCTGACGTCCGCCTCGACCTCCTCGGCGGTGGGCGCGTTCACCACCCGCTCGGGTGCCTACCTGCGCGAGTGCTACTGGGGCGGCCACACCGACGCCTACGCGACGAGTGTCCGCGTCGGCCTGCTGGAGGGCCTGGAACGCTACGCCGGGATGCGGGCCCGCGCGCGGAGGACCGTCGTCACCGCCGCCCTCGACGAGCTCGGCGACACCGCTGTCGACCCGCGTGTCACGGGCCTGTACTCCGACGCCTTCCACGCCGCGGAGCCGGACGCACCGCGCTTCTCGCCCGACCGCCCGGTGGACTGGGTGTGGGGCTGGTCGCTGCGCGACGCCCGCCCCGTCCTCGTACCGGAGGTGGCGGCCTACTACCACGCGCCCGGCGGCGTCCGGCGGCGCTTCGTGCAGGAGAGCTCCAACGGCTGCGCGTCGGGCGGCTCGCTCACGGAGGCCGTCCACCACGGGCTGCTGGAGACACTGGAACGCGACGCGTTCCTGCTGGCCTGGTTCGGCCGGGCGCGGCTGCCCGAGATCGACCCGTCGACCAGTACCCGGGCCGCGACCCGCGCCATGGTCGACCGGCTGGCGATGTACGGCTACCGGGCCCGGTTCTTCGACACCCGCGTCACCTTCCCGGTGCCGGTGGTGACCGCCGTCGCCGAACGCCTCGACGAAGGACCGGGGTTGCTCTGCTTCGGCGCGGGTGCCTCCCTCGACCCCGAGGCGGCGCTCGCCGCCGGACTGTGCGAGATCGCCACCGACTCCGTCAACCTCCGTCGCCGGGTGGCCCGCGAGGAGAGCCGGCTGCGGCGCATGACGCGCGACTTCGACGAGGTGCGCGTCCTGCACGACCACCCGCTGCTGTACGGGCTGCCCGAGATGGGCCCGTACACCGACTTCCTGCTGAAGGGGCGGGCGGACGCCGACCGGGTGCCGCTCGGCTCGCTGGCCTCCGGACCCGCCGCGCCGCGACCGTCCGCGGACCTGCGGGAGGACGTGGAGTCCTGTGTCGCCGCCGTGACGGCGCGGGGCTTCGACGTGGTGGTGGTCGACCAGACCTCGGCCGAACAGCGCGACCTCGGCTTCCGCACCGTCAAGGTCCTGGTGCCCGGTCTCGTCCCGATCGACTTCGGGTGGCGCAGGCAGCGCGGGCCCACGATGCCCCGGGTCCGTTCGGCGCTCCGGGAAGCCGGTCTCCGTGACTCGGACTTGGCACCGCAGGACCTCAACCCCGCTCCACATCCCTTCCCTTGACCGGTCACCCCGCACCACCCGCCCGCGGCACCCGGTCTCCGGCCCGCCACCGGCACCCGTTCGAGGAAGTGCCCGCGCAGGGCCGTCCAGCGCACCCGCACAAGCCCGCGGCGGCCACCGCCGACGCCCCGTACAGACGAGCAGAACAGGGAGTGAGCATGGGATACGCCCACGAGTACGCGACCGCGGTGATGCGGCGGGGCCGCATCCCCATGGAGCCGGCCGACTTCGTCCCCGACTGGTCCGACCGCCCACGCAAGGGCAAGTTCTTCCCCGGCGCCCCGTCCTTCCCGCTGCCCGACGGCGGCTGCGCGGACGACGCCACCCTCGACCGGGGGCTGTTCGGGCAGCGCGGCACAGGGGAGTTCACCCTGCCCCTGCTCGGCGCGATGCTCCGCGACTCCTACGGTCTGACCGGGCGCCGCCTCGCCGTCCAGGCCAACACCGACCTGGGTTCGCTGCCCTTCCATTCCCATGCCAACTGGTCGCGCGGCACCGCCTCCGGGGGCGGCCTCTACCCCGTCGGCATCCACTGGGTCACGGGCGCGAGCGGCCCGCTGGCACCGGGCGTGTACTACTACGACACTCCGCGCCACCGCGTCACCCGGCTCCTCGCGGGCGACGTCACCGGCGAGGTCCGCACGGCCCTCGGCGACTGGGAGGAGGCCGCCGAAACGGACCAGTTCCTCGTCCTCGGGGTGACGTTCTGGCAGAACGCGTTCAAGTACAACAGCTTCTGCTACCACGCCGTCACGATGGACGTCGGAGCCCTCCTGCAGACCTGGCGGATGTGGGCCCGCGCCCATGGCCTCCATCTGGGCAGCGCCCTCTGGTTCGACGAACCCCGCCTGGGCGGGATGCTCGGACTCGACGCCGACGAGGACGGCGTGTTCGCCGTCGTCCCGCTGCGCTGGGCGGGCACCGCCCTGGCGACACCCGCCCCGCCGGCGCCCGGCGCGCGCGTGCGCCGCACACCCGACGAGAAGTCCCGCCGCGTGCTGGCCTTCCCGACCCTGCGCCGTATCCACGCCGCCACGCTGGAGGGCGCCGCCGACCGGCCCGCCCCCGGCACCCTGGACACCGCCCTCGCCACGCACGCCGGACCCGGCGAGCGCAGCCCGCTGCCCACGCCCGTGCCACTGGACACACCCGTGCGCCGCGCACTGCGCGAACGGCGCAGCAGCTTCGGCCGGTTCGCCGCCGCCGAACCGCTCGCCCCCGACCGGCTCGCCGCCGCGCTCGCCGCCGCCGTCGCCGCGGGCACCCTGGACAGCGACACCGAGACGCCCGGCGGGGCGCCCCTGATCCGGCTGTACGTCTTCGTCAACCACGTGCGGGACGTGCCCGCCGGGCTCTACGAGTACGACCGGGACACCGGCGGGCTGGTGCTGATGAAGGCCGGGGACCTCGGAGCCTTCCTCCAGGAGAACTACTTCCTCGCCAACTACAACGTGGAGCAGGCCGCCGCCGTCCTGGTGCCCGTCGCCCGCACCCACGCCGTCCTCGACGCCGTCGGCGACCGCGGATACCGCCTCGTCAACGCCGCCGTCGGGGCCACCGCCCAGGCCGTGTACACCGCGGCTTCCGCGGCGGGCACCGCCTGTGGCGTCGCGCTCGGCTTCGACAGCGTCTCGTTCGAGGAGGAACTCGGGCTGGCCGAACGGGGGGAGATCCCCTTGCTGATCATGATGATCGGCCATGAGCGGCCGCACCCCGCCGACTACCGCTACGACATCGTCGGCCCGTGACCGCGAGCCCCGCCCAGGACCGACGGGGAGCCCGACGGTCCGTTCCCGATCGGCAGCACACCCCACACGAAAGGGGGAGGGCGTGAGCCCGACCGCCACCACCCCGGCCCAGGACACCGCCCTCGCCGGCGAACCAGTAGGCCTGCACAGCCGGTTCATGCTCCGCGTCGCGGGCCTGCCGGCCGACACCGTCCTCGCGCTGCGCGCCCCCGAGACGGCCGACTGGGCCGTACGGACCGCCGCCGAGGAGGACCGGCTCGTCGAGCTGGGCGCCCGCCTCAGCGACCCGCTGTCCGAAGCGGTCGGCGGGACCGAGGACGCCGGGCTGCGCCGCCGCCTGCTCGCTCTGCGCAGGCAGGTCTTCAACAACCGGCTGCCCGCCGATCCCGACGCCGCCCGCGCTCTCGCCGCGGACCTCGGCGGGGGCACCGGAACCGACCTCGCGGCCTGGCTCGACGCCCGGGTCCGCTGGGAGCGACTGCGCCGTGAGGGCGACACCGTCCTGGCCGCCGGGCTCGCACGCACCCGCGCCGCCCTGCGCGAACTGGCCCTCGACGACCGGCTGCGGCGCGGCCTGCTCCTCGCCTCCCCCACCCTGGAGGAACGGCTCGAGGCCTTCGCCGCCGACCCCGCGCCCGTACCGGGCAAGCGGGCCCGCAAGATGGAGCGCTCACTGCTCTCCTATCTGTACCGCACCGCCTGCAAGACGAGTCCCTTCAGCACCCTCACCGGCGTCGCCCTCGGCGGATTCGACACCGGCGCGGCGAACGGCGCGGCCTCCACCCGTATCCGCGACGACTGGACGGGCCATCCCCGGCTCAACGTCGTCGTCCTCACCCGTCTCGCCGAACTCGTCGCCGCCGATCCGCGACGCCGCGCCGACCTCCCGGTGACCCTGGCCTCCGGCTGGAAGCTGGACGAGGACCGCGTGCGCTATGTCCAGCGAGCCGTCACGGCCGGCGACGACAGCGCGCCCATCAGCTTCGACGCCGCCCAGGACCGCCTCCTCTTCCTGCGCCGCCAAGGCGCCCTCGACGGCATGCTCGCCCTGCTGCGGGGCCAGGACCGCACCCTGCGCCACGGCGATCTGGCGCGCTGGCTGGCCACCACCACCGGAGCCGACGACGAGGAGGCCGAGCGGTACCTCAGCGCCCTGCGCGACCTCGGGATGCTCCAACTCCCCGATCTGGACACGGGCGTGCACAGCGGAGACCCGCTGGCCGCCTTCCAGCGTTCGCTGCGCGCCCTCCGGCGTCCCTGGGCCGATGCGCTGGCCGCCCGGCTGGACGGCCCGGCCGACGCCCTCGCGCGCTACCCGCACGCCGACCTTCCCACCCGCCGCGCCCTGCTCGCCGGCCTCCGCACGGATCTCCTCGCACTCCAGGCCGAGCTGGGCGCCGAGCACCCCACGCTGCCGCAGACCCTGCTCTACGAAGACGTGTCCGCCGGCACCACCACGGCCGGCCTCACGGAGTGGACCACGCTCGCCGCCGGTCCGCTCCGCTCCATCGGGCGCATCCTGCCCGCCTTCGACGTGGCCCTGCCCCAACGGCTCACGCTCAAGGGCTTCTTCCTCGCCCGCTTCGGACGTGGCGGGCACTGCGCGGACGTACTGCGGCTGGTCCACGACTTCCACGAGGACATCTTCCGGCAGTACGTCCAGTTCACCGCCACCAAGGACGACTTCCTCCCGGACGGCAGCCACGCCCCCGAGGAGAACTGGCTCGGCATGCCGGAGATCGCCGCCGTCGACCGGGCCCGCGCCGCCCTCACCGCCCGGGTCCGCGCCGACTGGTCCGTACTGCCGCCTGGCGCCGACGAGTTCGTCCTCGACGACGCCACCGTCGACGAGGTCGCCGACGCGCTCGCCGGTGCCGCACCCGTCTTCCAGCCGCAGAGCCACTTCCTCCAACTGGCCCGCCGCGACGGCGACCCCCTCGTCGTCCTCAACAACTCCTTCGGCGGCCTCTGCTTCCCCTTCACCCGCTTCACCCACTGTTTCGACGGCGAGGACGGGACCGACCTCACCACCTCGCTGCGCGAGGACCTGCGCGGACTGCTGCCGCCCGGCGCGGTGTTCGCCGAGATCACCGCCGGTGCCGCCACCACCAATCTCAATCTCCACGGCCGGCTCACGGACCACGAGATCGTCTGCCCCGGCGAGCACAGCACCGCCCCCGAGGAGTCCCGGATCCACCTCGACGACCTGTATGCCGTGCACGACGTCGACACGGACCGGCTCGTCCTGCGCTCCGCCCGACTCGACCGCGAGGTGGTCCCGCTCTACCTCGGCTACCTCGTCCCCATGGTGCTGCCCGAGATCCCTCGGACCCTCCTGCTGTTCTCCCCCACCGCCCGCTCTGTGCTGGACGTGTGGCGCGGCGTCCCCGCGGGACCCGAGGACCAGGGCGTCACCGGTCGGCCCCGTGTCCGCCACCACGCCCTCGTCCTGCAGCGGCGCTCCTGGACGGCCGCCGACGGCAGCCTCCCGCTGCGCGCCCCGAACACCGGCGACGGCGACTGGTACCTCGGCTGGCAGCGCTGGCGCACCCGGCACGGGCTGCCCGCACGGGTCTTCGCCACGGTCCGTCGGCAGACCGCGGACGGCGAGGACAGCGGACCGTTCGGCGGCTCCAAGCCTCAGTACGTCGACTTCGACAGCCCCCTGTCGCTCATGGCCCTCGAAGGACTCCTCACCGGTACCCGCGCCCGCACGGTCTTCGAGGAGATGCTCCCCGGCGAGGACGAACTCCACGTCACCTCGCCGCGCGGCCGGCACGTCGCCGAACTCGCCGTCGAGATGCTGCCCGGTCCGGTGAGCGCGCCCGCAGTCGACCGCCCCGAAGCCGACCGTGCCGAGGCCCGCACGCCCGGGGCCGGGCTGCCCGAACCTCCCGTGTCCACGACCGGCCTGCCCGAACCTCCCCTGTCCGAGACCGCGCTGCCCGACGCCCGCCTGCCCGAAGAGGACGGAACACAGTGACCGCACCCACCGCGCCCTCCGCCGTCCCCGCAGAGCCGCCCGCCGACGCCGCCGGCGCATGGCAGGCCGTCCACGTCTTCTACGCGGCCAGCCCCCGCCCGCTGCTCCTCCAGTGCGTCAAACCCCTGGTGGCCGCACTGACCGAAGAAGGCCTGCTCGCCGGGTACTTCTTCATCAACTACTGGCTGGAAGGTCCTCATCTGCGGCTGCGCCTCAAACCCGCCCGGGCTGCGGATGCAGCGGCCGTGCGCGAGCGGACGCACGCGGCGCTCACCGCGTTCCTGCGCGAACGCCCGGCGCTCTACGAGGTCAAGGAGGGCTTCCTCGCCGACCTCTACGAGACCCTCTTCACCCTGGAGTACTCGGAGGAGGAGCGTGCCCGGCTGCTCGGCCCCGACGGACGCATGAGGCTGCGCCCCAACAACACCTTCGAGGAACGCCCTTACGAACCCGAGTACGGCAAGTACGGCGGGCCCGCCGGGATCGAACTCGCCGAGTGGCACTTCCAGCACTCCAGCGACCTGGTGGTCGAGGCGAACCGGAGCATGAACCTGCACCTGCGCACAGTGCTCCTCGGGCTGTCCGCGCAGCTGATGATGGTCATGTCCGGCACCTTCCTCTCCGACGACGAGGCGCTGCTCGCCTTCCTCGACCGCTACCACACCTTCTGGAACAGGGCGTTCAGCGGAACCAACTACACCGCCGACGAGGGCTACGAACGCGCCTACGACGCCATGGGCGCCAGCCTCCCCGCACGCTTCCGGCACATCCGGGACACGGTGGCCAAGGATGCGCCGGAACGGCTGCCCGCCTTCCTGCGCGGCTGGGCGGCCCACTGCGCCGAACTCCGCGACCGGGCCCGGGATCTGGCCCGCCGCGGCGAACTCACCTTCCGTTCCTGGGACGGTACCCGCGACATCCACGCCACCGACCCCGCACACGCCCTGCCCATGCTGCTCTCCCCGTACATGCACATGACCAACAACCGCCTGAGCATGACGATCCGCGACGAGGCCTTCCTCTCCTACGTCCTCGCCCGCGCCCTCCGCGACGGCGCACCGCGGGAGGCGGAGTGACCGCGGACGCCTTCCTCACCGCCCGGCCGCGCGTGCGGGCCGACGTCGTCGTCGGCCCGAGCCTCGTACGCGGCGCGGCCCGCATCCACCTGCTCAAGGACCCGCGCTCCGGGCGCCGACTGGAGGTTGGCCCCAAGGAGCATTTCCTGATCACGCGGCTGGACGGCACCCGCACCCTCGCCGAGATCGGCAGGGAGTACGCGGGCGAGTTCGGCACCCGCCTCGGGGAGGCCCAGTGGGGGCAGATGCTCGGGCTGCTGCACAGTCGCAGCCTCCTCGACGGCGGCCCCGCCCCCGCCGCACCGCACGTCGCCGCGCCGCAGGACCGGCCAGGCGGCATCCTCGCCGGCCGGACCAGGCTGGTCGCCGACGCACCGGCCCTCATGGATCGGCTGCACCGCGCCACCTCCCCCGTCCGCCGGCCCGCCGCGCTGACGGTCCTCACCGCACTGGCCGTCGCGCTGCTCGCCGCCGTCGCCGTGCAGGCGGGCACACTGTGGCGGCAGACCGAGGAGACCGCCGGGCGGCCCGCGGTACTGCTCGCCGTCGGCTGCGTCCTGTGGTGCAGCCTCGCGCTCCACGAACTGGCCCACGGCCTGTTCGCGCGTGCCTGGGACGGCCGTGTCACGGAGATCGGGCTGCGCTGGGTGCTCGGCGCCACCTACCTCTACTGCCGGGTCGAGGACGTCCAGTTCCTCGGCAGCAGGGCACGCAAGGTCGCCACCGCGTGCGCCGGGGCCTTCGCCAACCTCCTGTTCCTGGTGCCCTTCTACCCGGTGTGGGCGCTGCTCCCGTCCGACGCCCAGGCCCGCCCCGCACTCGGCGCTCTGCTGCTCCTCGGTACCGTCTGCGCGATCGCCAACCTCCTGCCGCTGCCGCCCCTGGACGGTTACAAGGCACTCGGCCACGCCGCCGGCGTCACAGGTCTCGCCGAGGGCAGCCGTACGTTCATGGCGCTCGCCGCCCGGGCGGCCTTCGGCCGCGGCCCGGGCCTCGCCGCGTACCCGCCCCGGCTGCGGCTCGTGTACGCCGGTTTCGCCCTGCTGACGGCCGCGCAGAGCGTCGCCCTGCTCGTGGCGGCGGGCGCCACGCTGCACGCTGTCCTGCCGGACGACCTCGCGGCCCTGTCCTGGTGGCTGCCGCCCGCCGCCCTGGCCGCCGTCCTGCTCCTCTGGGCGCTCGGCGTACTCGGCCGCTCCCTGCGCGCGCGAGGCCAGGAGCCGGCTCCCGCAACGGCGTCGGCCACCGCCCCTGAACGCCTGCCGCCCACACCCCCCATCGGCCCGGCGGGGCACCTCTCCCGCGCGGGGGCGGGACCCGGGCACATCCCGGACCCGTCGGCTCACGCAAGGAAAGGCGAGATGAGCGCACCAGACAGCGAGACACAGGTGGCCCAGGGCCGCGCCGCGCCCGAGACGGTCGTCGCCCTGGACGGCGTGACGAAACGGTACGGGGAGGTGACCGCTCTCGACGGCGTCGGCCTCGCCGTACGCCGGGGTGAGTTCTTCGGCATCCTCGGCCCCAACGGCGCCGGCAAGACCACCCTCGTGGAGATCGTCGAGGGCCTGCGCGAGGCCGATTCCGGGACGGTCACCGTCCTCGGCGGGAGCCCGTGGCCACGCGACACCGCGCTGCTGGCGCGGATCGGCGTACAGACCCAGGCGTCGGCCTTCTTCGCCCGCCTCACCGCCGGCGAACACCTGCGCACCGTCGCCGCGCTCTACGGGATGGACGAGGCCACGGCGCGCACGGCCCTGGAACGCGTCGGCCTGACGGACAAGGAGAGCGCCCGCGTCGACCACCTGTCCGGTGGCCAACGCCAGCGCCTGGCCGTCGCCACCGCCCTGCTCCACGAACCCGAACTCATCTTCCTCGACGAACCGACCGCCGCGCTCGATCCCGAGGCCCGGCGCGAACTGTGGGGGCTGCTGCGCTCGTTGCGCTCCGAAGGCCGCACCATCATCTGCACCACCCACTACCTGGACGAGGCAGAAGCCCTCTGCGACCGGGTGGCGATCATCGCCCGCGGGCGCGTCGTCGCACTCGACACCCCCCGCAACCTCATCCGCTCCCTGGCCGCCCCCGCCCGGCTGCTGCTCCCCGCCGCCGGGCTCTCCCCCGAGGCCGCCCTCGCCCTGGAGGGAGTGGACCGGGCCACGGTCGAGGGCGACGAACTCGTCATCGAGACGACCGCCGCCAACCGCGTCCTCACCGCGCTCGGCGACCTCGTCGACATCGAGTCGGTCACCGTGCGCACCGCCACGCTGGAGGACGCCTACCTGTCCCTGACCGGTACCGGAAAGGAGCACCTCCATTGAGCGCCTACTCCGCACTGACCAGGGCCACCTGCGTCGCGAGCGTGCGCGACAAGACGACCCTGTTCTTCACCTTCGCCTTTCCGCTGGCCTTCCTCGTCCTCTTCGGCCTCATCTTCCACGACCAGGAGGTCGTCGGCGGGCTGTCGTCCATCAACTACATCGCCCCCGGCGTGCTCTCCTGGGGTGTCGGCAACGCCGCCGTGTTCTCCGTCGGCTTCGCCCTCATGCAGTGGCGCCGGGACGACCTGCTGCGTCTCATCTGGCGTACGCCGACCCCACTGCGCACCCTCCTCGCCTCACGCTGGACCGTGGCGCTGGGCGTCGCCGGTGTGCAGACGGTGCTCTTCACCGCCGTCGCCCTGCTGCCCTTCTTCGGCCTGCGCCTCGCCGGGCCGTGGTGGGCGGCCCTGCCGCTGCTCGTGCTGGGCGTCACCGCGTTCCTCGCCATGGGCCTGGTCGTGGGCAGTGTCGCCGACACCCCGGAGGCGGTCGCGGCCATCGCCAACGTCGTGATGGTGCCGATGGCCTTTCTCTCCGGCTCGTTCTTCCCCGACGACCTCATGCCGGGCTGGCTGCGCACGGTCGCCAAGGTACTGCCGCTGCACTACCTCAACGACGGCCTGACCGACGCCATGGGCGGCCGCGGAGACCTCGGCGACATCGCCGTGGACTGCGTGGGGCTCGTCGTCTTCGCCCTGGTCTTCGGACTCGTCGCCATCCGTAACTTCCGCTGGAGCAACCGGCCATGACCACCGTCACCGCGCCCGCACCGGCCACGTCGCCCCTGGAGGCGGCCCGCGCGGATCTCCAGGACCGCCTGGCGGTCCGCGCCGCCGCCGCCCGCCTGCCCGCTCCTGTCGTCTCCCGGATCGGCGACGTCAATGTCCTCGGCGAGACGCCGCCCCGGCAGACCGCTTCCCCGCACCGGGCAACCGTCCATCTCACCGCCCAGGCCGCGCTGTTGGGCCCGTGGGGCGGCTCCCCCGGTGCCGGGCCCGCGTGCGGCGCCTGTCTGGCCATGCGGCGCCAGCGGCTGCGTACCCGCACCGAGCGCGAGGCGCTGGAGACGGGCGTCGAGACCACCGCGGCGGGCCGCTGGCCCGCGTTGCCCGACCATGCGGTGGACGCCGTGTGGTCCCTGCACCGCCTCATCGCCTCGGGGGCCGCCCGACACGCCGCGGAGGGCGCCGACGCCGTCCTGCCCCGGGTCACGGAACTCGACCTGGAGTCACTGCGGGTCCGCACCTTCCCGCTGGTGCCGGAGCCGATGTGCCCGCACTGCCGGCCGTTCACGGAGGAGGCCACGCGCCGGGCAGCCGTGGAGTCCGCCCTGACGGCACCGGTGTCCCGGCCCAAGCCGCGCCCCGACGCCTACCGGCTGCGCGGCCCCGCCGACTACCCGCTGCCGGTGAAGGGTCTCGCCAATCCGGTGTGCGGGGTGCTCGGCGGCGGCACCTGGATCGATGTCACCTCGCCCACCACCGCGCCGGTCGCGGGCAGCGTCTTCATGCGCGGATACGCCGGGCTGACCGACGTCACGTGGAGCGGCCAGGCCAACTCCTTCGCCCGGAGCCGTGATCTGGCGTTCCTGGAGGGGCTGGAACGCTATGCGGGCACGCACCGCCGTCATCGCGCTCCCGTCGTCACGGCCTCCCTCGACGAGTTGGGCGACCGTGCCCTGGACCCGCGTGACTGCGGGCTCTACGCGCCGCGTACGTACGCGGAGGACCCGATGGTCGCGCCGTTCGATCCGGCCAGGCCCATCCCGTGGGTCACCGGATGGTCGCTGCGCGACGAGCGCCCGGTCCTCGTCCCGGCCCGGCTCGTGTACTACAGCGCGGGCACCCGGGAGGACAACTTCGTCTTCGAATGCTCCAACGGCTGTGCCACCGGGGGCAGTCCGGAGGAGGCCGTCCTGTTCGGCCTGATGGAACTCGTCGAGCGGGACGCCTTCCTGCTGGGCTGGTACGGCGGCCTGACCCTGCCGGAGATCGACCTGGACTCGGTGCGTGCACCACGGGTGCGGGCGATGGTGGCCCGCGCCGCCCTCCAGGGCTACGACGTCCATGTCTTCGACAACCGGGTGGACCTTCCGTTGCCCGTCGTCACCGGTCTCGCCGTGCGCCGCGACGACGGGCCCGGCACGCTGGCGTTCGCCGCGGGCGCGTCGTTCGACCCGGAGACGGCGGTGGAGTCCGCGATCTCCGAGATCCTCACCTACATTCCGCACCTGCCCCGTCAGGTCGCCGAACGTCCGGCCGAACTCACTGCCATGGTGAATGACTTCGGCCTGGTCCGGCGGCTGCCGGATCACGCGGCGCTGTTCGGCCTGCCCGCGATGCGCCGCCACGCGCAGGGCTACCTCGCCCCCTCCCGAGTCGCCCCGTCGGCCGGTCTGTTCGCCGGGTGGGAGGAGCTCCGTCCCCGTACCGGGGACCTTCGCGACGACGTGATGCTGCTGCGCGACCTGATCGCCGGTGCGGGATGCGATGTCATCGCCGTCGATCAGACCACCCCGGAACAGCGGCGGACGGGGCTGCGTACGGTGGCCACGCTCGCGCCCGGGATGCTGCCGATCGACTTCGGCTGGTCGCGGCAACGCGCCCTGACCATGGGGAGGTTGCGGACCGCGCCGTACCGCGCGGGGCTGGTGCCGGCGCCGCTGCCGGAGGAGGACCTGCGACGCGTGCCCCATCCGTTCCCGTGACCGGCGACGGGTCCCGCCCGGACGCGCAGGGTGCACCCCGCAGACCCCGCGCGTCCGGCCCGTGCATGCCGAAGGCCCCCGGCGCACGCTCGCGTGCCGGGGGCCTTCGATACCGACGACGGATGTCAGGCGGTGCAGGAGGTGGTGCTGGTGGTGCTGGAACACGTGCTGGTCGACGAACAGCTCGTGGACGAGCCGAGCATGACCTCACTGGCGTCCGAGTAGTCGGTGATCTCGAAGGTCTCCGACTCCAGGTCCAGGATCTCCTGGGCGAGAGAGGCAAGGGGGCTGTCGGCCATGACGACTCCTTCTGGTCCGAGGACATGAACCCGGACGGGACAGCACAGTCCCGTCGGGTGGTGCGTGTGCTGAACCTGCCGAAGTGTTCCGGGACTTCGGCACCACCCTTTCTACGCGGTGCCTCCGTCACCGCTCTTGCCGTCCGCTGTCACCTCACTGACACCCGCCCCCAGGAGTCCCGCCCTTGAGCACCCGTAGCCGCAGACCGGGCACCACCACGCGCCACGATGGGCCCGCTCCCGCCCTGCCCGGCCTGGACGCCCTGTCGGTGCCCACCGCCGGGCTGTATCTGGACCTGCACCGCCATCCCGAGCTCTCCGGCGACGAACGCCGTACCGCCGCCCGGTTCGCCGACTGGCTCGACGCCGACGGTTTCCGTGTGCTGCGTGGGATCGGCGGTCACGGCGTGGCCGCCGAACTCCGCAACGGCGACGGCCCCGCCGTCCTCCTGCGCGCCGAACTCGACGCCCTGCCGGTGGCCGAGGACACCGGCGCGCCCTACGCCAGCACGGCCACGGCTCCGGGGCCGGACGGACGGCCCGTGCCGGTGATGCACGCCTGTGGTCACGACGCCCATCTGGCCTGCGCGGCGGCGGCCGCCCGGTGGCTCGCCGCCCGTCGCGAACAGTGGCGCGGCACGCTCCTCGTCGTGGGCCAGCCCGCCGAGGAGACCCTCAGCGGTGCTCGCGCCATGCTGGAGGACGGTCTGTACGAGCGGATCACCCCGCCGGACGACGTCCTCGCGCAGCACACGGCGCCGTTCCCCGCGGGGATGGTGGCGCACGCGGACGGGCCGGTGATGGCCGGCAGCGTCCTCCTGGAGGTGCGCTTCGAAGGCGAAGGGGGCCATGCCGCCACGCCTCATCTGACCGCCGACCCGCTGTTGGCAGCCGCCGGAGCCGTGGTGCGGCTCTCCGCCGTCGCGGCCCGCGAGTCCGATCCGGCCGAGCGGCTCGTCGTCACCGCGTCCTCCCTGCGGGCCGGCGACACGGGCGGCACCGGGAACGTGATCGCCTCGACAGCGGTGCTCCATGTCACCGTCCGCGCCTTCTCCGAGCCCGCTCTCGATCGCGTCGTCGCCGCCGTGGAGCGCGTCGTCCGTGCCGAGGCCGCTGCCGCCGCACGCCCGCCCCGCGTGACCGTGACGGCCCTGTCCCGTTCCGGTGTCACTCTCGCCGACCCGGGGGTCACCACCGCCGTCCGTACCGCCCACCGGAGGCAGTTCGGTGCCGCCCGTGTCACGGGGTGGCCGGGCGCCACGGCCACCGAGGACTTCCCGCTCCTCACCGGTGCGGGCGCCGCTCTGCACGGCCGGCCCGGCATACGCGGGGGTTACTGGATGCTCGGCGCGACCGGTCCCGCCCAGTGGGCGGCGGCGCCCGGCAGCGGGGCCGCCGAGAAGCTCCGCGTCCTGCCCCCCAACCACTCGCCCCGTTACCTGCCCAGTGTCCGCCTCACCCTGGAGACCGGCACGGCCGCCCTGGTGACGGCGGCCTTGGCCCGGCTGGGGACGGCCGAGGGGTGAAGGGTGCGGGCGGGCACGCCTGGACCCCCGCCCGCACCCCGCTTTCACACAGGGCCGTGTCCGGGCCTGCCGGTCACGCAGGCGCGTGCCTCAGGCAAGTCGCTCGCAGAGGAGACCGTGGCTGCCGGGCCCCAGGTTCGACACGGTGACGGTCCCGTCGGCCACGGTCACGTCACGGGTGGCCGCGCGCCTGCCGTCCCAGAGCGTCCGGCTGCCCGCACGCACGCGCAGTCGCCGCGCGTCACCGGGGACGGCGACCGAGCCCCGAGTGCCGTCCGGGACGTGGACGGTGAGCCGGAACTCACGGGCGCCGTTCTCCCATTCGACGCACAACGGGCCGTGCG
Source organism: Streptomyces sp. 142MFCol3.1 (assembly GCF_000424945.1). Lineage (NCBI taxonomy): Bacteria > Bacillati > Actinomycetota > Actinomycetes > Kitasatosporales > Streptomycetaceae > Streptomyces > Streptomyces sp. 142MFCol3.1. The sequence goes on from NZ_AUKV01000010.1 coordinate 28,015, forward strand.
GTGTGGGCAGTCGGCCCGTCGCCCAGTCGACGTCGCCGGGTTGCGGAGCCACCTCCCAGGTGGCGTACCCGGGTGAGGTCGGCCGGGCACCCAGCAGATGGTGGGTCAGTGCCGGCAGCACACCGGTGGACCAGCCGTGCGCCATGCTCGTGTAGGCGTCCTCGTACAGGGATCCGTCGGGGCCGATGCCCTCCCAGTGGGTGATGCCGGGGTCGTGCCGGTCCATCCATCCGTAGGTGCGCCGGATCTGGTCGAGCGCCGACGCGGCCCTGCCCGTCAGGAAGCGGGCCTGGATCTCCGGGTAGGACGTGAAGGCGTAGACCCGCTGGGAGGCCTGGTCGAAGAGGGTGTCGTTGTCCATGAAGGCGTTGCCGTACGCCCGCTTCGTCGTCTTGTCGAGGTGCGCGAGCGCCGATGCCGCACGGTCCGGGCCGGCGATGTCGGTGACGACGGCGAGGGCGTTGCCGTCCTGGGCGTGGCGCACGGGGCCGGTCGCGGAATCCAGGTAGGCGCCGGCCTCGGCGTCCCACAGCAGCGAGTTGACGGCCTGGGCGACCTTGTCCGCCCTGGCCTGCCAGCGCGTGGCGTCGGCGTCACGGCCCAGCAGGCGGGCGAGCCGGGCTCCGTCGCGCAGGGCCTGGACGTACAGGGCGTTGTAGTAGGTGACCCGTCCCGTACGGCCCAGGAACGCGTAGTCGCCGTATCCGCCGGTGCCGTTGAGGCCCTTGCTGAGCAGCCCCGCGTCGTCGGTGACACTGGGGTACCAGGTGTCGAGCACCTTGACCAGATGGGGGTGGTACCGGGCGGCGTAGGCGCGGTCGCCGGTGTACAGGACGTAGTCCCAGCTGCAGGTGACCCAGTAGAGCGGATAGTCGAAGAGAGGCAGCGTGTAGCCCGAGATGGAGGCGGGCGGGATCCAGCCGTCGGCGCGCTGGTGCTCCGCCAGGTCGGCCAGCACGTTGCGGGACGCCTCGGCCGCGTCGTCGTGCGTCAGGTACAGGGTGCGCGCGGAGACGGCGAGGTCGCCGACGTACGGGTCCCGGTCGCGCTTGGCTCCGTCGTGCAGGACCAACTTCCCTTCCAGGGAGGCGGACCACGCGCCGCGGGGATCCACGTCGTCCTGACGGAAGGTGTCGGTGACGATCTCGTTGGTGTACGAGGCGCCGTACCAGTAGCGGTTCAACTCGTCGTCGGAGCACAGGAACCAGCCCCGGTAGGTGCCCGGCGTGCCGAGATAGCCGGTGAACTGCAGGGCGACGGAGTCGATTTCCACCTCTCCCCAGGGCTGGGCGGCGGGCGCGTCCGAGGCCAGGGCGTCCAGTGTGATCTTGACGTAGCGGAATCCGTGCAGTCCGTCGGCGAACACCTTGTCGCCCGACTGGAAGCCCTTGTGGTCGGTCCAGTCGGCACCGCGCGCCGGCACGGCGAACTGGTCGGTGCCCTGCCCGGCGCCGCCCGCCTGGTCGGAACGGGTGAAGTCCGAGCGGCTCGTGAGGAATTGGCGGGTCTCGGAGAACGCGAGACGGACGCCCGGGGCGTTGTCCGAGGCGGAGGTGAACCGGATCTGGGGGTATCCGACGACGACCTTGCCGAAGTCCACGGTGACGCTGGGCGCGGGTATGGGCTCGACCGGAGCGGGCCACACTTCGTTGACGCGCGTGAAGGCACCGTGCGGGGTGTCCTGCACGCCGGTCACGGTGACGCGTACGCGATCGGTGGTGATGTCTTCCGGGAAGGCGACCGCCCTCTGGATGACATCGTTGTCGGAGACCGTGGCGGCCGTGGTCCACACACCGTCACGCCACACGTCGACGGTGAAGTCGGTCGGTACGCCGTCACCGTTGGAGACGACCGTGACGCCGGGCAGTCGCGCGGCCTGTGGCAGGGTGACGGTGAGGACGTCGGGGAACGCCCCCTGCGTGTCGTCGTTCCAGAAGGTGTCCGGGTCGCCGTCGATGGCGTTGGCGGCGTCATAGGTGCGCGGGCGCCCGTCGTTGCCGTTGTTGCCGGCATGCGTCGACGAGGCCTCGGCCGTGGTGCCGTCGGGCCAGCGGGGCGCCGCCTCGGGCCGCGGGCGCCGCAGGAGCGTTCTGGCACCGCCGGGCTCGAGCAGCGCGTCGGGACGCTGCACGTCCCCGCTCGCCTCGACGACACGCATGGGGCGGACCGTGCGCGAGGAGGGCGCCTGGACGTAGCGGTGCCACCCGTTGGTGCGACGCGCCGGGACGCCGGTGGTGGCGGCGCCCGCCTCCCGGTCCGCGGGTGCGGCCGCCGCGGGGAGTCCGGCGGAGAGGGACACCGCCGAGAGCCCGAGGGTGCCTGCCGTGGCGACGACGGTTCGCCTGGGAATGCCGATGCCCTTGTCCGGTGTGTCGCTCGACGTCATGGTGCCTCCCTGGGCAACAGTGGATTGAATCGTTTCAAGTCGCGACGGCGAGGAGAAGTTATCCCGAACACCCGCGGCCCGTACAGGGTTCGGACAGGAGTATTCGCACCGCTGGCCGCAGCGCCCGGAACGGATGGCTGCCGTGTTTTCGTGGCCCACGGAGGCCCGCTCGGCGCCGAATTGCGCCACCCGTGGCCGGGCCGCAGGGTGGCCTGAGGTGACAGGCGGCCGGGCATCAGCCGGCCCGGCGACGGCGGGAGCTGACGAGTCGTGGGCACTGGGTCCGACGAACAGGGGCGAGGCTACGACGCCACCCCGTACCTGCCGAACCGCCGGGCCGGACTCCCGGGGCTTCGGAAAGCTGCCGCCGACTGTCGTGGATGCCCGCTGTACGAGGAAGCGACCCAGACCGTGTTCGGCGAGGGGAAGGCCTCGGCACGGGTCTTCCTGCTCGGAGAGCAGCCGGGCGACCAGGAGGACCGGCAGGGCAGACCGTTCGTCGGTCCTGCCGGCAGGGTCCTGGCGCGCGCGCTGGGGGACGTGGGCATCGACCCCGACGACACATACGTCACCAACGCGGTGAAGCATTTCAAGTTCACCGTCCCGGAAGGGCGCAAGCGCCGCATCCACAAGGCGCCGACCCTGCGGGAGATGACCTCCTGCCGCCCGTGGCTCATCGCCGAGCTGCGCGTCGTGTCACCCCAGGTGGTCGTCGCGCTCGGCGGCACCGCGGGGAAGGCGCTGCTGGGTTCTTCGTTCCGCGTGTCCGAACGGCGCGGCGCCCTGTTGCCCTGGCCGGATCTCGGCGTCGAGGGCGAGCACGACACCGCCGCAAAGACCGTTCGCGGTCTGGTGGCGACCATTCATCCCTCCGCCGTCCTGCGGGCCGACGATCGCGACGCCCTGTACGCCGGGCTCGTCTCGGACCTGCGGGTGGCGGCGGACGCGCTGTAGAAGACCGGGGCGTGCGGGCCTGCGGAGCACGCACGAGGACCACGTTCGCGTGAGGGGACGACGCTGCCGGGTACACCTGTCACAGATGGCTTCGTGGCGCCGACCGGCGCAGGATCGCGCGCCCGGAAAGGAAAGCGTTTCGATGGAGCGCGGCAGCCAGGCGGACGTGACCGGACGCGACGAAACCCCCGCGGAGCGCGCCGACCGTATGTGGAACGACCTCCTCCAGGAGATCCGGGTCGCCCAGACCGGAGTCCAGATCCTCTTCGGATTCCTGCTCACGGTGGTGTTCCAGCCGACTTTCCGGCAGCTTTCGGATGCCGATCGGACGCTCTACGTGGTCATCATCGTCCTGGGCGCAACCGCCACCGGCGCGCTGGTGGCACCGGTGTCGATCCACCGCATCGTCTCCGGCCGCTTCATCAAGCCCCGGGCCGTCGTGTGGGCCTCCCGGCTGACCGAGCTGGGGCTCCTTCTGCTGCTGGTCACCATGGCTGCGTCGGTTCTGCTCGTGCTGCGCGTCGCCACGCAGGACGACAGCCACGTCCCGTGGATCGTGGTCGGCGTCGCGGCGCTGTACGTCCTGTGGTGGATCGTCATCCCCATCGTCTGCCGCATCCGGCGGGACTCGCCGGGCCGCGACGAACCGAAGGGCTGAGGCGAGTCGAACGCCGCTCCCTCCTCGCCACAGGATCAGCCGGCCGCCGCGAGCGGGCGCCGCAACGCACTGCGGTGCTGTTGCCAGGCGGACAGCAGCCCCGCCGCGAGCCGGTCCTCCAGGAAGCCGGTGACCTGCACGCCGAAAGCGACGTCGGAATCGAGTTCCGGTTCGCTTTCGAGCAGGCCACCGACGACGTCGCGGCGTACCACTTGTTCGTGCACGGCATCCGCCTCCACGTGCTCGTCGTAGAACCGCTGCGCGGCGGCTCCCGCCCCGACCCGGCGCATGGCCTCGGCCAGCCGCCGGGAGCCCGGCGAGGAGGTGACCTCGACGGCGGCGAAGTGCCCGACCAGGGCTCCACGCAAGGCGCGGTGCAGTCCGAGCAGGGACATCAGATTGACGGTGGCGAGCGCTTCGGCGGGCGCCGCGTCGACGTAGTAGCCGTATTCGGTGTGCAGTCCCAGGTCGGCCATCAGATCCGCGTAGAGCCTGGCGTGGATCTCGTCCTCACGGCCGGCTCCGAACTCGTCGAATTCGACGGCGACCATCGCGGCCTTGGCCCGGCCGTACAGACGGGGGATGACCCACGCGTGCGGATCGGCCTCCTTGAGGTGGTACAGCGACCGGAGCGCCGCGTATTCCTGGATCTGCCACAGCTCGCCGTCGCGCTGGAGGTGGTGGCTGACACTGGTGTCGTCGTGTCCGACGGGTTCGAGCAGGATGGCTTCCAGCGCCTCGGCGGCGCTCAGGTCGGCAGGTACGTCCCGCCGCAGGGCCTGTGCGAAGCGGGTCTCCAACGAGCGGCGCAGAGCGAGCAGCCCGGGGTCCCACTCCCGTTCGTCGGCCGCCTCGACGAACCCCCGGTAGTGGAGCTCGTACAGCATGTACAGAGCGAGCTGGAGATCGTCGCCGTAGGGGTCGGCCTCTTCTCCGGCGCAGGGCGAGACGGCAAGGGGCGTCGCGTAGCGCAGGGTCGAGGCGAGGGACTCGGACACATCACCTCGCGGCACGGGGAGAGAGGGGCCGGTCATGCCGCGTCTCCCCCGGTCCGCCGTCGGTGGCTGGTGTCGCACCAGGGATACGTACGGCTGCGCCGGCACGTGCAGATCGCTGCCTCGAAGCGCCGTGAGGTGACCGTGGTGCCGTCTTCGAGAACCACTTCGACCGGGCCCTCGACGAGCAGCGGTCCGGTGCGGTTCGCCCGGATGCGGCGCGGTCGCTCAGGTGTTCTGGGCACGGATGACCACCAGCTCTTCCCTGTCGGGGTTCTCCTCGCTCAGCAGGCCCTGCCGGCTCAGCCATGACCGGCGCGCACTCAGGACGGGGCCGAAGGGAACGACGGCACGGTCGCTGACCGAGGCGTCGAGTCCGGCGCCCGCGAGCCGCTCCAGTGTCCGCCGGGTCCCGCAGAGCGCGGAGTGCACGATGAGCAGGACACCACTGGGCCGCAGGGCGGCAGGCGCTTCGTCGCAGAGACGGTCCACCACCGCGCGGCCGTCGAGTCCGGCGTCCCAGGCGCGCGCGGGGCCCCTGCTGGGCAGCCGTGGGGTGGGCGCGGGCACGTAGGGTGGATTGCTCACCACGAGGTCGTACGCCCGGCCCGCCACGGCGGCGGTCAGGTCGCCGCGGCGGACGGTGACGCGCCGACGGGCGAGCAGAGCGTTCAGGCGGGTGGTGAGCACGGAGCGCCAGTCGATGTCGACCGCTGTGACCCGTGCTCCCAGGCAGGCGGCCTTCAGGGCCAGGACACCGCTCCCTGTTCCCAGGTCGAGCACGTCCGTGCGGGCGCTGATCTCCTCCCTCAGCAAGGCTCGGGCCAGCAACTCCGTGTCCTGCTGAGGCGCGTACACACCCGGAGGTGTCATGAGCAGGCCGCCGCTGAGCGTACCCATGTGCCACTTCCCGTCGATGTATCGGTTTACTGAGGAACTTCCCTTTTGGGAGCCCATGATTGTGGGTCCCCCGTGGCAGGAGGTTCACACGTGAACCCTGGGACGGGATTCGGCTCGGAAGACACGCCGAGGTGTGACCGGATCCGGCTCGGAAGGCACGTCGAGTCGCGACCGGCCTGGCCGCCTGCACGCCATCCGGCGCAGCCGTCTCGCCGACCTTCTGGAGCGTGCCCCACATCGTCGTGTCAAACAGAGGCCGACGGGCACCCGGACGCACGACACACCGATCACAAAGTCACTCCACTGGAGGTGAAGGACATGGGCCATGGCGGAAACGTCCTGGACGAACTCATGACCGACCATCGTGAGGTCGAGGAGTTCTTCGGACGCATCGAGGCCTGTCCCAAGGGCGAGAAGGACCGCAAGATCTACGCCGACCAGGCGACGATGGAGCTCGTGCGGCACTCGGTCGCCGAGGAGGCCTACCTCTATCCGGCCGTGCGCGAGCATCTGGCGCACGGTGACGAACTGGCCGACAAGGAGACCGAGGAGCACTCCGAGGCCGAGCAGATCATGAAGGACCTGGAGAGGCACGACGCGGACGATCCGGAATTCGACCGGCTCATCGACGCGTTGATGAGCGAGATCCGCGCCCACATAGCCGAGGAGGAAGAGATTCTCTTCCCCATGCTGCGCAGTGCCTGCTCTCCGGAGACTCTGAACGAGCTCGGCGACAAGGTCCGTCAGGCCAAGAAGATGGCGCCGACCCGCCCCCACCCGTCCGCTCCGGACACTCCCCCGGCCAACAAGATCGTCGCTCCGGGCATCGGACTGGTCGACCGGTTGCGCGACACGCTGACGGGCCGCGGCAAGCACGACTGACCGAGCGCGACCGACAGCGAGTGTCGACGCGCCTCCCACGCTTCGCCCCGTGGCAGGGGCGCGTCGACCTGCTCGGCCCGCTGCCGCAGACTCCGCGTCAGCGCCCGAGGGCGTTCTTCAGCTGCTGCTTGCTCATCGAGGACCGGCCGTGGACGTCGCGCTTCCTGGCCTCCTCGTACAGCTGGTCCTTGGTCGGCCCCTGTGCCCCGGAGTGTGAGCGCTGTCCACCGCGCTCCGGTGCGGACTTGGGGTCCTGGGTGGACGTCCTGCTCGCCGTCTTCGACTCGCCGGCCCGTGCCCGCTCCTTGTTCACCGTGCGTGCCGCGATCTCCTTGGCCCGGCTGGTCGACTCGCCGCGTTCCTCCGCGCTCTCCTTGATGTGCTCGTACTGCCGCTCACGCTTCTTGCTCGATCCTGCCGGCATGGTGCGCCGCCTTCCTTGAGGTGGTCGAGTGGTTCCGGACAACCCGTCGGGTACCCCACAGAACCCGCGAGCCACGGCCTGCACGGCCGACACGGGACCAGTCACACGCCCGGCGCTTGCTGCGTGCTTCAGGAAGCGCGCGCTCTGCGCCCTGTGCCGGGAGCGAGCGCGTGGATGAGTTCGTCACGGTTCATGGAGGACCGGCCCGGTACGCCGGCATCGGCGGCCCGCTCGTACGGCTCCGCCTTGGTGAGGTCGCGCAGCGCCGCGGTCGTGGCGGCCCGCCCGCCGGCGGACTTCCTGCCTCCGGAAGCCGCTCTCGTCCTGCGCCGTGCCGGACGACCGGCCCTGCGCCACCGCCGTCACCTCCGCCCACAACCATCGGACCCCGGTGCGGCACTGATCGCATCCGGAACCTTCGACGCGGGCGCCCGCCTCGGCGCCGACGTCTCGCGCCCGGGTGGAGAAGGCCGAACAGCGGGTACCCGGGAACGATGTACATGATCTCCACGGAAACAACGGCGTCGGCGACCACGGCCGGCGCCCTCGCCGTGCTCGTCGGTGGCCTGATCGTCGTCGGCGCGCTGATCTGGGCCGTACGGTTCGGGATCAAGGTGCGCCGCAGTGAATCCGCGGTGCCCCGACGGGGGCAGCATCCGACGCTGCCGGAGTCCGGGCCCGTCCACGAATCCAGGGAAATGCGCGAGGCGAACGAAGTGCCGCGCGCGCACGGCGAGGGCGGGCGGCTCACTCCGCACGAGCTCAGGCACTCCGCGAGCCGGCGAAGCGACGACCAGAGCCGCCCCCGTTGGGATTCAGGATCCGGCGAAGGCCCGTCCGACTCGTGACCTCCGTCCGATCGTGACCAACGGGGCCCGTCGAGGAGCACGCCGGGGCATGTCTAGGGGCATGCAGCCGGGGCCCGTCGAGGAGCCTGCCAGGGCCTGTCGGCACTTGGTTCCCGCCGGGAGACGGTGGAGCCCGGTACTGCCCGGGTCAGCGACCGCTCTCGCGCCTTTCGACCGCCGGTGCACCGATGCGACGCCCCCTCCGGTCCCGGCGCGCGAGCAGGCGCTCGGCGACCGCCGGTGCCGGGGGCAGACGACGGAGTGCGGCACGGGCGGCGTTGGAGCCCGGCGCCCCGTGGACCCCGCCGCCCGGATGGGCCGCGGCGGAGGCCAGGTAGAGATGCGCCACCGGGGTCTCCGAGCGGCCCGTCCCGGGGACCGGCCGGAAGACGAGTTGCTGGTGCATCGACGCGGTGCCGCCGTTGATGGCGCCCGCGTGCAGATTGCTGTCGAGCGACTCGAGGGTGGGGGGTGCCAGGATGCGCCTCGCCCTGATGAGGCGCTGGAAGCCGGGTGCGAAGCGTTCGACGTGGCGCTCGACACGGTCGGCCATGAGTTCCTGCTCCTTCGTGTCCCAGGTGCCGGACAGCCCTTCGTCCGCCGCGTCCCCTCGGATCCTGACGGGGAGATGGGTGTACGCCCAGGCCGATTCCGTGCCCCGCGGTGAACGGGAGGCGTCCGCGCTGGTCATCTGGCCGAACAGGGCGAAGGGGCGGTCCGGGACCTGGCCCATGGCGATCTGTGCGGCGAACCGGGTGAGTTCGTCGATGCCGTCGGCCAGATGGACGGTGCCGGCCCTTGCGGCGCCCTCGGCCTGCCAGGGAACGGGACCGTCCAGGGCCCAGTCCACCTTGAAGGTCGAATAGTCCCACTGGAACCGCTTCAGGTCGTCCAGCAGTTGCGCGGGCAGATGGTCCGCCGCGACCAGGCCGCCGTAGAGCGCGGGTGCGGAGACGTCCGCGAGCACCGCGCGCCGTGCGGCGATCGTCTCCCCGTCGGCGACGCACACCCCGACCGCCCGCCCGTCGCGGACCACGATCCGCTCCACACGCCGCCCGCACTGCACCGTTCCGCCTCCGGCCCTCAGCCTGTGGACGAGGGACGCCGTCAGGGCACCGGAGCCCCCGACCGGTACGGGGAAGCCGTGGGCCTGCCCCAGCATCGACATGAGCCAGCCGAAGCCGCCGCCGCCCGCCGCTTCCGGTCCCAGGTCGGCGTGCAGGGCGTTCCCGGCGAGCAGGAGACGGCCCCCGTCGCCCTGGAACTCCTCCTCGCCCAAGCGGCGCACGGGCAGCAGCATGGTGCGGGCCAGGCGCAGTGCTCCCCCGGCCCGCAGCCGCCACGCCAGCCTGGCCGTGGCCCTGACCGGGGCGAACGGCGTGAAGAGGGCTTCGAGCAGGCTGGGGCCGAAGTCCTCCCACATGCCGTACAGGCGGCGCCAGGCCGCTCCGTCACCTGGCGCGAAGGCCTCGAGGGACTCAGCGGTGATGTCCAGGTCCCGGTCCAGGACCGCGCATGTGCCGTCGGTCAGGGGATGGGCGACCACGTGGGGCGCGTGGGTCCACCGCAGGCCGTGTTTCTCCAGGTGCAACCGGGACACGACCGGCGACGCCGCGGCCAGGGGGTAGAACGAGCTGAAGAGGTCGTGGACGAAGGCGGGGTCCACGCCGTTGTCGGAGCGCACCGCGCCGCCGGGCTCGGGCTGTTCCTCCAGCACCAGCACGCTCCAGCCCGCGTCGGCCAGGAGATTTCCGGCCACCAGGCCGTTCGGCCCGGCTCCGATCACGACGGCGTCAGGCACGGCCGTCTCCTCTCGCGGGGCGGCCGCCGGCCCCGTACGGTGCCGTGCCGTACTCCGGCGGTCCCCCACGCGGGTCGGCCGCGAAGCCGGATTCGGCTTCCCCGGATCGGGACGGAGCTCTCCCGGAGTCGTACTCGGCTTCGCAGACCCTGGCCAGCCGGGCGAGCATGGCGCGATGGCGGATCTGGATCAGGGCTTCGACGCCCATGTTGTGCAGCGCGCCGCCCGCTCCCTGGAGGGGGTGCTCGTCCACGATCACGAGGCAGTGGCCGCCCCAGCTGCGCAGTTCCACAAAGATCCGTGCCGTGCCGAGGAATCCGGCCTTCGCCTCCAGTTCGAGGACCGATCCCTCCTTGCAGCGCCGTACGACCGTCTCGTTGCCGACACGGACGGGGCCGAGCCGTATTTCGTAGCCGAGGGCCGAATCCACGTGCGGCCACTGGCCCCGTGTCTCGTGTGACTCCGCCGTACCCACCACCCAGTCCGCGTAGCGGCCGGCGTCCGACAGCACGGCCCAGACGGTCTCCGGAGCGGTCTTGATCAGCCGATGGCGCACAGCCATGGGTGCCTCCTGGTTCCTGGCTGCCCCCCAGGGCACGAGTCCCCCGCCCGGCCCGGGTCAACCGGCCGGACGTGCTCGAGTGGAGCGCCACCCCCAAGGCTGGACACACTGGTGAAGGAGCCCACGCCGCAGTAGGCGTACGGCGGCACACGGGGGGTCGGCTCCCGGGGCGCAACGGCTCCGCGGGCGCGTATGCGTCGCCGGCGCGGCAACTGCGGGGGCCCAGTCACGGGCACGGCGTTTCACGCCCGCGGTAACAGGTACTCGCGGCACGCCTGTACCACACAGAGGGAGTACACCGTGGTGGACAACCGTTACACGGAGCGGGATCGCAGCGAGGCCCCCGTCCCACGAGACCTTCCCGACCAGCAGGTCCTCGACGGTGAAGACCCCCTGGACCTGCCACCGGAGGACGACGAGGACGAGAGCGCGTCGGACGGCGCGGCGGTGCCGGACACCGACGAGGCGGGCACAGGCCGCAAGGGAGCGCCGCAGAAGGCGGCCGTGCATCCCGAGCACCCCGTGCCCGACGAGCCCGTCGACTGAACGTCGGGAGGAATCATGGGTATGGCCGACCGGGTCCGCGCTTGGCCCGTCCTCCGTCAGGTCGCCGGGACCGACCGCACCGGGCGCGGCACCGCCGCGAAGTCCGCCCGCACCGAGAATCTGCGCCCCCGTACGGACACCGCCGAGCGGGTCGTGCGGTCCGTCTGCCCCTACTGCGCCGTCGGCTGTGGCCAACTCGTCTACGTGAAGGACGAGAAGGTCGTCCAGATCGAGGGCGACCCCGCCTCCCCGGTCAGCCGGGGGCGCCTGTGCCCCAAGGGTGCGGCGACCCTTCAGCTCACCACCGGGCCCGCTCGCGAGCACAAGGTTCTGTACCGGCGGCCCTACGGCACCGAGTGGGAGACCCTCGACCTCGACACCGCCATGGCCATGGTCGCCGACCGTGTCGTGCGGACCCGGCGCGAGACGTGGCAGTGGGAGCAGGACGGCGCACGCACCGCCCGGACCATGGGCATCGCGAGCCTGGGCGGTGCCACGCTGCACAACGAGGAGAACTACCTGATCAAGAAACTGCTGACCGGCCTCGGCGTGGTACAGGTGGAGAACCAGGCGCGGGTCTGCCACAGCTCCACCGTCGCCGGTCTCGGCACGTCCTTCGGCCGTGGCGGCGCGACGACTTTCATGCAGGACCTGCAGCACGCCGACTGCATCGTCATCGAGGGCTCGAACTTCGCCGAGTGCCATCCGGTCGGCTTCCAGTGGGTGATGGAGGCCAAGCGGCGCGGTGCCCGCATCATCCACGTCGACCCGCGGTTCAACCGCACCAGTGCGCTGGCGGATCTCTACGTCCCGATCCGCGCGGGCAGCGACATCGCCTTCCTCGGCGGGATCATCAACCACGTCCTCACGGAGGAGAAGGACTTCCGCGAATACGTCCTCAACTACACCAACGCCGCCACCCTGGTGGGCGAGGACTTCCTCGACACCGAGGACCTCGACGGCGTCTTCTCCGGCCTCGACGAGGAGAAGACGCACTACGACCCGCACAGCTGGCAGTACGAGGGGGCGGAAGTCCAGCAGCCCACCGGCGAGACCGACGAGCTGTACGAGGACCGGACGCGCAAGGCGGCCGGACCCGAGGCGCACGGCTCCGGCGGAGCCCGCACCGCGCCCCGTGCCCCCAGCGACGAGACCCTCCAGCACCCGCGCTGCGTCTATCAGATACTCAAACGGCACTACGCCCGGTACACCCCGGAGCTCGTCGAGGACGTCTGCGGTATCCCGCGCGCCACGTTCCTGCGCGTGTGCGAGGAGTTGACCGCGAACTCCGGCCGCGAGCGCACCAGTGCCTTCGCCTACGCCGTCGGCTGGACGCAGCATTCCACCGGGGCCCAGTTCATCCGCGCCGCCAGCGTGCTGCAGCTGCTGCTCGGCAACATCGGCCGGCCCGGCGGAGGGATCCAGGCCCTGCGCGGGCACGCGTCCATCCAGGGCTCCAGCGACATCCCCACCCTGTTCAACCTGTTGCCCGGCTACATCCCGATGCCGCACGCGCACGCACACATGAGCCTGGACGACTTCGTCCTGGCGAGCCGCACGGACAAAGGCTTCTGGGCGAACATGCGGGCCTACGTCGTCAGCCTCCTCAAGGCCTACTACGGCGACGCGGCCACACCCGACAACGACTTCTGCTTCGACCACCTGCCGCGCCTGACCGGCTCCCACTCGACCTACGACACGGTCATGGCCCAGCTCGACGGCGACTGCAAGGGCTACTTCCTGATGGGTGAGAACCCCGCGGTCGGCTCGGCCAACGCACGCCTCCAGCGCCTCGGCATGTCCCGCCTGGACTGGCTGGTGGTCCGCGACTTCTCCCTCATCGAGTCGGCCACCTGGTGGAAGGACGGCCCGGAGATCGAGACCGGCGAACTGCGCACCGCCGACATCGGCACCGAGGTGTTCTTCTTCCCCGCCGCCGCCCACACCGAGAAGTCCGGGTCCTTCACCAACACCAACCGCTACGTGCAGTGGCACTACGAAGCCGTCGAACCGGAAGGGGACGCCCGAAGCGACCTGTGGTTCATGTACCACCTCGGCCGCCGCGTCAAGGAGAAGCTGGCAGGCTCCACCGACCCCATGGACCGGCCGGTCCTCGACCTCACCTGGAACTACCCGGTCACCGGCCCGTACGACGAACCCGTCGCCGACGCCGTGCTCGCGGAGATCAACGGCCACGCCCCGGACGGCTCCCCGCTGAACGCGTACACCGAACTCAAGGACGACGGATCGACCCGCTGCGGCTGCTGGATCTACTGCGGGGTGTACGCCGGCGGCGTCAACCATGCCGCCCGCAGAAAGCCGCACTGGGAGCAGAGCTGGGTCGCTCCCGAGTGGGCCTGGTCCTGGCCCGCCAACCGGCGCATCCTCTACAACCGGGCTTCCGCCGCACCCGACGGCAGTCCGTGGAGCGAACGCAAGAAGTACATCTGGTGGGACGGCGAGCAGGGTCGCTGGAAGGGCCACGACGTACCCGACTTCGTCCCGGACCGCGCGCCGGACTTCGTACCGCCCGAGGACGCGACGGGCCCCGACGCGCTGCGCGGCGACGACCCGTTCATCATGCAGGCCGACGGCAAGGGCTGGCTCTACGCGCCGGCCGGCCTGGAGGACGGCCCCATGCCCACCCACTACGAGCCGCAGGACTCGCCGTTCGGCAACGCCCTGTATCCCTCGACCGCGCGCAATCCGGTGCGTCGGCTGCTGCCCCGTGAAGGCAATCGCTACCACCCGAGCGGCGACGAGGCGGGAGCCGGTGTCTTCCCGTACATCGTCACCACGCACCGCCTGACCGAGCACTTCACTGCGGGCGGTATGAGCCGCTGGTCGCCCTACCTCTCGGAACTGCAACCGGAGTTCTTCTGCGAGGTGTCGCCCGAGCTGGCCCAGGAACGGGGGCTCGTCAACGGCGGCTGGGCGACCATCGTCACGGCACGCAATGCCGTCGAGGCGCGGGTGCTGGTGACAGAGCGCATCCGGCCGCTGCGCGTCCAGGGCCGCACGGTCCACCAGATCGCTCTGCCCTTCCACTGGGGGCCCAACGGAATCTCGTCGGGGGACGCGGCCAATGAACTCGTCGCCATCGCCCTCGACCCCGACGCCCACATCCAGGAGGACAAGGCGCTCACCGCGGACATCCTTGCCGGCCGTCGTCCGCGCGGCCCCGACCTGCCCGAACTGGTCGCCGAGTACCGACGGAGGGCGGGCATCACCGCCGCCACCGGGACGGAGGTCCGCAAATGAGGGAGGAGACGCCGGAGCGGGTCGGTTTCTTCACCGACACCTCCGTCTGCATCGGCTGCAAGGCCTGCGAGGTGGCCTGCAAGGAGTGGAACGCCATCCCCGAGGACGGCCTGTCCCTGACCGGCATGTCGTACGACAACACGGAGGCGCTCGGGGCCTCGACCTGGCGGCACGTCGCCTTCATCGAGCAGCCGCGCCCCGACGGCCGGACCGAACTGCCGCTGGCCGAGGGCGGAGCGACCGCGCAGGAGACGGTCGTGGACGGCACCGGTGGCATGCGCTGGCTGATGTCGTCCGACGTGTGCAAGCACTGCACGCACGCGGCGTGCCTCGACGTCTGTCCCACGGGATCGCTGTTCCGCACCGAGTTCGGCACGGTCGTCGTCCAGGAGGACATCTGCAACGGCTGCGGCTACTGCGTGCCCGCCTGCCCGTACGGCGTCATCGAGCAACGCCCGGCCGACGGACGCGCGTTCAAGTGCACGATGTGCTACGACCGCTTGGGCGTGGGCCAGAGCCCAGCGTGCGCCAAGGCCTGCCCCACGGAGTCGATCCAGTTCGGCCCCCTGGACGAACTCCGCGAGAGGGCGGCCCTGCGCGTCGACGAACTGCACGCCGCTGGTGTCCCCGAGGCTCATCTGTACGGCCACGACCCCGACGACGGGGTGGGCGGCGACGGCGCGTTCTTCCTGCTGCTGGCCGAACCCGAGGTGTACGGGCTGCCGCCGGACCCCGTGGTCACCACGCGCGACCTGCCGGCCATGTGGAAGCACGCGGGAGCGGCCGCGCTGTCCCTGCTGGGCGGGGTCGCGGTGTCCTTCGCGCTGGCCGGAAGGGGACGCCGATGACCTCGGCACCGGGCCCCTCCGCACGTCGTCGGCGCGGCGAACGGACCGTGGTGCCGCGAGCCGACTTCCAGTCGTACTACGGCCGTCCCGTCATCAAGGCACCCTCCTGGGCGGCCACGGACATCGCCGGCTACTTCTTCCTCGGCGGTCTCGCGGGCGCGGGATCGGTCCTCGCGGCAGGAGCCCACCTCACCGGCCGGACCTCCACGGCGACCGCCTTGAAGGTGTCCTCGGCGGCAGCCGTGTCGCTGTCCGCGGCGGCGCTGGTGCACGACCTGGGCCGGCCGGAGCGGTTCGCCAACATGCTCCGAGTGTTCAAGCCGACCTCGCCGATGAGCATGGGTTCCTGGCTGCTGTCCGTCTACGGGCCCTCGGCCGCCGTCGCGGCCTCGACCGCGGTGGCCGGGCGGCTGCCGCGGCTCGGCAGCGCGGCGACCGGGGCCGCCGCGGTGCTGGGCCCCGTGGTGGCGACGTACACCGCCGTGCTGGCGGCCGACACCGCCGTGCCCGCCTGGCACGACGTCCACCGCGAACTGCCGTACCTCTTCGCCGCCTCGGCGACCGCCGCGGCGGCGGGCATGGCACTCGTGGCCGGCCCGGCCCGGGAGAACGCCCCCGCGCGCTGCGCGGTCTGCCTGGCCGCGGTCGCGGATCTGGCCGTGTCGTCGGCCGCCGAACGGCGGCTGGGCATCGTCGCCGAGACGTGGCGGGAGGGCCGGGCGGGCTCCCTGCTCCGTGCCGCTCGTGCCCTCACGGCCGGGGGCGCCGTCGCCGCCGTCGTGTTCGGACACCGCCGCGAGGCAGCCGCGGTGGCCGGGCTCGCGCTGCTCGCCGGCTCGGTGTGCACCCGCCTCGGTGTGTTCGCCGCGGGGATCGCCTCCGCGCGAGACCCCCGGTACACGGTGGTCCCCCAGCGCGAGCGGCGCGACGGGGCAGGCGCGGCACCCCACGCATGAGCGCCCTCGGGGGGCGCACGGGACCGCCGGAACGGCTCCCACGGCACGGGGCACTTGGGGCATTCCCGCGGGAGCCAGGGAAGCCCGCCGCGTGCCGCGAGCGTGTGCCGGACGCCTCACGCAGGGCCGACGACCCGAAGGACGCTCTGACCCTCGCCCGGTTCGTGGCCCTCCATCTGGCGGAGACCCGGCGCAGGTCCTGCTCCCCCGGTTCCCAGAAAGTGCCGCGGAGATCGCCCGTCACCGCGACGCAGGCCCCGGGGAGCCGCGGTCACACGCCTCGGTCGGCTTCCCGGGCCGCGCGCTCCAGCCGGCCGCGGTAGTCCTCCCACCAGGCCGCGTCGCCGGGCATCATGCTGTCGTTGTCCTTGCTCATGCCGACGGCACCGTCCATGAGTTCCCGGAGGATGTCGGCCTGCCCGGCATGGCGTTGCGTGTCCGCGGTCACGCGCACCACGGCGTGATGCAACGTCACCTCGTCCTTGCCGTCGGGCCACCACGGCACCTTCCCGACGGCGTCCAGCGCCAGCGCGTCGATCGTCTCGTCCGAGTGTGCCCACGCCCGGCGGTAGAGCCCCATGACGTACTCGCGTGACTCTTCCGCGGTCGCCCACATGTCCCCGTTGGTCTCGGCGGCCTCTTCGAACCAGGGCAGGTCCTCTCCGGACGGCCGTCCGAACGTGTCGCCGAGGTAGCCCAGTTCCACTCCGGCCAGATGCTTGACCAGGCCCAGGAGGTTGGTGCCGGTCGGCGTCAGCGGGCGGCGGACGTCGTACTCCGACAGGCCTTCGAGCTTCCACAGCAGGGCGTCGCGGGCGGACTGCAGGTAGCGTTGGAGATCGGCCTTCAGATCCTCTTCGGTCATGGGATCAGTCTGCCGCCGACGCGGTCCTTGTCCACCCGCTACGGTCCACGCTCCCGCTCCCGCCGCGGCGGGACCGACCGACTCACAAAGACCCCGTCCCGAGCCGCTCGCTCAGGAAGGTGATGATCTCGGCCCGTGCCCGCACGGTGGGGTGGCCTTCCTGAGCGACGAGGTGCGCCGTGACCACGCTGTGGGCGCAGCCGACGACGTCACGGAAGAAGGGCGGAGGGTTCGTGTTCGCCGACTCCGCTTCGAGGACACGGCCGTCGAACGCGTCGCCGAGCAACGCCCGGTAGGCCGCGAACTGCCGGCCGGTGCACCACGTGTCGTGCTCGAAGCGGTAGGCCGGCACCTTCAGGCCGTCGCGCGCCACGCGTTCGGCGCACGGGAGTTCCACGTGAGCACGAGAACCCTGCTCCGCCGTTTCGGAGACGAGACCGGCGAGACGCCCCTCGCGTACCTGCGGACGGCCCGGGTGCGTCACGCCGGGCATCTGCTGGAGACCGCTGACAGGACCGTCGCGAGCATCGCCGCCGAGGTCGGGTACCGCGATCCCGGGACGTTCAGCGGGATCTTCGCCAGACACACCGGTCACCGGGCGTTGTTCGCCGCCGCGGCGCGCCCGCCGAGTGAGGGTGGTGCCCGCCGTGTCTCAGCGGGTGAAGAGTTCGAATCCGACCCAGGGCCTGCCGCCGAAACGTGGACCGTGCCCGCTCGTGATCTTCGTTCGCTCTCCTCGCGCTGTCGATGACCGGGCGCCGACGGCGAAGGCGCACCGGTGACGGGCGGTGCGGTCACTGCCGCAGGCCCATCCCAAGCCTGCCGCCCGCCTGTTGGTCGCTGATGCGCCGTCCGGTCGTCAGTCGGCGGTGACGCCCCAGTAGCCGATCTGTGTCGGCTGCCCGTCCACGTAGAGCACGGTGCATCTCCCCTGTGCGCGGTGGGGGAAGTCCAGTTGCCCCGAGTGCAGGGCCGCCTCCCAATCGTCGTAGTCGGGGCGGCCGTCGGGGGCCCAGACCCTCACCTCCTCGGCCGTCAGCGGACGCATGTAGGGGCCGTCGTCGGGGTCCGTGGCCTCGATCAGCATGGGCTGGTCCAGGACCGTCCCCGTACCGCCGGTGAAGATGTACTCGTGCCAGGCGGGGTCCTCCCACAGTTCGTCCACCGTCCGGCCGGGGAAGCCGTGGTCGTCCTCGGCCAGTTGCTCCTCCTGGGCCTGGCGGAACGCGGCCGCCGGATCCCGCTGGTAGGGGCCCGTGTGCATCCAGCCGTTGCCGCCCATGTGTACGCCTCTCCTCGCCTGTCCGATCGATGTGAGGTCAGCGTAGGAGGTTCCACTGACAATCCGGCCCCGCGCGGCAACCGCGCCCGGCGAACACGCGGAACCACGGTTCGTGCGCCCGCGTGCAGGACGTGAGGACCTGGTCGCCCAAGGGGCCCTGCGCCAGGGCGGACCGTCTCACAGGGCCAGTGCGATCGCGGCGCCGATGCCGCCCAGGCCGAGGGCGAAGGCGGCTTCGGCCCAGCCGCCGTTGCCCCACGGGAAGAGCCGGTCGAGGTCGGATGGCGCAGCACACCATGCAACGTGAGTGGACTCGCACATCGGCCACCCCACGAGCAACATCGCCTCTCGCGGAAGCGACCTGCCCCGACGCCGACAACCGCGGTGGGACGGTTTGGTGCCGCTCTCAATATCTCCGCGTCGTGGATTTTCACGTTGCCCCGTTGACGCGTCACCGAACCGGGGCGACGGAGAACGGTCGGCGGGGCTGGCAGCCGACCGCGGCACGGTGACAGCTGTCGGGGCGCTCCCGTGGAGACGACTGCCGGTCGACCGCCCGAAGGTGCCCCGGGCGCGCGCTGTCCTGCGAGTGGCGCCGTCGGCGGCGGGCCGCCCCGGGACGTGACGCCCGGTCAGGCCTCCGGCCTGAGTTCCTCCAGCACGGCCTGCCCCGCCGCGCGGTGCCCTGCCGCCGCCGGCGGATCCGTCCGGTCGAGCACGGCCGCGATGCCCTCGTGAGCCAGCACCTCCGCGTACCGGTACCCCAGTCGCGGCGCCAGCTCCAGAGCCTCGCGGTGCAGCCGCAGGGCCTCCTCGGGCAGGTTCGCCAGCCGGCAGGTCTCCGCGTAGCCGTTGAGGAAATGGATCTTCCAGTGCTCCTCGAACAGTTCGTCCAGCAGGGCGAAGGCCTGCCGGTGGCTGTCCAGGGCCTCCTCATATCGGCCCATCGTCCGCAGCGCGACCCCCAGGCAGTTCAGGCACCACGCCTCGTTGTGCTTGTGCCCGTCCTCGCGGGCCAGCTCCAGCGCCTGCCGCAGATGCTTGGCAGCCTCGTCGGGCTCCTCCCCGGCGATGGCCACGCCGAGCGTGATCCGAGCCGTCAGCGTGGGCGGCCAGGCGGGGTCGGCGTGCGGGACGTCGAGCGCCCGACGGGCCAGTCGCGCCGCCTCCTCGCGGTGTCCCAGTTGCAGCGTCGCCCAGGCCTCGTACCCGATCGCGTGGGCCGCTCCCATCGGGCAGTCGGCCTTCTCGTAGAGCTTCCCGGCCAGCCGGAAGAACTCCAACGGCTCCTCCACGTATCCCTCGTCCCACCTCAGGTAGCCGCGCCGCATGGTCAGCTCGGCCTCCGACCGGGGGTCCCCCGCCCGGGACACCAGCGGTGCCGCCGCCTCGTAGGCCGCGCCTGCCTCCGGCATCCGTCCCGCGTTGTAGCGCGCGAAGCCCAAGTCGCTGTGCGCCTCGGCCAGTTGCAGCGGATCACCGAGACGCTCCGCCGCCGCGAGGGACCTCTCGAAGAGGGCGTTCAGATGCGTCGTGCCGCAGCGCCGCGCGAAGAAGGCCCGCATGAAGCGCGGCAGTTCGCACACATGCGCGTCGGCCCCCGCGGCGACCGCGGCCTCGAAGACGGCCATCAGGTTCGTGTACTCCGCGACGAACCAGCCGAGGGCCGCGTTCTTGTCGGTGAACCGCGGCAGCTCCGCCGGAGCCCTGCCGACGGAGGCCGCCCGGCCGGGCGACACGAACGGCATCGCGGCGTCGGCGGCGGCCGCCGCGTGCACGTAGTAGTCGAGCACCCGGCCGAGCGCCCGCTCCCGCTCCACCGGTGAGTCCTGCTCCACGCAGGCGCGCCGCGCGTGCTGGTGCACCAGGTCGTGCAGCCGGTAACGGCCGGCCGCCGGCTGCTGGACGAGGTGCGCGTCGAGCAGGTCCTCCAGCATGGTGCGGGCGCCGCGCAGCGGAATGTCCGCGAGGGCCGCCGCGACGTACTCGTCGAAGGACGACCCCGGCAGCAGACCGAGCAGCCGGAACAGACGCCGCTGGTTCCGGTCCAACTGCCTTACGGACATGGCGAACGCGGTGTCGAACTCGTCCACGCCCTCCGCCATCCGCTCCACGAGGATGCCCACGGTCCAGCCCGGCCGGTGCCGCAACCGGGCCGCGGCCAGCCGCAGGGCCAGCGGCAGATGACCGCACAGCCGGAGCACCTCCGCCGCGGACTCCGGGTCGCGGGCCAACCGCCCGTCGGGCCCCCGGGGGTCGCCGCTGGCACGGGCCAGCAGCTCCGCGCTCTCCTCGGGGGTCAGCACGTCCAGCGACACCGGGGGCACCTCGTCGAGGCCCAGCAGCCGGTTGCGGCTGGTGATCAGGGCGACGGAGGGACCGGCGCCGGGCAGCAGCGGGCGGACCTGGTCGGCGTCGGCCGCGTTGTCGAGGACCACGACGGCCCGGCGGTGGGCCAGTTCCGACCGCCAGCAGGCGGCCAGCTGCTCGACACCGCCCTCCTGCGGGACCTTCTCGGAGGGGACGTCGAGCGCGGCCAGCAGTGTGCGCAGCGCGGGGTCCGGATCCAGCGGCCGGCGTCCGTCGGTGAACCCGTGCAGGTCCACGTAGAGCTGGGCGTCCGGGTAGTCGTCGGCGAGCCGGTGCGCCGCATGCACCGCCAGGCAGGTCTTGCCCACCCCCGCCATGCCGTCGACGGCGACCACCCGACTGCTGCGCACACCCGCGAGCACGGCGGTCAGTTCGGCCTCCCGTCCCGTGAAGTCCGGCATGTCGCGCGGCAGATCGTTGCGGGGCGGGCGCGGGTCGCCGGCCGGCGGCGACGGTGGCTGGACCTGACGGCTGGACTTCGGGGGCGCCGGCAGGGGGTTCGAGGCCCGCTCCCACAGCGGGCGCAACGGGCGGGGGTCGCGCTTGACGAGACGGCAGAGCGCGATCACCGCGGGCCACGGCGGCACCGTCTGCCCGCCGAGGTAGCGCGACAGTGACGACGAGCTGAGGCCCGTGTCCCGCGCGAGGGCCCGTACGCCGCGCCCGGACAACTCCTGGAGCAGCCGCAGCCTGGCCGCCAGCTCGTCCGGCGCGTCGGCCTTCGCCGCCCGCTGTTCCACAACCACCGGTCCCCCGCCTCACTGTCCCGGCCCGGCAGAGAATCCCGGGCCGAGTCGTCGCTGTTGAAAGCCGTTTCGGCTGTCCCACGGTGTCCCACCGGCGTCGTCATGGCAAGCCCGTGCGGCTGTGATGGAGGCACGCCCCGAGGAGACGGGGCGCCACCGGTAGGCCGTCTCCACGGCCACTGTCCCGTCAGGGCCTGCCGGTTCCGCCGCCACTGCCCGCCCAGGGTCCGACTCCACCGGCACCGCCACTGTCCAGCCAGGGCCGCCCCCTGACAGGCTGCATCCGTCACTGACAGCGTCGGTCACCGACAATCCGACTCAACCGACTCAACCGACTCAACAACGGCCCGAACGCCCCGTGGTCATCGAAGGAGCCTGCCGTGTCCTCCGCAGCCGACACCGAGCTCGCCCCGGCGAACAGCTCGTACCGCGACGTCCTGCTGCGCAACCGGCGGATGGCCGGTCTGCTGCTGGGCGATCTGCTGGCGAACGCCGGCACGGGCATGCTGATCGTCGCAATGCCTGTGCAGACACTGGCCGTTCACGGGTCACTGGATGCGGCGCTCGCGATCGCAATGGTGGAGGCGGCGCCGTTCCTGCTCTCCACGGTGCTCGCCCTGGCCATCAGCCTGGGGCGGTTCTCCACACCTCCGCGTCGGCTGCTGCTCGCGGACTGTGTCCTGCGCGCCGTCGCGTTCACCGGACTCGGCGCGCTCGCGGTGGCGGACCGGCTCACGCTGCCGGTCCTGGTCGGCGGACTGCTCCTGGGCAGCACCTGCCGGATGGCGGGCTCCAGCAGCCGCCGGCTTCTGGCCACCTCGATGGTGGGCGACGCGGACCGGTTCGCGGTCAACGGACTGCTCGGGCTGGGCAGCAACTTCGCGCTGCTGGTCGTCGGACCGGTGGCCGGCGGAATGCTCGTGGCCTGGGCGGGCACGGGCTGGGCGCTGTTCGCCGACGCGTGCGGAGCGTTGATCCTGCTGGTGTCGGTGCTGCGGTGTGTGCCGCGGGCACCGGTGGTCGGGGGCGCGGCACACGGGCGGGAACCGGAGAACGCCTCGGAGGGCAGGCCGCCGCACGAGGCCGAGCATCAGCCGGCTCAGACGTCGCAAGCGCCGTCGGAGAGGACACCGCAAGCACCGTCGAAGCAGCCACCAGGAGCACCGTCTGAGCAGACACCAGGAGCACCGTCTGAGCAGACGTCGCAAGCGCCGTCGGAGCAGACACCGCAAGCACCGTCGAAGCAGACGTCGAGAGTGCCGTCGGAGCAGACACCGGAACGTGAGCCGCGGCGCGAGTCGGGGTGGCGCGTCCTGCGACGCCGACCGGTGGCCGGACACCTGCTCGTGGTCGTCTTCTTCTTCAACTTTCTCTACATGCCGATCGAGGTCGCCCTGCCGCTGTACGTGCGGGACACGCTGCACAGCGGCGCGTCCGGCCTGGGACTGCTCTGGACCGCGCTGGGCGCCGGGGCGCTGGCCGGTGCCGCGCTGGTCGACCGCCTCCGCGGACTCCCTCAACGCCCTTTGCTCGTCGCCGTCATCGCGCTGTGGGCGCTCTGCCCGATCGCGCTGGCCGGGATCGCGGACCAGAGCGCGGCCATGGTGGTCTTCGGTCTCGGTGGCCTGGTCTGGGCGCCCTTCACACCGATCGCCTACAGCTTCCTGCAGTCCGGGCTCCGTGACGACGAACAGCAACCGGTCGTCACCCTGTGGACGACGGGCTCGACGGTCGCCGCCCCGCTCGGCCTGCTCGCCGGCGGTCCGCTGATCGCCCTCACGGGTCTGCGCACCAGCCTGGTCCTGTCCGGTCTCCTGACCATGCTGCTCGCCGTGCTCGCGGCCTGGAGCGTGGCGCGCGGACCGCGGTGACGCGCGTGGGCCGTCCGGGACCGGGGCCATGGAAGACGGCTGTACGCGTGGCGCGGGACCCCGTGCCTCCTAGCTCGGGACAGCGCCATCGCCGCAGCGCCGTACCGACCGCCCGCAGGCCTGACGCGGTCCTGTCAGGCGGCCCCCTGCCGCGAGGCCATCCAGCGGTCCAGGTCGGCGGTGCCGGCGAATCTGGACCACCTGGTGGTACCGCCGGGACGCGCCCCCCTCCTCCGGGCGAAGCCAGGTGACCCCCTGATGGCCCACGAATGCGGCGGCCTCCGTCTCGATGCCGTGGGCCCACCGCTCGAACTCCGACTCCATGCCCGGCTTCGCTTCCCAGGTGAAGACCACGGTCACCGACTCGCGGGCTCCGTGCGCACTCACTGATGAAGAAATCCTACGGTTGCAGCGCATATCTCCCTGTATCACGATGAATGCGTCCCCTTCTGGAGGTCTGCCATGTCTGCACACACTCCGGCCCCCCTCACCGAACGTGGGCAAGGCCTCGAAGAGCGAGGGCCGGGGCCGGTCGCGGTCACCTTGACGGTCAACGGCGTGCAGCGCTCCCTGGAGATCGAGCCACGGGTCAGTCTGCTCGACGCGCTGCGCGAACACCTGGACCTGACCGGTGCGAAGAAGGGCTGCGACCAGGGCACGTGCGGCGCCTGCACCGTCTGGGTCGACGGCAGTCGCGTACTGTCCTGCCTCACGCTCGCCATGACCTGCGAAGGGCGCGAGGTGACCACCATCGAGGGGCTGGCGGAGGGCGACGAACTGCACGCCATGCAGGACGCGTTCATCGCCGAGGACGCCTTCCAGTGCGGCTTCTGCACTCCTGGCCAGATCATGTCGGCGACGGCGCTGCTCAAAGAGGGCCATGCGCGCGACGACGCCGAGATCAAGGAGTGGATGAGCGGCAACATCTGCCGCTGCGCCGCCTACCCCCACATCCGGGCCGCGATCCGCGCAGTCCGCGACGGAGCCTAGGGAGCCTTGCCGTGCGGCCGATCACCTACGCGCGCGCCACCGACACCGCGGCGGCGATCGCCGCGGTCAGCGCCGACCCGACCAGCGACTTCCTCGCCGGCGGCACCACCGAGATCGATCTGCTGCGGCAGAACGTCCTGCATCCTCGGCGGCTCGTCGACATCAACAGCCTTCCCCTGAACCGGATCGAGACCACTTCGGAGGGAGGCCTGCGCATCGGCTCCCTGGCCCGCATGAGCGAGGTCGCCGCGGCCCCCGTGGTGCGCGAGCGGTTCCCCGTGCTCAGTCAGGCCCTGGAACTCGGCGCCTCGGCGCAGCTGCGGCACATGGCCTCCATGGGCGGCAACCTCCTGCAAAAGGTGCGGTGTTCGTACTACCGGGACGCCGAGTCGCCGTGCAACAAGCGTGAACCGGGCACGGGGTGCTCGGCCGTCGACGGTTTCAGCCGCGGGCACGCCGTCCTCGGCACGAGTTCCCACTGCATCGCCACGCACCCCTCGGACGCGGCCGTGGCGCTGATGGCCCTCGACGCGCAGGTGCACACGCTGGGCCCCGACCAGCGCGAACGCACGTACGCCTTCGAGGACTTCTTCCTGCTGCCCGGTGACTCCCCGCACCGTGAAAACCTGATGGAACACGGCGAACTCATCACGTCCATCGAGGTGCCCGCGGCGCCCGTGGCCCGCCGCTCGCTCTACCTGAAGGTCCGGGACCGCGAGAGCTACGAGTTCGCGCTGGCCTCCGTGGCGGCCGCGGTGTCCGTCGTGGACGGCACGATCGCGGACGTGCGCGTGGCCCTCGGAGGTGTGGCCACCAAGCCGTGGCGGGCCCGACGGGTCGAGGACTTCCTGATCGGCGCGGCAGCACAGCGGAACAACTTCGCCCAGGCGGCACGGGTGGAACTGATCGAGGCGCAGCCGACCACCATGAACGCCTTCAAGGTCGAACTCGCCCAGCGCGCGATCGTGCGTGCCCTCGAAACCCTCATCGGCAACGGAAGCGAGAGCCCGGCATGACCACCGCAGCCGCAATCGGACAACCGCTGTCCCGTGTCGACGGCCGCCCCAAGGTCACCGGCGCCGCCCGCTACTCCGCCGAGATCCCGATCCCCGGCATGACATACGCCTGCCTCGTCGGGTCCCGAATCGCCAGTGGCCGGGTGACCGGGATCGAGACACAGAGCGCCCTGGCGGAGGAGGGCGTCATCGCCGTCCTCACCCACCGGAACCTGCCGCGGATCGCCGAACAGCCGCCGCTGATCCCGTCACTGGCGGGCACCGCCGCACCGGGGCAGACCTTCTTCCCGATGCAGGACGACACCGTCCACTACGCGGGTCAGCACATCGCGATCGTCATCGCCGACACCTGGGAGCGGGCCCAGCACGCCGCGAGTCTGCTGCGCGTCTCGTACGAGCAGACCGCCCCGCTCACGACCCTCAACCAGGGCCGCGGCGAGGCCTACGAACCCGACCGCATCTTCGGCGGCTGGCTGCCGGGACGGGTCGAGCGCGGAGACGTCGAGGCGGGGCTCGCGCAGGCGGACGTGCGGGTGGAGGCCACGTTCACGTACGCGGCGAACAATCACAACCCCCTCGAGCCCGCGTGCACCACCGCCGAGTGGCAGGGCGACGAACTGGTGCTGTACGACTCCACCCAGGGTGTGAACGCCACCCAGATCACGGTCGGCCGGCAGCTGGGCATCCCGCTGTCGAAGATCCGCGTCATCAGTCACTTCGTCGGGGGCAGTTTCGGCTCCAAGGCCATGATCCACGACCATGCGGCGCTGGCGGCGATGGCCGCCCGCGAGGTCGGCAGGCCGGTCAAGCTGGCGCTGACCCGCGAGCAGATGTTCACCTCGGTGGGACACCGTGAGGAGCAGGAACAGCAGATCGTCCTCGGCGCGACGCGCGAGGGGCGGCTGACCGGGATCCGGCACCTCAAACTCTCCCCCACCTCCCACTTCGACGAATGGGCCGAGCCCTCGATCGGCGTCTCGTCGGAGATCTACGCGTGCCCGAACTTCCGGGGCGTCTACCGGATCTTCCGCGCCAACACCATGACCCCGACGTTCATGCGGGCGCCCGGCGAGGCCAGCGGCATGTTCGCGCTGGAATGCGCCATGGACGAGCTGGCGCACGAACTCGGTGTGGAGCCGATCGAGCTGCGGCTTCGCAACTACACCGACGTGAGCCCCATGACGGGCAATCCCTGGTCCAGCAGCGGCCTGCGGGAGTGCTACCAGCGGGGTGCCGCGCGATTCGGCTGGGAGGGCCGCGACCCGCGGCCCGGCGTGCGCCGCGACGGGAACTGGCTGATCGGAACGGGCATGGCCAGCGCGGGCTACCCGGTCGCTCCGCCCGCCAATCCGCAGCGCGCCCGCGCCCGCTTCTACGCCGACGGAACCGCGGTCGTCCAGGCCGCCACCCCCGACTTCGGCACGGGCGTCGCCACGGTGATGGCGCAGGTCGCCGCCGACGGGCTCGGCATGGCGGTGGACCGCTGCCGGTTCGAGAACGGCGACACCGACCTGCCCAACATCGCGGCCGCGGTGGGTTCGGCGGGCGCGGGGATGATCAGTGCCGCCGTGCACAGTGCGGCGACCGCCCTGCGCAACCAGCTGATCGCGAAGGCCGTGGCGGACTCCAACGGGCCGCTGTACGGCGCGAACCCGGTCGACGTGGTCGTCCAGGACGGAGTCATGACCGCCGGAACCGCCTCGGAGTCCTACGTCGAGCTGTTGCAGCGGAACTTCCAGCCGGACGCAGAGGCGTCCGGTGCGTGGAAGCCGCCGGGCGGCGACTCCGAGTACGCGATGATGACGTTCGGTGCCCAGTTCGCCGAGGTGGCCGTGGATCCCGAACTCGGACTGGTCCGGGTACGGCGCATGACGGGCGCTTTCGCGCCCGGCCGGATCCTCAACCCGAAGACGGCCCGCAGCCAGCTCATGGGCGGCATGCTCTGGGGCCTGGGCCAGGCGCTGCTGGAGGCCAACCACACGGACCCGCGAACGGGCCGCTGGGCCAACACGAGCCTGGGTGAGTACCTGGTCGCGGTGAACGCGGACGCGCCCGACGTCGACGTCGAGCTGATCGAGGTCGAGGACAGCGTCGTCAACCCGCTCGGCGTCAAGGGTGTCGGCGAGATCGGTCAGGTCGGTGCCGCCGCCGCGATCGCGAACGCCGTCTGGCACGCGACGGGCCGACGCATCCACAAGATGCCGATCACGATCGAGGATCTGCTCTGAAGCGGACTGCCGCGACAGCTCCGGGGAGCACGCTCAGGCGGCCTCGGACGGCGACTGCTCCGAAGGTCTCCCGTCCCGCTGGATGACGATCACGGCCATGTCGTCGTGCAGCCGGCCCCCCACGTAGTCCCGCAGGTCCGCGGTGAGGCTTTCGACCAGCGGCACGGGCGGCTGGTCCGCCCATGCCGCGACACGTTCGGCGAGCGGATAGAAGACGCCCTGCTCGTCCCGGGCCTCGCTGACGCCGTCGGTGTAGAGCACCAGGCGATCACCGTGCTCGAACGGGAAGGTGGCCGCGGCATAGGTGGGGTCGATCGCCACGCCGAGGCCGAGCGGCGGTGACGGCTCGGGCACCGTCAGGGCGGTGGCCGTCCCGTTCAGGTGGTGCAGCCGGAGGGGCGGCGGGTGGCCGCAGCTGACCACGTGGACGACCGGCTCGTCGTCCGGGATGTCCAGCACCGCGGCGGTCACGAAACGTTCGGCGGCGTCCTCCTCCAGCCCGGAGAACTCCGCCAGCCCCCAGCCGACGGCGTCCTCGATGTGGGCGACCAGGTCCGGCAGCGGGACCGGACGGTGGGCGGCGGCACGGAAGGCGCCCAGCACGATCGCCGTGTCGCTGATCGAGGCGAGACCCTTGCCGCGGACGTCCCCGATGATCACCCGTGTGGAGCCGGGGACGCGGGCCGCCGCGTAGAGGTCACCGCCGATGCCCGTGTCGGCGTCGGCGCTGTGGTACTCCGAGGCGAAGGAGACCGGCCCGGCGTGCTCCGGGAGCGGGCGCAGCACCACGCGCTGTGTCGCGTCGGAGACCGAGCGTACGTGCACCAGCTCCCGGTCGCGCCGCCGCCGCAGGTAGGTGAAGAAGACCAGGAAGGCGCAGACGGCGACGAGGGCGCTGATCTCGACGACGACACTCTCGGTGATCAGCGTGTGCCGCAGCGTTCCGGCGGCGACCAGTGCGAGTACGGCCAGCGCGCCGACGAGCGCGGTGAGCCGGGGGCCGTAGGCGACGGCGGTGACCGCCACGGCGACGACCAGCAGGTGCGCGAGATGGATGTCCGGCGGCAGGAACGCGTCGGCCACGGGGATCGCGAAGATCAGCAGGATGGGGCCCGCCAGCCACAGCCAGTGCGGCGCCGCGCGGAGCGAGGCCCGCAGGGTCTCGGCCACGGAGATGGTGATGCTCGCAGGGCTCACATGGTGCTCCCGAACTGGTCGTCCTGCCTCGACCAACGTGTGGCCGGCCGTCCGTCATTCCCCGGCGCCCCTCGGCAGGCCAGGTGGGCGCGTCCCTTGAGCGGGCCCTCAAGGAACCCTCCCGGGCGGCCGTCGGCTCCCTCCGCGGCCTCAGCCGCCGCCGGGGCGCGCGTCACGCGCCCCGGCTCTTACCCCCCTCGCCACAGGCCCTTCGAGGGCCCTACGGACGTTGGCCGATCCGGTCGACCACACCCACCTCCTGGCGGCTGCGCATCTCGAAGTACCTGTCCGTCTTCCGCCACTCGCCGTCGACGCGCTCGTCGTTGCTGCCCTTGAGACGAATGCCCAGGTAGTCGTAGGTCTCACGGTCGAAGACGAAGGTGAACGTCAGGTGGGGGTACGACACCCCGACCCCGTGCCGTCCCAGCGCGTCGACCTCCCGCCGCTGCCGCGGCGACCGTCGCGGCCACCGCGACACGGAACACCGCCCGCCTGGGCAGAGTGACCGTACTTCTGTGTCCCGCAGCGGCGGCGGACCGGCCGCCGCGCACCGGGGATCGAGGCCCGCCGAGCTCCCCGGCTTCCGGCGGCGCGTCCAGGTGGCGACCTACGGCGACCCGCCCGATCCGCCCTCCACGGCCGCGTCCTCGTCGCACTCCGCCAGGCGGTCGAACAGGCGGGGTGCTTGCAGCCCGTCGCAGGCCGACGTGGGCAGGAGTCACGCGAGTACTGCCCCCTGCGCCTCCGCGCACCCCTGAAGGTGCCCGCAAGCCGTCGCGCCCGGGGTGGCGACGTTTCCGGCCACCAGCATTCATACAGACAAGACTGTACAGAGCAAGCTGTACTATTTAAGGTGGAAGGCATGAACGAGAACCCTCACGCGTCGCCTTCGGCGGTAGAGGCGTCGCGGCAGGTGCGTGCCGTCATCGGCCGTCTGCGACGCCGCATTCTCGGTGCCGCCGAGGCCGACGACATCACCTTGGGACAGGTTTCGGTCCTGACGCGGCTGGCCGACCGGGCCGGTGTGACGGTCAGCGATCTGGCGGCCTCGGAGGGGATGCGGCACCAGTCGATGACCGCGACCGTCGCTCCGCTGCTCGCCGCGGGGCTCATCGTGCGTCGTCGCGACCCCCACGACGGGCGACGCCTGCTGCTCGTGCTCACGCCCGCCGGACGGCGGAGGGTCGAAGAGGGGCGGCAGGCCCGGCGGGAGTGGCTCGCCGGGCAACTCGAGGAGAAGTGCACGGAAGAAGAGCGGAAGACCGTGATCGAGGCCATGATCGTCCTGGAGCGTCTGACACGTGACTGAACGGACGAAGGCCGGGCCGATACCGTCGGCGGAGTCACGGTTCGATCAGCTGCGGGCGGTGCGCCCAACGCCGCGCCGCAGGACCGACAGGTAGAGCACGCCCGCTCCTCGGCGCCCGGCTCACCGCTGCCGGCCCGTGGAACACGAGACCTCGTCGGCCAGGCCTGCACCCGCCGCTGACGTCACCACGGCCGCCGACCGGGCCACGAGACGGGTGAGGCCTGTGGGCATCCCTCCCTCAGGGCGCCGCACAGGGACGTCCCCGCCCTCCTCGGACGGAAGGGCGGGGACGGGTACGGGCGTCAGGCGCGGACGATGTTCTCCGCCTGGGGCCCCTTCTGGCCTTGGGTCACGTCGAAGGTGACGGTCTCCCCCTCCACCAGTTCCCGGAAGCCGTTCCCGGAGATGTTGCTGTAGTGCGCGAAGACGTCCGGCCCACCGCCGTCCTGGGCGATGAATCCGAAGCCCTTCTCGGCGTTGAACCACTTCACGGTGCCGCTGGCCATTCTGTGTCCTTCGTTCATGCCGGGACGAGCCCGGCTCAGTGAAAGCGGGTCCCCACACATCGGGAACACCCGATATCCGTTCTACCCCGTAACGGCCGCGTCGTCCGGCTTCCCCACCCCGCCACGGCGGATCTTTTCCGCCGCACGCCGTGGCCCGCGGAGCCCTCCACCGGCACCGGACCACTGGGCCGAAGGCGTGTCCGGCCGCCCGCAGAGCCTCCGCGAAAGCCAGTCGACGAGCTGAAGGGCCCAGGGCGATCCGATGCGTGGAATAGCCCGCATGGGCCACAGTGCGCGCGCATCCCCGCGCCCGGCGGCAGGGTGTTGCGTGCAGGCTCCGGGCAGCTGCTCTCCGTCCCGCCCCCGTGCCCCCGTGCGCGGCGCTCAAGGAGCACCTCCCAGAGCGACCGAAGACCACGGCAGGCCGGCTGGAGGCCCCATGCGGGAGAAACCCCTGAGCAAGATCGGCAAGGAGCTGACGCGTCTGCGCCACGAGGTGTCGCACGCCACCGCGCGCCGTTCCGCACCGGAGGGCTTCGGCCTCGACCGCGCGCTGGTCAGCGGGCTGGTCTCCGACAGCCTGAGCCCGCAGGACGAGGCCACCTTGGCCAAGCAGGTCGCCCAGCTGCTGCCGTTCCACTGGGCCCAGTCCAACACGCTCGCCGTCACGATGACGGAGATCGTCGACCATCTCGGCGGCCACCGCGAACTCATGGCCTGGCTCGACCGCTTCCCCGGTCTGCCCAGGCTGACGGCCCGGCTGTACGTCCTCTTGGGGCTCCTGGACCAGTACAGCGAGGAGCATGCGGTCGTGCGGGCCTTCCGGGAGTACCGGGAGCACACGCCCTATCCCCCGGGCCTGCGGGGGTACCTGGTGCCGCAGACCGACGACTCGACGCTCGCCGGCCTCGCCTTCCGGATCGAGGAGCTCCTGGGCGACGGTGAGGTGACCGAATCCGTCGACCTCGCTCTCGCCACGGCGACGTGTGTGGAGCAGATCGCGCCGCGTGCCGAGGAACTCGACGCCACGGTCGGCGACATGGGCGCGGTGATGGAACACATGGTGAAGGACCTCCGCGAGGCGGACTCCGCGGTATGACCCCGCGTGCGACCGGTCCGGATCTGCCCGGGCACGATCGACCGTCAGGCATCGCCCATGCCTGACGGTCGTTCGTATGACCCCACCGAGCGGTCGCCCGCGCACGCACCGGCACCCGGGTCACTCTCTTGGCCGCGCCCCGGTCCGCAGCGGGGTGGGCGATGCTACGTGGCCGGTGAGTCCGCCAGGGGCCTTCTCGGGGGCGCGTGCCGCCGAGAAGGGGCGGTACCCGCGGGCACACGGAGGGCCACCGGCCGGATGCCGCGTCAGGGAATCGCACCTAGGATCCGGAATGTCCCGCCCCACATCGTCTCCTTGCACCCCGAGGACCAGGCATGCCCAGCGAACCCGCACCGATCAGCGACGCTGCCCGACACGCCCTCGAACAGGAACTCGCCGACCTCCACACCGAACGCCGGACGGTCGCCGCGACGCTTCAGGACTCCTCGGCCGTGGGCGATCGTGCCGACGAAGCCGACGAGTTGCAGCGCGCCGACGACCTCCAGCGCCTGGACGCCCGTATCTCGGAGATCACTACTCGGCTCCGCGGTGCGGACACGGCAGGCCCGCCGCCCACCGACCGGGTCGGCGTGGGCAGCACGGTCACCGTGCGATTCGCCGACGGCACGGAGGAGACCTTCCAGGTCAGCGAGACGGCTGAGGAACTGGACCCCTCACTGGTCACGGCGGACAGCCCCCTCGGGCGCGCCCTCCTCGGCCACCGTCCCGGCGACACGGTGGCCTACAGCGCACCCGGCGGCCGGGCGACCGCGGTGGTCGTGTCCCTGGGGCAGTCGCCCGGCGCCGGCGCGTGAACCGTTCGTGCCGCGCGCCTGAACACGCCCGCCGCCGGGGCCCGTTGCACCACCCGGCCCGGAGGTCCCGCTGGATCGCAGACATGGTGATGAGTGAACGAGCGGACGCCGCACGATCGGTCAGGGCTGCCAGGTGGCCCGGCCGTGCGATCCGGCCACCGAGCTGCAGCAGTTGACTCCGGCCCGCGGCGATTTCCGCGGGGGCCCTGGATCAGCCCCCGTCCGCCGCGGGGTCGAATGCCACCACGGCCTCGTCCGTGTAGACCAGGAACGTCAGGGTCTGGCGGAAGTACAGTTCGATGTCGGTGGCGTCGTGCGACGTGTAGCCGATGGCGAGGTCCTCGCCGAGCCTCAGTTCGTAGTCGCCGCCCCGGGTGGTGAGGAGAAGGGCTCCCTCGATCGCGGGCGCCCAGATCAGCTTCCCGTCGAGGATCCGGCCGAGATGGGCGGCGACCGGGTAGCCGTGGTCCGACGTCTCACTGACCGCCGTGTACGCCTCGGCTCCCAGCAGCAGGGAGTACGGGCCCTGGACGCCGGCCAGGCGCAGCGTGCTCAGGGCGTGGCTGACGGCGTCCGGGTAGTCGCGGGGCTCTGCGGGCAGGCGCAGCACGGGATGTGAGGTGCGCCCGCGCAGGCCCTCGATCCGGGCGGCCGGGTATCCGTTGAAGGCCGCCCGGTCCTCGGCGAACGCCATGGTGCGCGCGGCGTCCTTGACCGGTTGCCAGTCGGAGTCCTGGGAGCCGCGGTCGACGTCGTCGACGGCGGTCCGGCTCACCGTGAAGGGCACGGTCAGTTCGGTGAGGGGCCGTGCCTGGCGCAGCCGCGCGCCCACGCCCGGCGCCGGGCCGTCGATGTCGGAGAGGTGTCCCGTCCCCACCGCCGCGAGTTCGGGGCCGTCGGGGCCGGAGACGTCCACCACCCGGCGGCCGGCGAGGTTGCGGCGGAAGGTGCGGCGGGCCTCGTCCTCGATCTCGGCCCAGGCGGCGGGCGTGATGGGGGCGAGTTCGCGATGCAGGTTGGTGATGCCTTCGGGCGTCGTCATGTTCGGACTCCTTTGAGGCTGCCGATCCCCAGTGAGCCGTCTGCCGCGCTCTTCCTGCCGGGAGCCGGGGGAAGGTCGTCGAGGAAGGTGGCGGTGGGCACGTGGAACAGGCATCCGGTCACCGCGGTCGAGAAGTCGAGGATGCGGTCGTGCCGGGCCGGGCCGTCGCCGAGGAACATGTTCCTGAGCATGTGCTCGGTCACGTCGGGGGTGCGGGCGTAGCCGATGAAGTACGTCCCGAACTCACCGTCGCCGATGGTGCCGAAGGGCATGTTCTCGCGCACGATCCTGCGCTCGTTGCCGTCCTCGTCGGTGATGGTGTTGAGCGCCACGTGGGAGTCGTCGGGCTTGACGTCGTCGGGGAGTTCGACGTTGGCCAGCTTGGTGCGTCCGATGACCTTGTCCTGCTCGTCCACGGGCAGGGCGTTCCACGCCGTGAGGTCGTGCAGGTACTTCTGCACGATCACATAGCTGCCGCCGGCGAACCTTTCGTCCTCGTCGCCGATGAAGACGGCTTCGGCCGCGATGCCGCCCTCGGGGTTCTCGCTGCCGTCGACGAAGCCGAGCAGGTCGCGCTCGTCGAAGTACTTGAAGGCATGCACTTCGTCGACGACCGTGGCCGCGCCGCGCAGCCGTTCCCCGAGCAGCCGGGCGAGTTCGAAGCACAGGTCCATGCGGCGGGCCCGCACGTGGAACAGCAGGTCTCCCGGCGTGGACGGGGCCCGGTGGCGTTCCCCTGCCAACTCCACGAAGGGATGCAGTCCCTGGGGGCGCGGTCCGTCGAACAGCCGGTCCCAGGCCGCCGATCCGATGCCGACGACACACGTGAGTTCCTCGTACGGTGCGCGGAACGCGACTGAACGGCGCAGGCCCGAGACGTCCTCCAGCAGGTCCCGGACGGTTTCCTCACGGCCCGGGACGACGGTGACCACGAGGAAGACGGTGGCCCGGGCCGGCGGCACGATGACGGGCTGCGACTCAGGCACGAGCCGGCCTCCTCACGGGTCGGGGACGGTCCTGTCGTGTTCGCAGCGGCGGCCCCTCCGTCCGCGCCGCTCCATCCATCCTGCTGCGTCCCGGGGAAATCCGCGCGAGCACGACAGGGGCCGGTGAGCGGCGAGGCAGGGCCGACCGGCAATCCGCGGGACGGCCGGGCACACCCGTGGCGTGCTGTTCCGCCGACTTGCGTATCCGGTGGCGGCGGACGGTGAGCCGTGGCCGGCCGGGATCGACCCGGCCGAGCTCGCCGCCACCGAGCAACGTGCCTACTCGCTGCTCGCCCGGTTGTACCGCCATCGGTACTGAGGTGCCGGTGTGCCGCGCCACCGGGACGGCCGCTGCCCGCTGTCCGCTCCACGACGAGCTAGCGTGATGCGATGCGCCATGAAGTGACCGACGCCGACACGGCGGCGACGGTGGGCAGCGGGGACGTGCCCGTGCTGTCCACGCCACGGCTGGTCGCCTGGATGGAAGCCGCGACGGTACGGGCCGCCGCGCCGTTCACCGCGCCGGGTCAGACGACCGTCGGAACGGCCCTCCGTATCGAGCACCTGCGCGCGACGCGGGTCGGAGGATGCGTGGATGTCTTCGCCGATCCTCCCGCCGTCACCGGCCGCCGCCTCACGTTCCGGGTCCGGGCGGTCGACGGTTCGGGGACGCTGGTCGCGTCGGGCGAGATCGACCGGGCGGTCGTCGACCGGGAGCGGTTCCTCGCCACGGCACCGGACCCGGGCCGGTCCCGCGGGACGACGTGACGGCCGGGCACAGGCCGCTCGGGCCGTTCGGGCCGCTGCTCACTTCGGGAGCCGGCCCAGGCACTCCTGCGCGGTGACGGCGGGTCCGTCCTCACCCCGCACGACGGGAGGCTCCCCGCCACGCGGTGACCGGCCCGGTCGCGCAGTTCGAGGAACACCTGAAGCGTGTGCGCGTCGACCGGGTCTCCGTAGTACGCAATGGCGCCGCCGGTGACCTTCGTGTTCGCCGGGACCATGACACTGCCACAGGGGACCGGACGCCACGACGTGACGGCGCGTCAGCGCCTCAGTCGAGCAGGATCTCCGGTGCGTACATGTCCAGCCACACAGCGAGGTCCAGGGTCCGCTCCAGACCGCGCCGGGCCGCCTGGTGGCTGACGGGTGCGTCGCGGTGTGCCGCCTCCTTCACCCGTCCCTGGTCGACCAGGTCGAAGACCGGGTGGGACGGGCGGGTCAGCAGCTCACGGGCCTGCTCCTGGAGTGCGGCCGCATACGCGGGGTCCTGTGTGGACGGGTAGGGGCTCTTGACGCGGTCGTAGACCGAGGTGGGGATGACGTCCGCGGTCGCCTCCCTCAGCAGGCTCTTCTCCCGTCCGTCGAAGGACTTGAGCGCCCAGGGTGTGTTGTAGACGTACTCCACGAGCCGGTGGTCGCAGAACGGCACTCGCACCTCCAGGCCGACGGCCATGCTCATGCGGTCCTTGCGGTCGAGGAGGATCCGCACGAAACGCGTCAGGTGGAGGTGGCAGATGCGCCGCATCCGGTACTCGAAGTCGCTCTCGCCCTCCAGGCGGCGGATGCCGGACACGGCGGAGCGGTATCCGTCGGCGACATAGGACTCGATGTCCAGGGCCTTGGTCAGGTCGGGCCGCAGGACGTCGGCGTCGTCCCCGAAGTGCCGGCCGAAGCTCACCAGCCAGGGGAAGGCGTCGGCGCGCCGTGCCTCCTCGTCGAAGAACTGGAGGTAGCCGCCGAAGACCTCGTCGGCGGACTCGCCGGACAGGGCGACCGTGGAGTGCGCGCGGATGGCCCGGAACAGCAGGTAGAGGGAGGCGTCCATGTCGCCGAAGCCGACGGGCAGGTCGCGGGCTCCGATCACCTTGGCGCGGACCGCGGGATCGGCGAGGGCCTGCGTGTCGAGCACGATGTCCTGGTGATCGGTGCCCGCGGTACGGGCCACGTCGTGGACGTACGGCGTGTCCGGGGTGCCGCGCAGTTCGTCGGCGACGAAGTTCTCGGCCTGGCCCACGAAGTCGACGGCGAAGCTGCGCACGCCTTCGCCGTCGGCACGCAGTTGCCCTGCGGCGATCGCCGTCATCGCGGAGGAGTCGAGGCCTCCGGAGAGCAGGGTGCAGCGCGGCACGTCGGCGACGAGCTGGCGACGCACGATGTCGTCGAGCAGCGAGCGGACCGTGGCGATGGTGGTGTCCCGGTCGTCGGTGTGCTCGCGGGTCTCCAGCCGCCAGTAGGCGCGGCTGCGCGGACCGGTGCGGTCGACGGTGACGACGGTGCCCGGCTCGACCTCGCGCATGCCGTCCCAGACCGCGTGTCCGGGCGTCTTGATCATGGTGAACAGCTCGCGCAGACCGTCCAGCGTCACCCGGGCGGGGGCCAGGGGGTTGGCGAGGATCGCCTTCGGTTCGGAGCCGAACAGGACGCCGTCCGACGTCGGGTAGTAGTAGAAGGGCTTGATGCCCATACGGTCGCGGATCATCACGAGCTTGCCGTGACGGCCGTCCCAGAGGGCGAATGCGTACATGCCGTTGAGCCGCTCGGCCAGGGCCTCACCCCAGGCGAGGTAGCCGCGCAGGACGACCTCGGTGTCGGAATCGGTGGTGAAACGGTGCCCCTGCGCCTCCAGCTCGCGGCGCAGTTCCGTGAAGTTGTAGGTCTCCCCCGAGTAGACCAGCGCGACCGTGCCCTGAGGGGTGGTCGCGGTCATCGGCTGGCGGCCACCGGGCAGGTCGATGATCGCGAGCCGGCGGTGTCCGAGCGCCGCCGGCCCCTCGGCCCAGACACCGCGGTCGTCCGGGCCTCGGCAGGCCATCGTCTCCGTCATCGCATCCAATTCCGCGGTCCGGTTCCGCAGATCACGGTCGAAGGACACCCAACCGGTGATGCCGCACATGTGCGTCGTCCCTTCTCACGGTGGCGGCAGATGAGGCCACGACCTGGGGGTTCCTCGGGGCCGTGGCAGCACGCCGCCAAACCAGTTGCATCAGGCATCTACATTCCAGCCTGTTCCCGGGACCGTGCGCAGTCAACGCGGCCGTGACCTGAACGACCGAGCCCGCCTCGCACTTTCAGCCGTCCTTTGCCCTCGCGGGAACCCACGGGCCGTGCGGCGCCCGGTGCTCGCGGCGGATATCGGCCACCGGCAAAGAGTTCCCCAACCTTCCGTTCGCGCCCGCGGACACCACCGGGACCCGGCCGTCGGCTCGCCTCACACGCCCTCGCGGACGGCGTCTCCTGCACGGCCCCGGACAGACCTCGGGTGCCGTGTGGGCAAATGCCTCAAGCGCCGTCGCGGACGGCCGCGAACAGCCGGGCGCAGCGTGCGCTCATGTCCTGCGCCGACAGTTCGGGGTGGGACACCCACCAGCCGACCAGGGCGCCGACCGTGCCCGTCCACACATGCTTGAGGGCGTCCGCGTCGAGGGGGTCGTCGTTGCCCTTGCCGTGCAGGAGCGCGGCGGTGCCGGAGGCCGCCAGCGCGTCGATGGCATCGCGATGCCGCTGCGCCGCGCGCCACGGCCCGGAGCCGTGTGGCAGGGTCCGGTCGTACAGCACGAACCAGGCCTGACGCCGCTCCTCGATGGTCCGGAAGACCGCGGTGAGCACCGCGTGGGGCAACTGCCCCGCCGGCGGGTCCGACGCCATGGCCCGGTCGATCGCCGTGAGCAGGCGCGGGCCGAGACGGTCGACGCAGGCGGTGTGGAGTCCGTCCTTGGAGCCGAAGTACGTGTAGAGCATCGGCTTGGTGACACCGACGCGCCGGGCGATCCCGGCCATCGACGCCGCGGCGTATCCCCGCCTGCCGAACTCCTCCAGGGCCGCGTCGAGGATCTGCTCCTCCCGGCGGGCGCGCGGGACCCCCTTGGTCCCGGTTCCGCGCGGGCGGTCCTGCTCGGCCCCGGGATCGCCTCCGGCCGGATCCCGCGAGTCCGAGGCCCTTGTCGTCGTCATGCGCAGACTATACGTTGCGGTAACTTACCAAGAGGTAAATTACCGAGAGGTCAATTCACGTGCCCGACAGCTCCGACCGCAGCACGTCCTCCCCGGCCCAGCGCTCCTGGTGGGGCTGGGGGGCCGCCATCAAGGCCCTGCGCGACGCCGACTGCACGGCGCTGGCGGCGCTGGTCCCCGGCGCGGCGGAGACCCCGCTGCCCGTGCCCGCGATCTCTGCCCCCGCCCTGCCGAAGGTGCGGGTCGAAGCGCCCCCGGCACTCGCCCCCGTGATGTCGGCGGCACCCCTCGACCGGGCCTCGCACACCTACGGCAAGGCGTTCCGCGACGTGATGCGCGCCCTCCACGGCGACCTCGCGGCGGCCCCGGACCAGGTCGCCCGGCCCCGTACGGAACAGGAGGTGATCGACGTCCTCGACTGGGCGGCGGGCGCCGGTGTGGCCGTGGTGCCGTACGGCGCGGGCAGTTCCGTCGTCGGCGGTGTCGAATACCGGGCCGGTCTGCACCGCGCAGTGGTGTCCCTCGACCTCTCCTGTCTGGATCGAGTCCTGGAGATCGACCGCGTCAGCAGGTCCGCCCGGATCCAGGCCGGCGCCCTCGGCCCGGCCCTGGAGGCACAGCTGCGACCGCACGGGCTGACCCTGCGCCACTTCCCGCAAAGCTTCGAGTTCTCCACCCTGGGCGGCTGGCTCGCCACCCGGGCGGGCGGCCACTACGCCACGCTGTACACCCACATCGACGACCTCGTGGAGTCGCTCCGCGTCGTGACGCCCGTCGGGGTCAACGAGTCGCTGCGACTGCCCGGTTCGGGCGCCGGCCCCTCCCCCGACCGTCTGTTCCTGGGCTCCGAAGGGACCCTCGGAGTGATCACCGAGGCCTGGATGCGGCTCCAGGACCGACCGCGCCACAAGGCGTCGGCCACCGTGCGGTTCGACGACGTCCACACCGCGATGGACGCCGTACGCGCGGTCGCGCAGTCAGGTCTGCACCCGGCCAACTGCCGGCTGCTCGACCCCGGAGAGGCCGCTCTGGCGGGAGTCGCCCACAACGGGCAGAGCGTGCTCGTCCT
The DNA here is from genome assembly GCF_000424945.1 of Streptomyces sp. 142MFCol3.1. Classification (NCBI taxonomy): domain Bacteria; kingdom Bacillati; phylum Actinomycetota; class Actinomycetes; order Kitasatosporales; family Streptomycetaceae; genus Streptomyces; species Streptomyces sp. 142MFCol3.1. The sequence continues at coordinate 67,381 of NZ_AUKV01000010.1, forward strand.
CGGCGTGGAATCGGCCCATGCCCCCGTCGACGGCCGCCTCGCCGAACTCGTCACCCTCGCCCGCGATCACGGCGGCACCGCGGCGGCCACGGAGCCCGGCACCGGTGACGCCGCGGCGGACACCTGGCGCTCGGCCTTCCTCACCATGCCGTATCTGCGCGACGCGCTCGCCCGCATGAGCGTGATCTCCGAGACCTTCGAGACGTCCTGCACCTGGGACCGCACGCGAGAGCTGTACGAGGCGGTGCGCGAGCGGCTGGCCGACGTCGTCAAGGAGGTGACGGGCACCGCGGGCACCGTCAACTGCCGGTTCACCCACGTGTATCCGGACGGGGCCGCACCGTACTTCACGGTCATCGCACCCGGGCGTCGCGGGGACGAGGTCGCCATGTGGGACGAGATCAAAGCCGCGTCGATGCAGATCCTCCACGACCACGGGGCGACCGTCACCCACCACCACGCGGTCGGGCGCGACCACCGCCCGGGGTACGACCGGCAGCGCCCGGAGCCGTTCGCCCTGGCCCTGCGCGCCGCGAAGGAGGCACTCGATCCGGCCGGGATCCTGAACCCGGGCGTGCTGCTCGATGCGGCTGCCACCGGGTGACGCCCGGGCCCGGGGGCCGGGCCTCACGCGAGCGGTGCATCCGCCCGGCCGCGCGCCCGGTTCCCACCAGGAGCGGGCGCCCGGACCGCCCTCCCCCTGCGGTGGCCGCCGACGCGCGGTACGGGCTGCTGCTTAGTCCAGACGACTGGTTCACCCGCGCGCCAGGATGAACGGTGGGGCCGTGCACCCCGCGACACCGGTGCCCGGCCGTCCGCGACCACTAGCGTCACTCTTTGTGTCGATGAGTCATGCATTCGTGAACCTGAAACCCGGAGTGGGCAAGACGACCAGCGCGGTCTGGTTGGCTCACGCACTTCACGAGTCGGGCATCTCACCGTTGCTCGTGGACAGCGATCCCGCCTCCTCCGCCCTGCGCTGGAGCGAACTGGCGGGCGGCTTCCCCTTCCCCGTGGTCGCCCTTCCCGTGGGCGACGTGCACCGGCGTGTGAACGACTTCCTCGGAAACCGACAGGCCGTCGTGTTCGACGCGCCGCAGATGGAGGATCACGCCCACATCACCCGGAGCATCATGAGGTACGCGGGCGAATGGATCGTGCCGGTGACACCGGCCCCCATCGAACTGGACCGCATGGCACCGATCGGCGGCGAGATGGGCGACATGCAGTCGTTGCGCGCGCACCCGGCCCGCGCCGCCGTCCTGCTGAACCGCACCAATCGTCCCGACGCCACGCGGACCGGCCCCGACGCCGACGCGCGCGCGGCGCTCACCGAGCGCGGCTTCGACGTGCTGTCCACCCACATTCCACGGCTCGACCTCTACGCCCAGTCGTTCGGCGGCCCTGTCGAGGTCAAGGGCTCGGCGTACATGGATCTCGCGGACGAGCTCATCAGACGTCAGGACAAGGCATGAACCAGCGCAGGGACACCTACCGAGCCGCCTTGCAGCGCGGACCGGAGGTCATCGCACCGGCCCGGCACACGAAGGTCACCGAGTTCCGCACCCGGTACGTCCGGGTGACCATCGAGCTCGATCCCGACCTGCCGCGCGACCTCGCCCGATGGGTGAGACCACCCGTCGCCGCGCTCCTGCGCGCCGGAGCCGCCGCACTGCGCCCCCGCCAAGTGCACGCCGCAGGCCCGCGGCACGCGGGGGTACCCCACGCCGACTTGCCCCTTTCCACCCGGGATGCTGTGTGGCCGATGGGCGACTAGCATCAAAGGACGAGAGCCGCTCTGCGGGTTGGGCCGAACGACGTAGTCCTTGGTCGCCAGGGACCGCCTGACCTGCGTCCCGTACTCGGGCGGCACCATCCACAGCGGCGCCGGACCCCTCGCCCGGCTGCCGCGGCCATCCGTCCCGTGCCTGGATCCGCACGTTGGGTGGGAAGGAAGGTAAGTCCATGAATGCACACCGCGCGAGGCACCTGGCCGCGATTTCCGCCGTCGGAGTCCTGCTCGCCGGCGGTGCCGCAGTCGGCGCAGCTGGTACGGCCTCGGCCGCGACCCCGGCCCAGAGTACGACCAACGTCAGCAACCACTGCGGACACGGTGGCTGGGGGAACTGCGGCAACGGTTACGGCTACGGCGGCTACGGCGGCTACGGCGGCTACGGCGGCTACGGCGGCTACGGCGGCTACGGCAACTTCTACAACACCGGCTTCGGCTACAACAACGGTTGGTACAACGGCTTCAACAATGGTTTCGGCAACGGGGGCGTCGTAGTGATCGTGGTCGGCTGAGAGCGACACCGCAGCACAGGAGCGAGGGGCGCCACCCGGGAGTCGGGTGGCGCCCCTCGTCATGTACTGCGTTCGAAAAGAGCTCAGGCCGTCAGTCGTCCCAGTGGGCGGTCGGGCACAGCGCACGGTCCGGGGCAGCGGGTGGCGGGGCGAGCAGTGGACCCGCCCGTCCGGTGGCAGGGGTCGGCCAGGGGCGGGGCTCGGCCGGTCGCCGGGGTCTGGCGGCGGCCGGGCTCAGCCGCCGGTCGAGCGGTCGAGGAGAGCCGTGGCCTGCCGGCCGACCACCTCCCAAGCGGCGCTGTCGAGCTCGCCGAGGGCCGTGCCGCGCAGCGCGCCCAGAGCCCGCCCGGTGTCGCCGTCACAAGCCGTGCTGCCACTGAGCACGTCGTAGCCGCGGCGGACGGCGACATGGAGGCTCGTGCCCTCGCCGCCGTCGGCGTGCATCGCGGCGGCGACGACGAGGGGCGGCGGACCGCCCGCGTCTCCCCGCGCCTTGTGACTGCAGCTGGCGACCGGCTCGCGCCAGCGGAGGCCGAGCAGCAGCGGACGCTTGGCCACCACCTCGCCCAGATCCGTCTCGTGCACCCCGTCGGATTCCAGCACCGTGGCCCGGGCGTCCAGCACCAGGGCCGCCGGCAGCAAACAGCGCAGACTGCTGCCGACGAGGTTGCCGCCGACCGTCGCCGTCCTGCGCACGGCCCCGGTGCCGACCGTCGCGGCGGCCAGACGCAGCGCGTCCGGTACCCGGTCGTCGATCCGGTTCAGCACCACGGCACCGCCCAGCTCCTCGCGCCCGATGGCGTTGGCCGTGGGCAGGTCCCGCAGCGACATGGCCAGTGCGGGGAAGCCGTCCCGCTGCCAGGTGGCCCATATCAGCGTCGCCCCGCCGATCGGGACCGCCCCTTCGGCAAGGCATTCCTGCGCTTCGGAGAGGGACGTGGGGAATCGCACCAGCACCGCAACCGACCTGCCTTCCTGGAAGTTGAGCTACGGACAGACCGCGCACCGGCTGCCTTTCCGTCGGCACGGCGCATCTTCGTCGTCCCCGCGGGGGCGCATCCAGGGCTCACGCGGGCAAGGCGTGCGCCGCGGGTCCCACGACGTGGGCCATGGTGGACTCACGCCTCCGTCGTCAGGACCACCTTCCCGGCGATCTCTCGGCGCTCCAGCGCCGCGTGGACGTCGGCGGCCTTCATCAACGGCTCGACGGCTCCGATCCGTGGCGACGTCCGTCCACTGCGGGCCATGCCGAGGAGTCGCTCCAGAGCGGCGCGGTACCAGTCGTGGTCGGCCTTGATCTCGTGGGGGACCATGCTCAGCGCGGTGCGGCGGCCCGGCCGCAGGTTCATCGCCCTGACCCGCAGAGCTCCGCGCACCGTGTCCGCCACCATGTGTCCGGGCCGGCCCGCGAACGCGTAGCTGACCAGCACTCCCCCGGGCGCCAGCGCGCGGTACCCCTTGCGCAGTCCCGGTCCGCCGATGTGGTCGAACACCGCCTGGACGCCCTCCGGTTCCCGCTCCCGCAGCACCTCGCCGAAGTCCTGCCGGCGGTAGTCGATGTGGGTCACCCCGTGACGGGCGAGCAGTTCTTCGGCGCCTGGCGCCGAGGCGGTACCGTACATCCGCAGCCCGAGGAGGGCGCCGAGGCGGCTCAGCGCCTGGCCGACTCCCCCGCTCGCGCCCTGGATCAGGACGGTGTCGCCGGCCCGGACGCGGCCATGGGTCTCCAAGACACTCAGCGCCGTCAGGTGGTCGAGGGGTATCGCGGCGGCCGTGACCGGGTCGAGGCCGTCGGGCAGCGGGACGAGCTGCCACAGCGGCAGGGTCACGTACTCGGCGTACGCGCCCATCTTCGTCAGGGAGACCGCGACGCGCGTTCCGGAGGTGAGCCAGGCGGGCCGCGGCCCGTCGGCCGCGAAGTCCATGATCTCGCCCACGAGTTCGTATCCGGGACTGAACGGCGGCCTCCGTTGCAGCAGATAGTCGCCCGACCGTGCCATCAGGTCGGTGAACCCCACTCCGGAGGCGAGCACCTTGAGGCGGGCGTGCCCCGCCGGCGGCTCCGGCAACGTGGCCTCGACGGTCCGCAGCACCTCCGGGCCGCCGAAGCGTTCCACGACGATCTTCCGGTACGTGATCTCGCTCATGAACCTCACCTTTTCCTGTGTCGTGTCATTAAGTTACACGACACTTATTGAGCTGACCAGCTCGCACGGGAGATCGAGAGAGGATGAATGTCGTGTAACGTAGTTGTCTCGTCCGTCGATCCCGGGGAGCGTCGCGATGGAACCGGCCGAAGAAGCCCGATTCCTCATCCTGGCCGCGCAGCGCGAGGGCAACCGCCGGCTCGCGCACGGACTGCGCCCTCTGGGGGTCACTCCCGCCCAGGCGGAGGTGCTGCGCCTGCTGGCCGAACGGCAGCCGCTCAGCATGTCGGGGCTCGGGGCGCTCCTGGTGTGCGAGAGCGGCGGCAACCCCAGCCGTCTGGTGGACCGGCTGGTGACCGCCGGACTCGTACGCCGCGAAGAAGGCAGCCGCGACCGACGGCACGTGGAACTCACGCTCACGCCCTCGGGACACGAGACGGCCCGTTCGGTGGCCGCGGTGGAAGCGGAGTTGCACGCCGGTATCAGCGCCGCGGCACAGGGGCACGATCTCGACTCGGTTCTCGCCTTCCTGCGCAGCCTGGTGGCGGATCAGGACGCGGGCAGGGCGGTCGCCCTGCGCACGGGCGGGCCCACCTCCGGCGAGGGGAAGCACCGGCGCGCCTGAATCCGACCGCGCACGCACCGCCTCCGTGCCGCCGCCCGGCGGGCGCGCCGCCGGGCGGGTCCCCCCGCGAGGCGGCACGGCACCGGCTCGGCGACCGGGTGTCTCCCGCTAGACGGAGGCCACGACCTCACCGGACATGACCTCCGGAGGGTTGGGAAGCAGCGACGCGAGGTTGTCCCGCACGAAGACGGCCGCCTTCTTGATCGATTCGCCGGCCCCCGCCTCGCTCTCGAAGACGCTCGTCGAGACCATGACCCCGTTCCCGGCGTCGACCCAGTAGTAGGCCAGGAGCCCCGGGATCTCGCGGATGAGGGGTACGAACCCCTCGTTCACCCGGCGCCCCGCCTCGACCGGGTCGGTCACTCCTGAGTAGCGTCTGATAGCTGCGTACACGGTTGCTCTCCTCACGGTTCGGGCAGTCTGCTGCCCAGACGCCGTACCCGCGAGGCGGGGGCCGCGCCCGCGGGTCGTCCGGCAATCACCGGAAGGGGCCGGCCTGCGGTCCGAATGGCGGTAACCCAACTCTCCTCGCCACCAGACGAGTTGTCTCCCCGGCGCACAGCGCCGACCAGGTCCGGGGCCGGGAGGCAGGACGGGCCGAGGCCCGAGGACGGCCGCGCCCGCAGCGCTCCACAGGCGTGACGGCGCTCGTCCCCCACCGGGCCAGGTCCACGACGTACGTGCGCGTCACTCGGCCTTCCTGAACACCTCCGACATCCCGTCCCCCGTGTCACGGGCGAGCAGCCCCGTCGCGTCCGGCGCGATCAGGCCCACGCGTGTGGCCAGTTCCCGGCCGTGCACGTCGACGGCCGCCTCGACGAGCCCCGCCAGCGCCTCCAGCGCGGTGCGGGCACGCGAGCGGGCCACCGCCGCGCATCCGGCGGCGATCAGCCCGGCCGGCCACCACCAGCAGGCGAGCAGGGCGTAGCCCGCCGCCCAGGCCGCGAGGCGCGCCGCGGCGCTGAACGAGTCACGGGCCGACTGGATCTGCCCAACGGCGGGCTCGGGGAGGATCAGCCACAGCCGCGGCCACAGGGCGGCGAGGTCCACACCGTAGGCGGCTTCGACGCGGTCCGCCGTCGCCTGCATGCGGTCGCCGTACCAGGTCGGCCGGGTCGGCTCGCGCGGCGCGATGCGGTCGCGGGCCTCGGTGAGAGCCTGGATCCGCTCCCACGTCCGCCGCGGGATCGCCACCGCGCCGTGCGCTGCGGCACCGGTCGGCCCGGCGTGCGCGACCGCGGCCTCGACCTCGGTGTCCCTCGCCTTCCACCGACGTACGCGCCGTGCGGTGCGGACACGTGAGAGCGGGTCCCGGCCGAATCGCAGCCAGTACTGCTCGACGGCACCGCCGAGGAACTGTGCGACCAGTGAGGCCGCGGTCGCGGTGAGCAGGACGAGCGCCACCAGGAGCGCGGCCGTGCCGGTCCGGTCCAGGGCGGGCCGGGCCGCGAGGTCGTCGAGCGTGGAGCGCAGCCGGTCGATGTCGTGCCAGTGGCGGTGGCCCAGGGTGGTGCCGACGGCGGTGGCGGCGAGGAACAGGGCGCCCGGCAGCACCAGCAGGTTCAGCCAGCGCTCGGTGAGCCTGCCGCCCAGGGTGGCGAGGAGGGGATTCATGGGATCAAAGGGCCGCGGGCGTTCACCGCTCGGGTTCCAGCCGCGCCTTGCGCATGCGCGCGCCGTGGACGGCGCAGGGCGGCGCGGGCAGCAGGTCGCGCGCCCGTTCGAGCCGGGTGCAGGGCGCGGAGGCCGGACACACGGCCACCTTGATGTGCGCCGCGACGCCCGGGGCCGTGGAGCCCCTCGAATCGCCCGCGAGTCCGCCGGCGTACCCGGCCCGGCGCAGCGCGTCGTCCACGTCGTCGTAGCCGGCCGCCAATGCGGCGGTGTCGGCACCCGACCGCAGCAGAGTGAGTGCGCGCTCGGCCGCCGCCCGGACCTCGGGCAGTCGCCGCACGTTACCGGACGAGCCGAGCAGAGCGCAGAAGGCTGCGGTCCGGTGGGCGAGTTCGCTGCGGTCGGGCGGCTCGGTCATGGCCCAAGTGTGCCGCAGAATGAGGACAGTTGAGGATGGTCATGGTGATGACGGAGTCGACATGGGGGTGTTCGAACAACGTGCGGGAGGATCGGGACCGGCTGGTCCGGGCGGTCCATGACCGTGTCCTGCGGTCCGCGACCGCGGACGGGCAGGTGGACCGGGACACCGTGTTCGGCGACGAGGCGGATGCCGAACTGCGGGCTCTGCTGAGAGCCACCGACGCGCGGACGGACATGCAGGCCCGGCACGCGGCCGGCTGGCTCTGCGTCGCCCGTGCCGCGGGCGACCCGGCGGAACACGGCCGGGTCCACGGGTGCATGGCCGGGACCCTGCTCTTCCCGGTGTGGGTGGCCGATCCCGGGCTCGTGCCGCCCGAGTTGGCCGCGAACTACGCAGCCCTCGATCACACGGTGCGCCCGGATCCGGCGAACGCCGACGGACCCGACGAATGGGCGGCCAGTTGCGCCGCGTTCGCGATCGCCGCCGAGGGCAGGCAGCACGATCCGCCGCCCGACGCCTCCGAAGACACCCGCAGGCTCTATGAGTTGGCCACGCGGTTCGGTGCCATGACGACCTCGCGGGAAGTGCAGGTGGCCACCGCGATCGGGTGCGGCACCCTCGCCGTCCTGGCGACGCCGGAAGAGGACCCCGTGCACCTGTCACGGGTCGAGAGCCTGTCGCAGGTGTTGGCCCTCGCCGGGATGTCCTGGCCGTTCGGGGAGCTGAGCGCCGATCCGGTCCGGTCCGGTCACCGTGTCCTCAAGGGCACCCCGTCCGACTCCCCCGACCGGCTGCCGGCCCTGAGCAACCTGGGCATCCGGCTGATGGAGCGCTACCGCCGGTCTTACGACCCGGAGGACCTGTACGAAGCGGCCGGGATCGCCCACGACGTACTGGCCCAACTGCCACCGGGGAGCCCTCATTTCCCGCACTGCTTCAGCACAGCGGGGAGCGCGCTGATGATGCTGCGTCAGCGCGAGGGCGGCACGCCCGAGGAGTACGACGAGGTGGTGGACCTGTTCCGCCGGGCCATGCCCCACGACCCGAAGGGACCGGCGGCCGCGGGCCTCAACCTGGGGCTCGCGCTCGTACTTCGCGCCCAGCGCACCGGCCGGGTGGACGACCTGGACGAAGCGGTCCGGGTGCTGGCCGAGGGGCTCGCGGTGTCCCGGGACCCGCACCAGGGAGCCGCGCTGCGCCGGGCCCTGGGCAACGCTCGGCGCGCCCGCTTCACCATGACCGGCGGCGATCCGGCGGAACTGGACGGAGTAATCGCGCAGTTCTCCGAGACGGCCGGCGCCGCCGGGGAGGTGACGCAGCAGACCGCGGCGCGGCTGCTCGGTCCCGCCATGGCCCTGTACAACCGGTACGAGCGCAACCCGGAGGGGAACGAGGCGGATCTGACCGAGGCGCTGCGGCTCCTGCGGTCCGCCGTGGTGGCCCTGCCACGGGACCACCCGGACCGGCCCGTCGCGCTCGACGATCTCGGTCTCGTGCTGGTCAGCAGCTACGCGCGCACGGGCGATCCGGAGGAGTTGCACGAGGCCGTACGGGCGCACCGGATGTCGGTGGCGCTCACCCCCGGGGGCCACGAGATGCTCGGAGTCCGCCTGCTCAACCTGGGTATGGCACTGGGGGTGCGGCATCTGCTCACCGAGGACGGTGAGGACCTGCGGGAGGCCCGGGAGTTCCGCGACCGGGCCGCCACGCTGCCCGGTCTGGGCCCCGCGCACGAGGCGATGCTGCGGGGTTCGCAGGGGATCAGCCTCATGACGGGCTTCGCGCGCGCCGCTGATCCGGTCGCCCAACTCGACAAGGCGATCGACCGGTTGCGGCAGGCGGTCGCCCTCACCCCGGAGGGCGACCCGCGGTTGCCGCGGCGGCGCCACAACCTCGCGGCCGCCCTCATGTCCCGATGCGGTCAGAGACCGCTGCTCAGCGATGCCCGAGAGGCGCGCGAACTGGCCGACGCGGTCATCGCGGCGCTGCCCCCGGCCTCGCCCGACCTGCCGGGTTCCCTGACGGTCGCCGCGAGTTCGCGACTGCTGAGTCCTCGCACCCTGTGGTCGTCGGCCGCCCGCGACGAGGCCGTCACGCTGTTCCGCCGGGCGGTCGAGCTCACCCCGCCGGGCCATACGCAGCGCACGCCGCGTCTGATGAATCTCGGCAACGTCCTGCGTGACCGGGGGCCGGGACGGCGTCGCCGTCGAGCCGATCTGGCCGCGGCGGCCGCGGTGTTCCAGGAAGCGGCCCGTGAAGAGCAGTGCGCGCCGTCCCTCCGCCTGGACGCGGCGCGTGCCTGGGGCGACGTCCGGGCCGAGCTCGGTGACTGGGCCGGCGCCGTGGACGGCTATGCGCTGGCCGTGGACCTGCTGCACTCGGTCGCTCCACGCCATCTCGCCCGCGACGACCAGGAGTTCCTGCTGAGCCGCACCGTCGGGCTGGGTGCCGCCGCGGCGGCCTGCGCGGTGCGCTGCGGCCGGCCGGGACTCGCGGTCGGTCTGCTCGAACAGGCCAGAGGCGTCCTGCTCTCCCACGCCTTCGACGCCGACAGCGATCTGACCCGGCTCCGGGAGACGGCCCCGGAGCTCGCCGACCGGTTCGAGCGACTTCGCGATGCCTTGGACACGGCCACCGACAGCCGGGCCCAGGCCTTCCTCGCGGAAGGCCCCCTGAACCACGGGCGGGAGGCCGACGCGCAGGCGGACCTGCGGCAGCGGCTGGCCGTCGAATGGCGGGAGCTGACCCGACGCATCCGTGTCGACCATCCCGAGCTCGGGCTGCTGCGCCCGGTGCGGGAATGGGACGAGCGGGAGCTGCGCGCCACGGCGGCGGCGGGCCCGGTGGTCCTGGTCAACGTCTCCCCGTACGGCAGCGACGCGCTGATCGTCGGCGCGCACTCCGTCGACGCCGTACCCCTCCCCGGGCTGAACCCCGAGAAGGCGGCGAACCGGAGGCAGACCTTGCAGGAGGCGCTGCTGCGTCTGGAGACGCCCGGAATCTCCCTCTCCGCGTCCCAGCGCGCACAGCACGTCGTGCGCGACACGCTCGCCTGGCTGTGGCGGGCGGTCACCGGCCCCGTCCTCGACCACCTGGGCGTCCCGGCCGCACCCGCCGGACCGTTGCCCCGCATGTGGTGGTCGCCCGGTGGGGTCCTGGGCACCCTGCCGCTGCACGCCGCCGCCCCCGAAGGGCAGGCGCCGGGTGCGCTGGACCGGGTCGTCTCCTCGTACACGCCGACGCTGCGGGCGCTGCACCACGCCCGACAACGCGCCGCCCGCCCGGCCGGCACCGGGGCGCTCGTCGTGGCCGTCGGCGAGGTCGCCGGGCTGGCACCGCTGCCCGCCGCACGCCGTGAGGCCGAGCACCTTGCCCGGCTGCTCTCCGCCCCCGAGGTGCTGACCGGCGCGTCCGCCACGCGTGCGGCCGTGCTCTCCGCCCTGCCCCGGCACGCGTACGCGCACTTCGCCTGTCACGCCCTGGGCGATATGCGACGCCCGTCCGGCAGCAGGCTCGTCCTGCACGACGACACCGAACGCCCGCTGACCGTACGTGACTTGGCCGGGCTCCGGCTGCCGTCGGTGCGGCTCGCCTATCTCTCCGCGTGCAACACGCTGCGCACCAGCCCGGAACTCGCCGACGAGGCGGTCCACATCGTCAGCGCCCTCCAGATCGCGGGCTTCCCCCAGGTCGTCGGATCCCTCTGGCACGTCGACGACACGATCGGAGCCGGTGTCGCCAAGAACGTGTACGAGGCCCTCAGCACGGGTGACGGCACGCTGGACGTCACCCGGACGGCGCGGGCCCTGCACTCCGCCGTGGGCGCGCTGCGCACCGCCTACCCCCGGACCCCGAGTCTGTGGGCCTGCCAGGTGCACGCGGGGCCCTAGCTCTCGGTGGCACCGCGTGGTCCCTCGCCGGGACACCCCGCGCGCGGCTCCGGCGTCGCGTCACTTCTCGACCGCGTCCCCCTCCCCGTCCTCGCGGGCTCGCAGGACGGTCGTGCGGAAGGAGGCGACCACGGGCCGCAGATCGATGCGGTGCCAGGCGGCCCACAGGCGGACGGAGGCGTCGAACCAGGGGAGCTCGCGCACGGCCACCCCCTGTGTCCGGCCGCGTGTCATGCTCTCCTGCACCAGGGCGACGCCCAGTCCGGAGGCGACCAGGCCGATCGCGGTGAGCGGATCCGGGGCCGCGAGCCGGATGTCGGGGGTGAAGCCGGCCGCCGCGCAGGAGGCGATGAAGCCGTCCCGCCAGGTCACGTCCTGGCTGTTCTCGACCGCGATCCAGGGCTGCCCGTCCAGGTCCTCGGGCCGGATCTCCGCCTGTCCGCCGAGGGGATGGCCGGTCGGCAGGGCCAGCAGCAAGGGGTCCGCCGACAGGGGCGCGGACTCCAGGTCGGGATCGTCGTCGGCCGGCGCCTCCGGGACGAGGGCGATGTCGAGGCTGCGCTGTCTGAGGCCCTCGAACTGCTGCGCCGCGGTCAGGTCGTAGAGCGCGACATGGATGCCGGGGCGATCGTCGTGCAGATCACGCAACGCGCGCGGCAGGACGCCGGTGTGCATGGCGTCCCCCACATATCCGATGCACAGGCCTCCCTCCTCGCCCCGGCCGAGGCGTCTGCCGAGGTTCTCCAGGCGGTCCGCGTGCCTCAGCAGGGCCTCGGCCTCGGACAGGAAGACCCGTCCGTCGGAGGTGAGCCGGATCCGCTGCTGGCTGCGCTCGAACAGGGTCAGACCCAGGTTCTTCTCCAGTTGGGCGATCTGCCGGCTCAGCGGCGACTGGGACATGTGCAGCCGCTCGGCGGCGCGGCCGACGTGCTCCGCCTCCGCGACGGCCACGAAATAGCGGAGTTGCCGCAGGTCAAGCATGTAAGACCTCTCAGGACTCAAGTGTGTCCAAGCAAGTCTTGGACAGTCTCAATTCCTGATCCTAACCTCGACAGAGCAAGAGCCGCGGAACAGCAGAAACCGCGCAAAAGACGTACGGAATGGGAACTACCTCATGGGCATCAAGTCCTTCCTGCCGGGCTCCCTCGGCTTCGGTACCGCGCCGCTGGGCAACATGTTCCGCGACATCCCCGACGACGAGGCCTCGGCCACCGTCCACGCCGCCTGGGACCACGGCATCCGCTACTTCGACACCGCTCCCTTCTACGGCGCGGGCCTGTCGGAGATCCGCCTCGGTGAGGCGCTGGCGGACCGTCCGCGCGACGAGTACGTGCTCAGCACCAAGGTGGGGCGCCTCGTCCTCGACGAGCTGGAGGACCCCGCCTCCCGCGAGCTGGGTGAGAAGGGCGGTCTGTTCGAGCACGGCCGCCCGAACAAGATGATCAACGACTACTCGGCGGATGCGACACTGCGCTCCATCGAGGACAGCCTCCGGCGTCTGCGGACGGACCGGCTGGACATCGTCTGGGTGCACGACGTCGCACAGGACTTCTACGGCGACGAGTGGCTCGCCCAGTACGAGGAGGCCCGCACCGGCGCCTTCCGCGTCCTGCAGCGGCTCCGCGACGAAGGCGTGATCCGGGCCTGGGGCCTGGGCGTCAACCGCGTCGAGCCCCTGGAACTGACGCTGGACCTGGACGAGCCGCGCCCCGACGCCTTCCTGCTCGCCGGGCGCTACACCCTCCTCGACCACGACCGGGCGCTGGAGCGGCTGCTGCCCGCCGCGGCCGCGCGGGACGTCGACATCGTCGTCGGCAGACCGTACAGCTCCGGCATCCTCGCGGGCGGTCGCCACTACGAGTACCAGGTGGCCCCGGCGGCCGTCGTCGCGAAGGTCGAGCGCCTCAAGGCCCTGGCGGCCGAGCACGGTGTCGGCATCAAGGCGGCCGCCCTCCAGTTCGCCCTCGCCCACCCGGCGACCGCCGCCGCCGTCCCCGGGGCCACCCGGCCGAGCCGTATCGCCGAGGACGTCGCCGCGCTCCGCGAGACCGTGCCGGCCGCCTTCTGGGCGGCACTGCGCGAGGAGAAGCTCATCGCGCCCACCGCCCCCGTCCCCGCTCTCTGACCTCACCCGCCCCTACCCCGGAGGCATCGCCATGGCCACCACTCGTGCATCCGTCGACATCCCTCGCAGCGCCGACCGCGTCTGGGACCTGATCGGAGGCTTCGGCTCGCTGCCCGACTGGCTCCCCTACATCCCCCAGAGCGATCTCGGCGAAGGCGGTCGCGTCCGGACCCTGACCAACGAGGACGGCGGTGTCATCGTCGAACGCCTCCAGGCCTTCGACCAGGAGGCGCGCAGCTACTCGTACGCGATCGAGCAGGCACCCTTCCCCGTCATCGGATACCTCTCCACCCTGACCGTCCACGAGGGGCCGACGGCCGGCACCGCGCGGGTGGAATGGTCAGGCTCGTTCACTCCGGCCGGCGTCAGCGACGCCGAGGCCGAGGAGCTCTTCCACGGCATCTACACGGACGGGCTCGCCTCGCTGCTGCGGACGATGACCTCCTGACGGCTCCGGCGGCCGTCCGATCGAACAGAAACGGCCGCCGCGGCGTCGAAGTCCCTGAGGAGGGCGATGCCGTCGCCCTCCGTGCAGGCCCGAGAAGCCGGAGCGGACGCTCCGCGAGGAGGCACACCATGACATTCCTGTTCCCGACCGCACGGACCGCGGCGGTGTGGACGCTGCCGGCAGCGGTCCTCGCCGCCCTGTGCGTCGCCTGCACGTCGTCGAGCGGGGACGACGGCACCGAGGGAGCGTCCTCGTGCGCGGCTCTGGTCCAGTACCAGGACCGCACGTACACGGGCACCGAGGTCGGGAACTTCAGGATCGGGGACGCGCTCGGTGCCGCCACCCTTCCGCCGTGCGACGACACCGGCGACCTCGACCACGCGACGCCGACCCCGACGACGGCCTACGCGATCGAGGGCGTGGACCCCGCGGTCGCCGTGGCGCTGGAGCATTCGCCCGACGGCGTCGTCTACGTCAACACCGCTTCCGGCAGGAGACTGCCGGAGATCAAGAAGATGATCAAGGGCTCCTGAACCCGTCGCACCGGTGCGGAGGTTCGCGGTTCGTCCTCCGCACCGGCCGGCAGGCGCCTTCCCTATCGACCGGCCAGCGCCGACCGCTTGTACGAGTAGCCGGCGTAGACGGCGACGCCGATGACGAACCAGACGGCGAACCGCACCCAGGTCTGCCACTGCAGGAACGTGATCAGCCAGATCGAGAAGACGATGCCCAGCGCCGGCACGAACGGCATCCACGGTGTGCGGAAGCTGCGCGGGAGGTCAGGCTGCCGGTAGCGGAGCACGATCACCGCGGCGCAGACGACCACGAAGGCCAGCAGGATGCCGATGTTGGTCAGTTCGGCCGCCTCGTTGATCGGCAGGAACCCGGCGATGGCCGCCGAGGCCACCCCGACGATCCAGGTGACGCGGGTCGGCACGTGCCGCGTCGGATGGGTCTTCGCGAACCACTTGGGCAGCAGGCCGTCCCGGGACATGGCGAACCAGACCCGGGTCACGCCCAGCATGAAGGTGAACATCACGGTGAGAATGCCGATGATCGCGCCGACCGCGATGACGTCCGCCAGCCGGTTCAGGCCCACCGACTGAAACGCCGAGGAGAAGCCGCTCTCCTTGTCGATCTCCTTGTAGTTCTGCATGCCGGTCAGCACCAGACAGGCCAGCACGTACAGCACCATCGCGATGACCAGCGAGTAGATGATCGCCTTCGGCATGTGCCGCTGCGCGTCCTTGGACTCCTCCGCGGCCGTCGACATGGCGTCGTACCCGAACACCGCGAAGAACACCGTCGCCGCGCCGGTGAACGCGCCGCTGATCCCATAGGGGAAGAACGGGTGGTAGTTGGCGGTGTTGATGTGGAAGAAGCCCACGACGATCACCACCAGCACCACGATGACCTTCAGCGCCACGACCACGGTCTCGAAGCGGGCCGCGCTGCGGATGCCCTGCGTCAGCAGCCAGGCGATCAGCAGGCACAGGATCGCGGCGAACAGGTCGACGCGGTGTCCGGAGCCGGTGCCGGGAGCGCCCAGCATCCAGTCGGGAAGGTCGGCTCCCATGTCCTCGACGAGGAAGCTGAAGTAGCCGGAGATGCCGATCGCGACCACCGCCACGATCGCCGTGTACTCCAGCAGCAGGTCCCAGCCGATGAACCAGCCCGCGAACTCGCCGAGCACGGCGTAGCCGTAGGTGTAGGCCGAGCCCGCCTTCGGGATGAGTCCCGCGAACTCGGCGTACGAGAGTGCCGCGGCGGCGCTCGCGACACCGGCGATGAGGAACGACACCAGCACCGCGGGTCCGGCCGTGCCGTTGGCCACCGTGCCGGCGAGGGTGAAGATGCCCGCGCCGATGATGCCGCCCACGCCGATCGCGGTCAGCTGTACCAGGCCGAGCGACCGCTCCAGCCCGGGGCCCTCGGCGATCTCGGTGTCCTCGATGTGCTCAATGGGTTTGCGCCGGAGAATGCCTTCGCCCATTCGGAGCCTGGCCATACGCCTCACCTCTCCACCAACGGCAAACGGCTGACGGCGGATCATGATGGCTCAGGGGGCGTACGGACGGAAGACGCCACGCAAGAGTGCGCCGCAGACCGGGGCGCCCCGGGCATCAACGGCCTGGGGACCGCCCTCGCCCTCCGGGTGCCCGGTACGGATCGAACAGGGACGCGGCGATTCCCAGGAGGACCAGTCCCGCGGCGACGAGCAGTCCGTACGGGAGGACCAGCCCCGTGGGCAACGCGACCACGGCGGCCGCCAGCATCCACCAGGCGCCGGCCCGCCGTCCTCCCCCGGGACGGACGGTGCGCCCGTTCACCGGCACTCGTGCCGAGCGCGGACCGTCCCTCCCGAGCTGCGCCTCGAGACCGGCCAGACCTTCTTCGTCGTACTGGGACACGGCTCTTCCTCCCCGGGACCGACAGCATCTGAAAACGCAGAACGGCTCAAGTCCGCGGGCCGGCCGGGCCGATCGTCACCGCTCGGCCGACCACCTCTGCGCCACGACCCACATTCAGGATTTCTTCCCCCCTCGGGCCGCCGCCAGTAGGCCCGGCCCCCATCTCTTCGGGCTCCCGACCCCCAGGACTTCGGCTCGCCGCGGGGGACCCCCTGCCTCGGAATTGGGTGCTGTCACGGATGGCGCTCGTCCTGAGCAGGACACACGCTGGTCCTGGAAGTCCGTCGCAGTGCGCCAGGAGCCCACCAGTTCACGTCCCGCCTCTCCCCGGTGCGGAAGGGACCCGGCGGCTCGGCGGCTCATGGCTGGGAGGAGAGACGCGGTGCCCCTGTTCTGGCGGATCTTCTTGTTGAACGCCGTCGTGCTCGTCGCCGCGGCCGCTCTGCTGCTGGGCCCCGTCACCGTCTCCACTCCGATCCTGCTCGTCGAGGCCGCGATCCTCACCGGCGGCCTGGCGGCCATGCTCGTCGCCAACGCGCTCCTGCTCCGCCTGGCCCTGGCTCCGCTACGACGTCTGACCCGGGCCATGACCACGACCGATCTGCTGCGCCCGGGACGCCGTCCCGCGGTGAGCGGGCACGGGGGAGGACACCGGCGAGCACCAACGCCTCGCGCAGTCCCCAGCCGAGGGCGAAGCCGAAACCCAGACCCGCGCCCACGTTCAGCAGCAGATAGATCCCTCCGGCGGTCGGCAACCGCCGTCCTCCGCTCCTGAGGTCGTCGAGATGGAACTCCAGCCCCAGGTAGAAGAGAAGAAGGACCAGCCCGAGCGCGGACAGCATCTCGAAGTCGCGGGCGTCCTCGACCAGGACCACACCGGGTGTGTGCAGGCCGAGCAGGACGCCGGCGAGCATGAACAGGGGGATGGTCGGCAGCCCGATCCTTCCCCCGAGCCGGGCGAAGAACGCCGCGGCCAGGAAGGCCCCCCCCATGGCGAGCAAGGTGTCGGCATGCCCCACGGGTCACCACCCTCCACGGCGGCGGGACCAAAGAGAACGCCGTAGGACGACAGTCGCTCCCCGCCGCGGCGGCACGGGCGACCCGGACCTGATCACCGGCTCAGCCGCTCCTCGAGCGCCCCACGGCCGAACGCGCAAAGGCGCCAGGGACCTCACGCCGGGCGGCAGCCCGACGTCACCGCCACCCTCGCACGCCGCCGGTCCTCCTCACCATCCGTGCCGACACCCATTCACGGCCGCGTCCGACACCCATGCCGCAGCCGCTTCCCGGGCGGGGCGGAGCATGGCGCACAGGGGCCAGGGGTGTGAGCGCCGGCGTTCACATGTTGATCATGTGGCCGGCAAGGCCGTGGACCGCCTCCTTGACCGCCTCGCCGAGAGTCGGGTGGGCGTGGACGTTGCGGGCGACCTCGTGGACGGTGAGATCCCACTGCTGAGCGAGGGTCAGCTCCGGGAGCAGTTCCGTGACGTCCGGGCCGATGAGGTGGCCGCCGACGAGCTCGCCGTGCGTGGTGTCGCAGATCAGCTTCACGAAGCCCGTGGTGTCCCCGAGGCCGTGGGCCTTGCCGTTGGCCGTGAAGGGGAACTTCGCCACCTTCACGTCGTAGCCGAGGTCGCGGGCCTGGGCCTCGGTGTATCCGAAGCTGGCGATCTGCGGCCGGCAGTAGGTGGCTCGCGGGATCATCGCGTAGTCGAGTTCCATGGTCTCCGCCTCGGCCAGCGTCTCGGCGGCGACCACGCCCATCGCCTCGGCGGCGTGCGCGAGCATGAGTTTCGCGGTGACGTCGCCGATGGCGTACAGATGCGGGACTGATGTGCGGCAGCGGCCGTCGACGTCGATCGCACCCCGTTCGGTGACCCTCACGCCGGTGTTCTCCAGACCGTATCCGGTCACGTTCGGTGCGAAGCCGATGGCCTGGAGGACCTTGTCCGCCTCCAGGACCTGCGGGGCGCCGTCCTTGCCGGTGACGGTCACACGGACCTGAGGGCCGGACTCGTCGATGGCGTCCACGCGGGTCGAGGTGAGCGTGGTGATACCCAGCTTGCGGTACTGGCGGGCGAGTTCGGCGGAGACCTCGGCGTCCTCCAGCGGGGCGAGGCGGTCGAGGAACTCGACGACGGTGACCTTCACTCCGTAGTTGTGCAGCACATACGCGAACTCGATGCCGATCGCTCCCGCGCCCGCGATGATGATCGACTCCGGCAGGTCCTCGGCGAGGATCTGTTCCTCGTAGGTCACCACCCGGGACGTTCGGCGAGTGCCGGGCAGCAGCTTCGGCGTGGCGCCGGTGGCGATGACGCAGTGGTCGAATCCGATGGTGAGGGTGTCGCCGTCGTAGCCCGCCACCTGGAGGGTGTGCGGGTCGAGGAAGGTGCCGCGGCCGTCGATCTCGGTGATCTCGTTCTTCTTCATCAGGTAGTGGACGCCCCGGACGCGTCCGTCGGCGACCTTGCGACTGCGGCGGTACGCCTCGGTGTAGTCGAAGGAGACCTGCCCGTCGACCCGGAGGCCGAAGGTCTTCGCCTCACGGGTGACGACATGGGCGAGCTCTGCGTTGCGCAGCAGGGCCTTCGTGGGGATGCAGCCCACGTTCAGACAGACGCCGCCCCAGTACTTCTCCTCCACGACGGCGACGCGTTTGCCCAACTGGGCGGCGCGGATCGCGGCGACGTAGCCACCGGGACCGGCTCCGAGCACCACCACGTCGAAACGTTCGTCCAGCTCGACCATCGTGGCTCCTCCCGTTCCTCGCTCATGTCGTCGCTGCGACTGTAGGCCGCGTCCCGGGCACGGCCGGGTTCCGGCGCGAGCGGATGGACCGTCAGGACGCGTCCCGTACGGCCGTGACGAACGTGTCGGTGGTGAGGATGGCGTGGGCGTAGGCCGGGCCGTTCAGTTCGAAGGTCGCCTGCATCTCCTCGGGGCGGAAGGCGGCGATGGCGTCCTTGACGAGGGTGACGTGATAGCCGAGCTCCTGACCGAAGCGGGCGGTGGTGTCGATGCAGGTGTTGGCCCGCATGCCGATCAGCACGATGTGCGAGATGCCGTGCTGTTTCAGCTGGAGGTCGAGATCGGTGTTGGCGAAGCCGCTGGACGACCAGTGCTCGTGCACGACGATCTCGCCCTCCCCCGGCTCGAAGTCGGGGTGGAACGTCCCGCCCCATGAGCCCTTCTCGAAGATCTTCGTCTCCGCGGCCCGGGCCTGGGAGAAGGAGAGGTGGGCCCAGCCGTCGTAGTCGCCCGGAGCGGTGCGACGGTGCGGGACGAAGAAGGTGCGGATCCCGGCGGTGCGGGTGGCGGCGAGGACTTGGCGCATGTGGTCGAGCAGCCGGACGCTCTCGGCCACCTCTTTCGCGCGCGGCCACAGTTTTCCGCCCTCGGACAGGAAGTCGTTGTAGGGGTCGACCACCAGGAGAGCGGTGCGGGAGCTGTCGTAACCGTCAGCGGTCATGGTCTGTGCCTCGTCTCTGGCTCGACTCCGGCTCTGGCTCTGGCTCTGGCTCTGGCTCTGGCTCTGGCTCTGGCATACGAGCGGTCCGGGGCCGGAGTCCGTGGCGGTTCCAGGGCGGAGACGCGGGGGGAACGGCGGACTCGGGACCGGCCGCGCGGGCAGGCAGCGGCGGACGTCAGCTCATTGACAGATTACGTCGGCACCGTCCGCCCCGCGCTCGCACACCGGCCCCACCCCGATGCGCCCGCCGAGCCCCGGTGCGCACCCTCCCGAGGGCGACAGCCACCGCGGGCGGGGGCCCGCGCCCGCGGCCGAGCGCGTCAGGGGGCGTCGCCCCGCCACTCGTACGTGCGGCTGCCCGACGACCTCGGCGCGTACGTGGCGTGGCCGCCGGGGCCGTACCGCCCTATCTCCGTGGGCAGGACGACGGCGCGCCCGGCCTCGTGGTCCGGCCTGTCGGTGACATCGAGCAGCAGACCGTCCAGCGGGCCGCCCACCAGCTCGACGTACGCCCGGCCGCTCCGGGGGCCGGGATCGTCGTGGTCCGCCCCGTAGACCCGTCCTCGCATGAACTCCAACTCGTCCATGATCTGCAGCATCGCATCCGGCACTGACAACGCGCCCCGGAGCGGGACGCCGCTCCGTGTGCCGGCGGGGACAACCCGTGGCACGGACGCCCCCGGGCTCCGGGCGGTCCGCCTCACCGGCGGTCCACGGGTGAGCCGGACCGCCGACTTCTCCGTACAGTGAGGGAGTGTCCTAGGAGGCGTACCGACATGGATCAAGAGCAGATCCTCAGCAGGATCACGGCCATGGTGGACGACGAGCGGCGGCTGCGGGAGGCCATCGAGGCCGGCCGGATCGACAGCCGCACCGAACAGGAACGGCTCGGGGAGCTGGAGCGCCAGCTCGACCAGTGCTGGGACCTGCTGCGCCAACGGCGCGCCAAGGCCGAGTTCGGCGAGAACCCCGACGAGGCGCAGGTCCGCCCTTCCTCGGAGGTCGAGGGCTACCTGGGCTGACCGCCGCGGGCCAGGAGCGGACGGTCGCCGGGCGCGGCAGGAGCCGGCTCGACGACGTGCGCGGACCACTCCTCGTTCGACAGTCCGAGCAGTCGCTCCGTCTCCTCCCGGCCGGGCAGTGGCCCCCGGTCCGCCGAAACCGTGAGGGCGGAGGACGCCGTGACGTGGCCCAGGCGGAGCGCGCGCGGCAGGGGTGCGCCGCGGAGCAGGCCCGCGAGGAAACCGGCCGCGAAGGCGTCACCGGCGCCGACCGTCTCCACGACCGTCGTCCGCAGCGCGGGCACTGTGTGCACCGCCGCGTCGGTGAAGGCACTGGCGGCACGGGCCCCGTCCTTGACGACGACGACGCGTGGATGCGGGAGCAGGGCCCGTACGTCCGCCGCCGTGAGGTGCATGCCCCAGAGGTCCTGCGCCTCGTCGAGGCCGACGAAGACGACGTCGGCACGGTCGGCGAGTTCACGGAGCACGGTGGGGGCCGCCCCGTCGGGCCACAGGGCGGCGCGATGGTTGACGTCGAAGCTGACGGCGTACGGCCGCGCCGCGGGTGGGCAGGTGAGCGCCCGGGTGACGAGTTCGCGGCAGGACGGCGACAGGGCCGGGGTGATGCCGGTGAGGTGCAACAGCGTGGCCCCGCTGACGGGTTGACGGACCAGCAGGTCGGGTCCCAGGGCGGACGCGGCGGAGCCGTTCCGGTAGTACCGCACCTGTGTTCCGCTGTGTCCGGGGTCCTTCAGCAGCAGGCCGGTGGGACGGTCGGCGTCGGTGCGCACATGGGACACGTCGACGCCTGCCGCGGCGACGGTGGCGCGGACCCGGCTGCCGAGCGGGTCGTCGCCGAGCGCCGAGAGCCAGATGCTGGGGATGCCGTGGTCGGCCAGGTACATGGCGACGTTGGACTCGGCTCCCGCCACCGACAGACTCAGGTGGGTGGCGTCGTGCAGGGGACGGAGCGGGTCGGGGACCAAGGCCGCCATGGTCTCGCCGACGCAGACGACGGGCCCCGGGGCCGGGCGCCAGCGGGTCATGACGGCTCCCGCGGGTCGGAGGGGGTGCGTGGCGCGTGTGGTCGATAGGCGGGTGCCGGTGTCCCCGGCACGTCGACGCGGAGGGTGAACACCGCTCCGTCTTGGGAGCCGGGTGCGGTCAGTCCGATGCGGGCGGTGGTGACATGGAGGACGTCGTCGACCAGGCACACACCCGCGGGGCAGCTCGCGGGCAGCCGCAGGAGGCGGTCTGGTGTGCCGTCCGGCAGATACCGGCGCACGGTCCCGGTCCCCCAGAGCGCGATCCACACTCCGCCCTCGACGTCGACCACCATGCCGTCCGGGCTGCCTTCGTCGACGGCGACGAACGTCTCCGGGCTTCCGAGGTCGGCCGTCTCCGGGGAGACCGGGAAGCGCCGGACGATGCCGCGGGCGCTGTCGGCCAGGTACATGGCGCTGCCGTCGGGGGTGAAGGCCGGGCCGTTGGGCACGGTGATTCCGTCCAGGACGCGTACGGTCGTGCCGTCGTGGCCGACCCGGTACAGGGCGCCGGCGCCCTCGTCGGCGTCGTAGGACATGCTGCCCGCCCAGAAGCGGCCCGTGGGGTCGGCCGATGCGTCGTTCATGCGCATGCGCGGGACGGTGTGCTCTTCCGGGCGGGCGAGCCAGCTGACGGTGCCGTCCGGACCGATCAGGCAGATGCCGGTGCCCGCGGCGGCGATCCAGGCGCCCGGCCGGCCGGCGACGGGGGCGACGGCGCCCAGCGGGACGGGGAGCCGGACCAGGGTCCGCAGGCCGGCCGTCGGATCGTCGGGCGCCGCGAGGAGACGGCCGGAGAGGATGTCCACCAGCACGACGTCCGTGCCGGTCCAGCGGATGCCTTCGCCGAGTTCCAGCCGGTCCGGCCGGGTGGCACGCAGGCCCGGGGTGACGTCGCCGGTCACGGTGTCACCTCCCGTACGACGGCGCGGAAGGCGCGGGCCCGGTCCCTCAGCGCGGGGAGGCTGCCGCCGTCGGCGGCGTCGCCCACGAGGGGGGACCCGACGCCGACTGCGGTCGCGCCCGCCGCGAGACAGGCTCGGGCGGCCGCCTCGTCGACTCCGCCCACCGGGACGAACGGCGTTTCGGGGAAGGGACCGCGCAGCGCCTTGAGATAGGCCGCTCCCCCGGCCTGGGCCACGGGGAAGACCTTCAGTGCGTCCGCGCCCATCGCCCGGGCGGCGATGATCTCGGTCGGGGTGAACACGCCGGCGAGGACGGGCAGGCCGAGGTCCCGTGCCGCGCGCACGCCGTCCCCCAGGCCGGGGGTGACGACGAAGTTCGCGCCCGCGCGGTGGGCGGCGCGTGCGTCGTCGGCCGTCAGGACCGTACCGGCACCCAACGGCCGTTCGGGGCCGAGCACTTCACGGGCACGGGCGATGACCGTCAGGGCGTCGGCTCCGCTCAGCGACACCTCGACGAGCTCGACGCCTTCCTCGGCCAGGGTGAGCACGGTGTGCAGTGCGGCGTCGGCGTCGCCGCCGCGCACGATGGCGACCAGGCGCTGGGCGGCCAGGGCAGCGGGTAGTTCCACGGACGAAGCTCCTCGGTAAGGTGGTTCACAGGCAGTGGCATGCGGAGCCGACGGTGAGCCGCCAGCGCACCTCGCCGGTGGCCGGGACGCGGACGGCGTCCGTGGGCCCGGCGTCGGCGAGGTCGAAGGTGCGGCCGAGCATCGGCTCGACGCCCGTACTGCGATAGGGACTCGGCCGGGGGAAGCCCCCGAGGTTGCGCCACAGGGCGATCGACACCGGGTGTCCCTCGGCCCGCACCGCGAAGCTCAGCCGGTCGCGGCCGTCGTGGACACAGCACCACGGGGCGTCCACCACGGCGCCGACAGCGGTGCCGTCGTCAGGACCGAGGCGGTCGAGGGGCAGTCCGTGCGGTGCCGGCCACGGGCCCTCGATCCACGGTGCGCCGGCGGGCCAGGGCCGGTGCAGCAGCGGACCGGCTTCGGGGAACAGGCGGGTGCTCGCACCGGAGTTCATGTGGACAGTCGCGTGCGGGGACAGATCGAGCAGGGCGTGCGCCGCCCAGACGAAGCGGTAGCCCGGCTCCGCGGTCAGGCGGTAGTCGGCGGTGACACCTTCGGGTGCGGAGCGGATGGTGCGGCCGAGGGCGAAGTCCGCGCAGCGCACGTGGTGGGTATCTCCGTCCTGGGTCCAGCGGCGCGACCAGGCGTCTCCGTGGTCGGGATCGCCGCGGACCGTGGGGATGCATTCCTCCAGGCCGCCCGCGTCGACGAACGCGTCGCCGGGCGAGACCTCGTGGCGTTCCGGTGCGCCGCGACGCCAGAGCCATTCTCGGCCGTGCGCGCGCAGGGAGGTCCAACGACCGCCGTGCGCTGGGTCGGTGAGCACGTCCACGGGGTCGTCACCACTCCGCGAAGGAGCCGTCGGCGTGTCGCCAGACCGGGTTGCGCCAGGCGTGTCCCGAGCGGTCGGCGGCCCGCACGGCCGCCTCGTCCACGGTGATGCCGAGGCCCGGTGTGTCGCCGCGGTGCGCGTGACCGTCGACGAAGCGGAAGGGCTCGGGGTCGGTGACGTAGGAGAGCAGGTCCGCGTCCTTGTTGTAGTGGATGCCGCGGCTCTGCTCCTGGATCAGGAAGTTCGGTGTGGCGAAGGCGACTTGGAGGCTCGCGGCAAGTGCGATCGGCCCGAGGGGGCAGTGCGGGGCCAGTTGGGCGCCGTAGGTGTCGGCGAGTGAGGCGATGCGGTGGACCTCGGAGATGCCGCCCGCGTGGGAGAGGTCGGGCTGGACGACCGCGACGCCGGCGGTGAGAGCGGGCAGGAACTCGCTGCGGGAGTAGAGGCGTTCGCCGGTGGCGAGCGGTACGGAGCTCGTGGCGACGAGACCGGCCAGCAGGTGGCTCTGCTCGGGGAGGACCGGTTCCTCGACGAACAGGGGGTGCAGGGGCTCGATCTCGGTCAGCACGCGGCGGGCGCTCGCGGCGGTGAAGCGGCCGTGGAGGTCGACGGCCACGTCCCGGTCGGGGCCGAGCACGTCGCGGGCTGCTGCCACCCGCGCGACGACGGCGGCCGTCTCGGCGGCGGTGGCGATCGGGGACGTGGCTCCGGCGCCGTTCATCTTGACCGCGGTGAAGCCGGCTTCCACCTGGGCCGCTATCTGCTCGGCCAGTTCGGTGGGTGCGTCGCCGCCGACCCACGCGTAGACCCGGACGCGATCGCGTACGGGGCCGCCCAGCAGGGCGTGCACGGGTGCGCCGTAGGTCTTGCCCGCGATGTCCCACAGGGCCTGGTCGAGGCCGGCGACCGCGCTGGAAAGCACCGGGCCGCCCCGGTAGAAGCCGCCCTTGGTGAGGACCTGCCAGTGGTCCTGGATGCGCAGCGGGTCCCCGCCGATCAGATGCTCGGCGAGGACGTCGACGGCGGCCCGGACGACCTCGGCGCGTCCCTCGACGACGGGTTCGCCCCAGCCGACGACTCCGTCGTCGGTCTCGATCCGGCAGAACAGCCAGCGTGGCGGGACCAGGAAGGTTTCTATGCGGGCGATCTTCACTTGCCGCCGGTGCCTTTCGTGTCATCGGAGCCGTCGATCCGGTCGAGATCGCGTCCGGCCTGTTCGAGGAGGGCGTGCATGGCGGCCTCGGCGGCCTGGGGGTCCTGGTCGCGTACGGCGTCCAGGACGGCGCGGTGGGCCGGTACCGGATCCTCGCTGTGCGGAGAGCTGTGCACGAGCCGGTCGCGCTGGGCGAGGCCGGACTCGATGACCATTTCCATGCGCTCGAGGAGTTCGTTGTGGGTGGCCGTGAGCAGCGCCCGGTGGAAGGCGAGGTCGGCGTCGACGGCGTGCGCGGCGTCGGCGTCGTGCTCCCCCATCGCCGCGAGGGCTTCGTCCAGGGCGGCGAGGTCGTCGTCGGTGCGGCGCTCGGCGGCCAGGCGTACGGCGGCCGGCTCGATGATGGAACGGACCTCGGCGAGGTTGCGCAGCAGCGCGTGGTCGGCGCCGGTGGTGGTGCCGCCCTCGAACTGCCAGCGCAGCACGTCGGCGTCGAGCAGGTTCCAGTCGGCGCGGGCTCGCACGAACGTGCCGCGTTTCTGGCGTGCGTCGACCATGCCTTTGGCGGCCAGCACCTTCAGGGACTCGCGCAGTGCGGTGAGGCTGACGTCCAGTTCGCTCTGCAGCGCGACGAGGTCGAGCGTGGCCCCCTCCGGGATGTCGCCTCCCAGGATGCGGCGGGCGAGTGCTTCCACGGTCTGGCCGTGCAGTCCGCGGCGGGCGTAGGGCGTCATGGCGTAGTGCCTTTCTCCTCGGGTGTGAACGCTGCAATGATCACGCGGATGCCTTGACGACGCTCCACCCTCCGTCGACGACGAGGTGCGCTCCGGTGATGAAGGAGGCCTCGTCGGCGCCGAGGAACGCGATGGCGGCGGCCACCTCCTCGGGAGTGCCGAATCTTCGGGCCGCCGTCTCGGCGACGCTGCGCCGCCGGTCCTCGGGCGGTACCCGGTCCCAGGCGCCGGTGAGCACGGGGCCGGGCAGGACGGCGTTGACCCGCACCTCGGGCCCGTACTCGACGGCGAGCTGGCCGCACAGGGAGAGCAGGGCGCCCTTGGAGGCCGCGTACGCGGGGTGTCCGGGCAGGCCTCTGTGTGCGTGGACCGACGAGGTGAGGACGACGGATCCGCCGACGGTGCGCAGGTCGGGCAGGACGGTCTTGAAGCCGATGAAGGATGCGGTGAGATTGACGGCGAGCTGCCGCTCCCAGGACGCGAGGGACATCCGGTCGGCCGGGGTGACGTCGACGGTGAACGCGTTGCTGACCAGCACGCCGACAGGTCCGTAGGTGTGGGCGGCGTCCGCGATCCGCCGCCAGTCCTGCTCGGCCGAGACGTCGGCGGTCACGAAGGCGGCCGTGCCGCCGTCCTTGGTGATGCGCTCGGCCACCGCCCGGCCGCGCTCCTCGGCGATGTCGGCGAGGACCACGGCGGCGCCTTCCCATGCCAGGCGTTCGGCGGTGGCGGCGCCGATGCCGGAGGCGGCGCCGGTGATCACGGCCGTTCGGCCGGTGAAGCGGGCGCCGTGCCGTCGTGACGGGTCCATGGTGTGGTTCGGCTCCT
The DNA here is from genome assembly GCF_000424945.1 of Streptomyces sp. 142MFCol3.1. Lineage (NCBI taxonomy): Bacteria > Bacillati > Actinomycetota > Actinomycetes > Kitasatosporales > Streptomycetaceae > Streptomyces > Streptomyces sp. 142MFCol3.1. The sequence goes on from NZ_AUKV01000010.1 coordinate 93,963, forward strand.
TGGTCGGGGGTGGTGGGACGGGTGGCGGGCGCGGGTGCCGGTGATCTAGTGACGGGTCAGCACCACCAGTTCGGCGTCGTGGTCGGCGCTCCACGCCAGGGGCAGTCCGTAGTGCAGCAGGTGTGCGCCGCTGTACGCGGTCGTGGACGCGGCGTCCGTGTAGGCGGCGGTGGGGTCGAGCCCGCGCAGCCGCAGCCGGGCGGGGCGGCCGGGCACGAGCGGGGCGCCGTCCAGCCGTCCGGTGCTGAAGGCGGCGACGACGACGCGGCGGCCGTCCTCGGCGTCGTACTGCACTCCGCAGGTGGCGTCCCGCACCGTGCCGAGCAGGCGGGCCTCGCCGTGGTGCACGACGTCGCGGACCTCCTTGTACCGGCTGATCCAGCCGGCCGCCTCGGCGAGTTGGCCCGGAGTCCAGTGGCGCAGGTCGGCGCCGACGCCGAGTACTCCGCACATGGCGGTGACGAACCGGAAGGCGAGGCTGCGCGGTCGCGGGTCGAAGACGCCGCGGGCGTCGGTGACCCAGGAGCTCATCACGTGCGGTGCGTGCGCGTGCAGGAAGCCGTACTGGATGGCAAGGCGGTCCAGCGGTGCGGTGTTGTCGCTGGGCCAGACGACGTCGGTGCGGGCGAGGGTGGTGTGGTCGATGCGGCCGCCGCCGCCCGCGCAGCCCTCGACGGTGACGTCGGGGTGGGCGGTGCGCAGATGGTCCAGTACGCGCAGGTATCCGCGGACGTGTTCGGCGTCGAGGTCCAGGTGGTCCGCGGGACCGGCTCCCGGTCGGCCGCGTTCGGTCGGCGGCCGGTTCATGTCCCACTTCAGATAGCTGATGTGATGGCCGGTCAGCAGCTTGTCGAGGGTACCGAGGACGAACTCCTGGACGTCGGTGCGGCCGAGGTCGAGCAGAAGCTGGTTGCGCACCCGGCGGGCGGGGCGGCCGTCGATGCGATAGACCCACTCGGGGTGCTCGGCGTACAGACGGCCGGCCGGGCTGACGGCTTCCGGTTCGATCCACAGTCCGAAGTCCAGGCCCAGGGCCCGCACGTCGTCGACGAAACGGTCGAATCCGTCGGGAAAGGCCGCCGGGTCGGGCGCCCAGTCGCCCAGTCCTCCGGTGTCGTCGGCGCGGCCGGTGAACCATCCGTCGTCCACGACGAACAGCTCGGCCCCGATGTCCGCGGCCGCCTTGGCCAGTTCCAGCTGGCTCGCGGCGTCCACGTCGAAGCCGGTGGCCTCCCAGGAGTTGTAGAGGACCTTGCGGGGGCGGCGCAGTCGTCCGCCCGCGAGACGTCGTTCGTAGCGGTGCCAGACGCGGGACAGGCCGTCGAGGCCGTCCGAGCTGAAGGCGCAGGCGAGGCGGGGTGTGGTCAGGGTGTCCCCGGGGGCGAGCCGTACCGCGCCTTCGTGCGGTACGCGGCCGGCCCGCACCCGTACCGTGCCTCCGGGTTCCGCCTCCGCGGCGATGTGCCAGTTGCCCGCCCATTCCAGGGCGATGCCGTACGTGGGGGCGGGCGCTTCGCGCGGTGCGGCCGCGTCCTGGACGGCGAGCCAGGGCGCGTACGCGTGTCCTGGTACGCCCTGGGTGCTGCCCATCGTGAACGTGCCGCGGGTGAGGTCGAGTTGGGTGTGCTGAAATTCCTGCGACCACTGGCCGGTGAGGTACGTCAGCCGGGCCCCTTCGGTGACGGGGACGGTCACGGCGGCCGAATCCAGCCGTTCCAGGCGCAGTTCTTCCTCTCCCGTGCAGGTCAGTTCGGTCCACCGGTGGATGACGTCGGTTTCCGGCACGGTGGCGTAGCACAGGGTCGTGCGCAGGCCCAGGAGCTCGTCGGTGAACGTCAGCCGCAGTGCGCCGGGTTCCTCGACGGCGCCGTCGAAGGTCCACCACACGCCTCGTTCCCCACCCGGTCGCGAGGCGATGAGGTCGGCGCCGGTGAAGGGCCGCAGTCCTTGCGGCAGGTATTCGGCGGGGGCGGCGTCGGCGGGGGTGATGAAGTGGGTGCGGTGCGACCAGTCCAGCGCCGACGGTCCATGCTCGGCGCCGTGCGGCCCCCATGCCTCCAGTTCGGCCCACGGGCCGTCCGGGGAGAGCCGCACGGTGTAGCCGGTGCGCTCGGTGCGCAGCGTCCAGCGCTGGGATGTCGTCACTTCACTGCTCCGAGGTTGAGTCCGGCCACGAAGTGGCGCTGGAAACGGAGGAACACGGCCACGGTGGGGGCGGCGGCGATGACGGATCCGGCGGCGATCACGTTCCACATGGACACGTACTGTCCCTGAAGTCCGATGAGGGCCGCGGTGATCGGCATCTTGGTGTCGCTGCGCAGCACGGTGATGGCCCACAGCAGGTCGTTGAAGATCCAGGTGAAGGACAGGGCGCTGAGCGCGGCGAGCGCGGGCCGGGTGAGCGGGAGGATGATGCGCCAGAAGATCTGCCAGGGTCCGGCGCCGTCGACGACGGCGGCCTGCTGGATCTCGGCGGGGATCGCCCGCATGAAGCCGTGCAGGACGAAGACGTAGAAGCCGACGCCGAAGCCGATCTGCACGCCGAGCAGGGCGGGCAGGGTGTCGTACAGGCCCATCAGCTCGCTGAGCTTCGACACCGGGATGAGCAGGATCTGCGGGGGCAGCAGATTGCCGCCGAGCATCAGCAGCAACAGGGAGCGGCGGAAGGGCATTTCGAAGCGGCTGAGGGCGAACGCGGCCATGGCGGCGAGCGCGAGGGTAACCGCGACGCAGGGGACGGTGACGACCAGGCTGTTGATCAGAGCGCGCTGCTGGCCGCCGTCGGACCAGGCCTGGTGGAAGTTGTCCAGGGTGAAGGAGTGGGGCCGGCTGCCCAGACCGTGTGCGGCGATGTCGTTGAAGGACCGCAGACTGGTCACCAGGACCAGGGCGATGGGCAGCAGCCACAGCACGGCCAGTGTCCCGGCGCCGAGGTGGAAGCCGGCCGTGGCGGCCCGCCGGCGGCGCAGTGCGGTGGCGGACGTGCGGGAACGGGGAGCGGACGTGCGGGGACGGGAGGCGGACGCGCGGGGCTGGGTGGCGGACATCAGTCGGCCTCCCGGAAGGCGCGGACGAGATAGGAGGCGATGACGCCGAAGGCCAGCAGGAAGATGACGACGGCCAGGGCGGAGCCGTATCCGAGGCGCAGTGACTGGAACGCGGTGGAGTACATGTAGGTGCTCAGCAGTTCGGACGAGTGGTAGGGGCCGCCCCGGGTCAGCGACCACACCACGTCGAATGAGCGCAGCGAGTCGATGATGATCACGGACAGCACGACGGCGTTGACGCTGCGCAGTTGAGGGAGCGTCACATGGCGAAAGCGCTGGAGGCGTCCGGCGCCGTCGACCTTGGCCGCCTCGTAGAGTGCCGGGTCGATGCCTTTGAGGCCTGCGAGGTAGAGGACCATCACGTAGCCGATCTGGCGCCAGAGCGCAGGCACGATCACCGCGTACAGGGCGGTGTCCTGGTCGGCGAGCCAGGCGTGACGCAGGCCGCCGAGGCCTATCCCGTCGAGGAGTTGGTTGAGTACGCCGTCGGGCTGGTAGATGGCCTGCCAGACGAGGGCGGTGGCGACGAGGGAGAAGACGACGGGCAGGAACAGGGCCGCGCGGTAGAAGCCGATGCCGCGGCGTTCCTGCTGGAGCAGCAGCGCGGCGCCGAGGCCGAGGAGTGCGGACAGTCCGCCGAACAGCACGAGCCACAGGACGGTGTGGCCGACGGCGCTGCGGAAGATGTCGTCCCCGGCCATCTCACGGAAGTTGTCGAGACCGACGAACTTCGGCGCTGACACGCCGTCCCAGCTGGTCAGAGCGAGGTAGAAGCCCTGAAGCGCGGGCCAGAACACCCACACGGCCTCGGCGAGAAGGGGGATGAGGACGAAGGCGAGCACGAGCGGGGGTGTGCGCCGGGGGCCCCGGCCCCGACCGCCGCGGGGCGGGGTCGGGGCCGGGGTCTTGCGTCGGGTGGCGGTCAGGACGGCCATGTCAGGCGTTCCAGATCTTCTGGGCGTCGCGCTGCCAAGTGGTGAGGATGCTCCCGACCTCCTTGGGCTTGGCGAGGAACTTGGTCAGCGCGGTGTCGGCGGTGGGCTGGAGGGCGTCGCTGGAGTCGCGGTTGAAGAACTGGGTGATCTCCGCGGCCGCCTCGATGTGCTTGCGGCCCTTCTTCACCAGCGGGGTGCCGGCGTCCTTCGCGTCGGGGTGGCACGGCAGGACGGTGCCGGAGGAGCCCTTGATGTAGATCTCCTGCGCCTGCGGTGTGGCGAGGTATTCGAGCAGGCCGGAGACCTGCTCGTGGCGTCCGGTGCGGGCGCTGGCGAAGTAGCCGTCGGTGGGCGCTTCCTCGGCGAGGGGCACCTTCGGGTCGATGACGGGGAAGCGGAAGAAGTCGATGTCGTCGAGCGCGTCCTTGGGGGCGGCGTCGGCGAAGAAGGTGCCGATCAGCATCATGCCGCTGCGGCCGTTGAGCAGGGAGGTCGTGGCGTCCTGGAAGGCGACGGCGGTGCCGTTCGGGTCGAAGAAGGGCAGCACCTCCTGCCAGCGGTCGAAGACCTTGCGCACCTCGGGGTCGTCGAAGCGGTGCTCTCCGGCGAGCAGCCGGCGATGGTACTCGGCGCCGTTGATCCGTATGTCGAGGTAGTCGAACCAGGCGGAGGCGACCCACGCGGTGTTGCCGCCGGCGCCGAGCCCGATGGGGTCCACGCCCTTGGACTTGAGCTTGTCGCACAGGTCGAGGAACTCGTCCCAGGTCGAGGGTTCGCTCACACCCCACTTGGCGAAGTTCGACTTCCGGTAGAACATGCCCCACCAGTAGTAGGTGGTGGGCACGAAGACCTTCTTGCCCGACGTCGCGGTGCACAGCGTGTGCAGCGCCTTGGAGTAGCGCTTGAGGTCGGGTGAGGAGTTCCAGACGTCGTCGAGGCCGAGGAGCAGGTTCTTCTTGGCGTAGGCGTCGGCGACCGAGCCGGGGTACCAGGTGTACACGTCCGGCGGGTTGGCGGAGGTCAGATAGGTCGGCAGCTGGGTGCGGAAGGTCTCGGCGGCGACGGTGTTCAGGCTGACCTGTCCGGAACCCTTCTTGCCGTAGGCGGCGACCATGTCCTGCATGGCGGCCTTGGCCTGCGGTGCCGACAGGTTGGACTGGAGGGTGACCGCGCCCTTCGAGGAGGTCTTGGATGAGGAGCTGGAGGTGACACAGCCGCTGAGCAGCGCCGCCGTCCCGGTGGCGCCGAGTCCGGCGAGCACGTGCCGTCGGCTTGGCTGATGGTTCGTCATGAGGGTCTCCCTGCGGATCCCCGCGCCGGGGGCGGCCCTCCTGACGGCCGGTGCCCCGCTCGCGGCGGATCCAGGTTCGCGTGGCTCTCCCGCCACGTCAAGATTAATTACTAATTTATTTGAACTGGTTGGCGTGAACGCGTCCGTCGACTCCCCGGAACGCGGCCTCGATCGAGCCGTGCGGGCCGGCGACTTCCACGAGCGCGCCGTCGAACGCGGCACTCGGGAACTCCTGGCGCTTGGTCCGGCCCCGCCGGGCGCCGTCCTCGTGACGCTGCCGCCAGAGCGCACAGGCGGCGGCCGTCGCGGACGCCGGGCGGGTGGTGCGTGATCGGGTCGGTCTGAGTGCGGGTGAGCGTGGAGCCACTTGCCTCTCCCGGAGGTTGGGAAGCAGAGGGGGACGCGATGCGGGCCGCGCGGGGCCGGCGGCATCACGGCGACGACTGTGGCCCGGAGCCGAAACCCTGTCAAGATTAATTACTAATTTAATAGAAGCCGCTCGGGTCGGGGGCACTCCGACGAGCCGAACGCCGAGGTGACGGCGATCGGCAGGCCGGATGCCGGCAGGGCGACCGCGCGCGGTCCGCGCGCACGGCGGGCGGTGCGGCGACGGCGGCCCGCGCACGTCAGTGCGACACCGCGGGGCCGGTCACCCCGCTCCGCCGCCGATGTGAACTGCCCGCAAGTCAGGGGGCGTTCTGCACTTCACCACGCGTGGAGAACGTGACGGGTTCTCCCGGCATGATGTCGCCCGGCGGTATTCCGGGGTGGTGGCCGTCGCGCGGTGACGGGTGCTCGGTGCGCGGGCCCAGCGTCAGCCGGGAGACGATGCGATAGCGGTCCCCGCGGTAGAGCGAGTGCACGTACTCCACCGGCCGGCCCTGAGCGTCAGAGGTGAGGCGTTCGAAGAGGAGGGCCGGCGAGAGTTCCGGTACGTCGAGCAGGTCCGCCTCGCCGCGGGTCACCACGGTGGGCTCGATCGCCTGCACCGCCTCGCCGACCTGGATGCCGTGGCGTCGGCCGAGGTGCTCGTACAGGTCGCCGTTCTCCAGTTCGTCACTGGTCAGGTCCGGGACCAGATCCGCGGGGATATACAGGTACTCGATCGCCATCGGAGACCCGTCGACCAGGCGCAGACGCGCGACGTACCGGATCCTGGCCGCCGGCGAGACGCGCAGCTTGCGGCCCACTCTGGCGCCCGCCGACTGCGTGCTCACCTCGAGGAGCCTGCTGGTCCACTCCCCCACGGCCTGGGGCAGGCTGAAGGTCCGGCTGCCCTGGACCAGTTCCTGAGTGATCTTCTCGCTGGCCACGAACACGCCACGGCCGTGCTCGCGTACCAGCAGCCCGGCGACGACGAGTTGGTCCACCGCCGCCCGCAGCGTGGGCCGGGACACCCCCAGCTCGGCGCAGAGGGCGCGCTCGGAGGGAATCGCGTCTCCCGGCCGGCGCTCCTCGACGAGTGCGAGGACGGCGTCGCGCACCTTCTCGCGCTTGAGTACCGCGCGGGAGGCTGCGGGGTCGATCTCCATGCAGGACTCTCGTTCGTCGTTGGGAGAGGTGCCGGTGCGGCCCTGACCATAACTGGTCTGCTGGTAAACCGACTTTAGCCGGGCTCGGCGTACGCGAACCAGCCCACCAGCCGGTCGGGCACCCACCAATTTCCTTTGCTTGAGGGGTACTTGACGGCCACATTGGTCTATGCCACCTTCGTCCGAGGCCGACTGGTAAACCGTCGGCCGGTCAACTGGTCAAGTGTGGTGTGTAGTTTCCCTCCAGCCCCCCAGAGGTGAACCATGCGATACCGCTCGCCCGCCCATGGTGTGCCCGAACGGCCGGGAGCCGCGACGCCCTGGTGAACTCGGCCGGCTCGTGGCACCGCGGGCTCGACGACCCGTGTCCGCAGGGCGCTGAGCGCCGTGCCCGCCGCGGGACGGCCCACTGCTTTCACACGGATCCCCTTGAGCTCTGTCACTCCTTGAAGGCCCCCGAAGGGACCGCCCCGTCCTGGTCCGAGGCCCACGCGCCACGCCCGCCGACGTGTTCCACGCCCAGCGGCTCAGCGCGCCCGAAAACGCTCCGGAAACCCCCGACCCTCCCGCCGGACGCGGGAGACTCCCCGAAAGGAACCCGGATGAGAACCCGTCCCGCCACCGGCCGCCGCCGAGTGGCCCTGGCCCTGTCAGCGCTCCTGGGCAGCACCGCCCTGGCCGCCGTCCCGATGAACGCGACCGCCGCCACCGCCGATGGCCTCGCCGTCCAGTACCGCACCAGCTCCGGCGGGGCCACCGCCGACCAGAGCGAACCCTGGCTGAAGGTGCGCAACACCGGGACGTCCACCGTGCAGTTGAGCCAGGTGAAGATCCGTTACTACTTCAAGGCGGACTCGGCGAACGCCTCCTACCGGTTCGCCTGCTCCTGGGCGGTCAAGGGGTGCGCCAACATCACCGGCACGTTCGGCGCGCTGAACCACCCCACCGCGACCGCGGACCAGTACCTGGAGATCGCCTTCACCTCGGGCGCCGGAACACTCGCGCCGGGCGCCGACACCGGCGACATGCAACTGCGCTTCTACCAGTCCAACTGGCAGACCCTGACCCAGTCGGACGACTACTCCTTCAACTCCTCCCTGACCTCGTACGCAGACTGGAACAAGGTCACCGCGCAGCTCGCGGGCAGCACGGTCTGGGGCACGGCGCCGGAGGGCAACGACCCGACCGATCCGACCGACCCCACTGATCCGACCGACCCGCCCGGTGGCGGCCAGACGCTGTTCGACGACTTCTCCTACACATCCCACACCGACCCGGCCCTCGCCGCCCACGGCTGGAACGTCCGCTCCAACTCCGGCGGCCCCGGCGTGCCCGGCGCCACCTGGGACCCGTCCAAGGTCACCTTCCCCACCGTCTCCGGCAACTCGGTGATGAACCTCCAGACGTCCACCGCGGGCACCGCCGAGTCCACCAGGCAGACCGAAGTCGTCTCCAAGAGCACGAAGTTCAAGAACGGCACCTACGCGGCCCGGGTGAAGTTCACCGACGCCCCCGCGTCCGGACCCGACGGCGATCGTCTGGTGCAGACCTTCTTCACCATCAACGACCTCAAGGCGCCGATGGCCGACGACTACTCCGAGTACGACTTCGAGTACCTGCCCAACGGCGGCTGGGGCGAGACCGGCAACATCCTGTACACCACGTCCTGGGAGACCTACAACCCGGACCCCTGGCAGGCCGTGAACCAGCACACCGAGGCACGCCAGAGCTACGCCGGCTGGCACGACCTGATCGTCACCATCGACAGCGGCAGCATCAAGTACTACATCGACGGGCAGCTCTTCGGCACCCACGACCCCCAGTACCTGCCCGAGCGGCCGATGTCGATCAACTTCAACCAGTGGCTGATCGACCTCAACGGCCAGACCTCCACCACGGCCCGCGCCTACGACGAACAGGTCGACTACGTGCTGCACGTCAAGGACCAGGTCCTCACCCCGGCACAGGTGGCCGCGAAGGTGGCCGCGTACCGCGGCGCCGGGACTGCCTTCGTGGACGAGGTCCCGGCCTCCTGACTCCGGCCCGCACACGTGTCATCTCCCCGTCCCGGCCGCGGACATGAGGCTGCCGGGACGGGAACGCCGGACGGCGCCCGGGCCATGGACACGCCGCCCGCGCAGGCCGGCAGGTGTGCCGCTCCGCCCGGGCGGCCGCTGTTGCGATCACCAGGACGCAGGTATCGAATGAACGGTGGAACACACCTGGCCGCAACGGAACCGTCCGCCCGCCGGACGGGCTCTGGGAGACAGCATGGCCGCAAAGCCTCCCGTGCCCCCGTTCACCCGGGAGAGCGCGATCACCAAGGTGCGTCTCGCCGAGGACGCATGGAACACCCGGAACCCTGAACAGGTCTCGCTCGCCTACACGGTCGACAGCCGCTGGCGCAACCGTGCCGAGTTCGTCGACGGGCGTGCGGAGATCGTCGCCTTCCTCACCCGCAAATGGACCAGGGAGCAGGACTACCGGCTCATCAAGGAGCTGTGGGCGTTCACCGAGAACCGGATCGCGGTGCGGTTCGCCTACGAGTGCCACGACGACTCGGGCAACTGGTTCCGCTCCTACGGGAACGAGAACTGGGAGTTCGACGACGAAGGGCTGATGCGGGTCCGTCTGGCATGCATCAACGACCTCCCCATCACGCAGGAGGAGCGCAGGTACCACTGGCCGCTCGGGCGCCGCCCCGACGACCACCCGGGCCTGAGCGACCTGGGGTTCTAAGATCGCGCACCGCAGCCGTTCGGCCAGGACCACTGGCTCATGCCGGTAGGCCGTCCACGTCCTCCCGCGGGAGATGGGAGGGCTACCCCTCCGATCGAGACGGCTGCCCCTTCGAGACGCTCCACGAGCCCGACTGCCGCACGGTCTGGGTCACATCCTGGCTCACGGTCGGGGTCACATCCTGGTTCGCGACGGTCACCGACCGCGACGGGAACGAGTTCCCATCCGACCCGGGGACGACAGCCCGGGGGCGACGAGGAGGGACGAGGCCCGGGAGGCCCGGAGAGGCGCACCCGGGCACGCCACACCCCCGGGGGAAGAACCGCCCCGGGGGAATCGGCACCTGGGCCCACCGTGGAAAAGCCCGGCGCAGCACCGCCGCGCCGCGCCCGTCAGCACTGAGGCCGACGCCCGTGGTTTGCCGCGTGCTTGCGCCTGCCCTTCTTCTTACGGCGTCGCTTCGAGGACATGGGAACACCTCCTTCGCTTCGGCCGGGGATCAGAGGTCCGACGGCCCGCTCGCGCGGCCGGAACCTCATCAGCCTGCTCGTCAGACTTCCTCAGCCTGCTGGGCGCGGAGTTCCGCCCGGTCCATTTCCGTCCGTCGCTCCAGCTCGTCGTCGTCGGGGCGCAGCGGCAGGCCCCGCCCATGGCCCGTGTCCGGGTCGCCTTCGACTTGTTTGTTGGACTTGTGATGGTGAGCCACCGTCAGTCCCTCCCTCGCGGGCATCGCGACCTGTGTTGCCCGCTGCCGCCGCTCTGCCGGGGCCGCCTGTCATCCGGCCGGCGCCGCCCGTGGCGGCAGCTGCTGTCGCGGTTGAGGTGTCCATAGACCAAACTCCACTCAAACAACTGCGCGGACAACCCGCAACCGGAGACCTGCGGCCGAGCCCCAGGCCTCCGGCACACGTTCAGCGGGGACAGCCGGCGGCCTCGACGTGTGCGTGCGGTTACCCTGAGTCACGACGCACGGTGCCGCGCGCTCAAGTCCTCGACCTGGTGGCGTCGAGGTGGCGCCGTGTCTCCTCCTCGGGAACTCGACGGGTGTGGCGCGACCGAGGTCGACGTGCCCGCGCACCTTCCGGCCGAGGTCCGTGACGAGCCGACGGCGGCCGTCAGCGCTCCTGAAGTGCCGCCAGGATATGGACCGTCGACGAGGTCTCCAGGTACAGACGCCGGTAGAGGTCGTACAACTCGTCGTATCGTCCGGTGTTCCGCGCATCGGGCGTCACCACCTCGCGCACCGGGTTCCATTCCTCGACGGTGACGTCCGCGACGAGCTGTGCGGCCAGCAGCGCGCCGCCGTAGCCGGCGCCGATGGTCGTGGTCCGCACCTCCTGCGGACGGCGGGTGATGTCGGAGACGATCTGCGTCCACAGGGAGCCCTGGGTGCCGCCCCCGACCGCGACCACGCGTCGGATGTCCCCGCCGGCCGCCTCGATGACCTCGATGTTGTGGCGGACACCGAACCCGGTGGCCTCCAGAGCGGCCCGGTAGAGGTCGCCGCGGGTGTGGGACAGGGTGAGTCCGGCGATCACTCCGCGGGCGTCCGGGTCCATGACCGGGGTGCGCTCGCCGGAGAAGTACGGGAGCATCAGCAGGCCGTTGGCGCCGGGGCCCGACTCGGCGGCCAGACGGGTGAGTTCGGTGTGGTCGGTGCCGGTGAACAGGTCGCGCAGCCAGTTGGTGACGGCGCCGGACGTGGCCATGCCGCCGGCCAGGTTGCGGGTGCCCCGGATCGCGCCGACCGTGCCCCACAGGGACGGGCTGGTGAGGGGCTCGGGCACCGTGTGGATGAGGAACATCGTGGTGCCGTACATCAGCATCAGGTCGCCGTTGTTCTGCGCGCCCACGCTCAGCGCCTCGGCCCAGGCGTCGATGGTTCCGGTGGTGACCGGGATGCCGGCGGGCAGACCGGACTCCCGGGCGGCCCGGGCGGTGAGCGTGCCGGCCGCCTCGCCGGACCAGCGCAGCGGCGGCAGCTCGATGCCCGGTGCCACTTCGGCGGCCCAGGGGGCGTACCACTCACAGGCGAGGGTGTCGTAGAGCGGGGTGCACTGGCTCGCCGAGTGGTGGTCGAGGACGTAGTTCCCCGTGAGGTTCCTGACCAGCCAGGAACTCGGCATGTACAGGCGTCGGGCCCGGGTGTAGAGCTCGGGCTCCTCGTCGGCGATCCAGGCGATCTTCGGCCCCGCCGCCTGGGTGGAGAGGGCGGATCCGCCGCGGCGGATGATCTCCTCCGCGCCGAGCCGTTCTTCGATGCGCCGGATCTGGCGGACGGAGCGCGTGTCCACTCCGTAGAGGACGGCGGGGCGCAGCGGGGCGTCGTGCTCGTCGGTCAGCAGGACGCAGGGCCCCATGCCGCTGACCCCGACGGCGACCACGCCGGTGTCTCCGGGTGCGTTCAGCTCCCGGGCGAGTTCGGTGAACTCGCGCCACCACACCGAGGCGTCCATCTCGAAGCGGCCGGGACCGGGCCTCGTGGGGGTGTGTTCCCGGACGGCGGAACGGATCAGTACACCGTCGAGGCCGACGAGGACGCCCTTGCTGCTCGACGTGCCGATGTCCACACCGATCACCGCGTTGCGAGGCATGACCGGACTCTCAGGCGCCGCGGCAGATGACGAAGGCGGGGAACGGGTGCCGGCCGGGCCGGTCGCCGACCTCGTCGATCGCCGCCCTGATGTCGCGCAGCCGGCCCGGGGCCATCTCCAACGGCGGCTCGTCGGGCTGGTAGGTGGTCCGGATCGGGTAGTCCACGCCGGGCTCTCGCGTCATCTCGATGTGGCACCCGAGCACGTGGGTCACCGGACGGCTGTCCGCGAAGTCGATCAGGCGGTCGACGGTCCGCGTGAAGGCCGGCCAGTCCGCCACGTACAGCCGGCCGGGGTAGACCGTGTCGCCGGTGAGCAGGAATCCCGTCCAGGGGTCGTAGTAGGTGACCGCCGCCTCGTGGTGTCCCGGCGTGGAGAAGCACTCCAGCACGCGGTCCCCGAGGTCGATCCGTGCCACCCGGTCGGGATCCTCGCGGAACCCGAAGTAGTCCCATGCGGTGTCGAGTCGGGCTCCCACGACCTGGGTGTCCGGGCGGCCCGTGAACTGCGCGTCTGCGGCGATGTGGTCGCCGTGCGGATGGGTGTGGAGCACGAGCAGCCCGTACCCGTCGTACGGATGCCGGCGGAGCCGGTCGGCGATCAGACCGTCGACGACGCGGCGCAGCGGGAAGTACTCCGCGGACGCGGTGGCCCCGGTGTCCAGCAGCACCGCCCGCTCGCGTCCGAAGAGCAGGAACATGAACGGCGCCTCATAGTTGATCGCCATGTTCTGCCGGAGGATGAAGGTGTCCTCGTCGTACGCATGAACCTGGATGTCGGCATCCGTGTTGTGCTTCGCCGACGGTGATCCGTGGTCCCACTCGACGTCCAGCGGGCGGGACCCGTGCACCGCGGGCGCCGGGCCGAGCGAGCGCTTGTCCGCGTCCACGAAGCCTCCCCTTGTGCGTCGTCTTTGCGGAGCGGGTACGGCGCACTCCTCGTCCGGGGCAGGCACCGGCGCGCCGCCGCCCGGAAACTAACACGGTCCGCCAAGTCCCGCACGCACGCGGTGACCGGCGTCGGCGCGATTTCGTACGAGGGCGACGATCGCCACGGGCGCGCGGCATCGGTGGCCGGCCCAGTCGCGGTCAGTCGCGAGCGCGGCCGGCCACGCCCCCGTCACGTACGTACGGCCGACGACCGTCACGCACGCACGGCCGGCCATCGTCACGCATTTACGCCCGCGCGTTCGTCTCCCCGTCCTCCTCCTGCGGCACGGCGTATCCGGGGACGGAGGGCCATCGCACGGTCAGCACCACCGACTCCTCCTCGGCGACCCAGGAATGGTCCACTCCCCGGCCCCAGACGACGTAGTCGCCCTGCTCCGCCAGCACGACACTGCGACCGGGCAGCTCGACGCGGAAGCGGCCGCTGACGAGGACCTGGAGAGCTGTGCGTGTCTCTCCCCGCACCCACTGCTCGCGCCGCTCACCGCGTCGGTGGACGCCCCACTTGATCTCCACGGCCTCGCTCCGGCGGGGATCGCCGGGCTCCTTGAAATGCCCGAGCAGCCAGCCCCGGTCCAGTGCCGCGTCCTTGCCGGCGTTGCCCACGTACACGCTGTCGTCCATGCGCCCGAAGCTAACACCCGCTCCGCGGCCCACAGCGCGCTCGGCGCAGGGCGACGGCACCGGACTCGGTGACCGGGCCGGACGGAAACGGCGTCACGCGTCGCCGGTGCCTGGCCCCGTCGGCGTGGACGGACGTCCGGCGCTGCTCTCGCGGACCACCAGCCGGTGACCGGCCGTCAGCGTGGTCGGGAGGTTGACCGGTTCGTCCGACATCCGGTCGAGCAGTGCCGCCACGGCCATGCGGGCGATCTCACGCTTGTCCGGTGAGACGGTGGTGAGTGAGGGCACGGCGTAGCGGGACTCCTCCAGGTCGTCGAAGCCGACGACCGCCATGTCGTGCGGGACTTCGACGTGCCGCTCGTGGGCCACGCGCAGTGCGCCCGACGCGAGGAGGTCGGAGAAGCAGAAGACCGCGTCCGGACGGTGGTCCAGGTCGAGCAGGCGGCTCATCGCCTCGGCCCCCTCGGCCCGCCCGAAACTGCGCACCGGGGGCGCGAGGCGGGGGTCGTAGGGGACGCCGGCGGCATGGAGGGCGGTGAAGTAGCCGTGCATGCGCTGGGCGGAGGTGGCGAACGGCGGGTCGGTCTGATGTCCGATCACGGCGATCCGCCGACGGCCGAGTGCCAGCAGGTGCTCGGTGGCCTCGCGCGCCGCCGCGGCATTGTCGATCAGTACGTGATCGGCGGCGATGTCGTACGAGCGCTCGCCCAGCAGGACGAGCGGCACCGTCTGTTCGAGAGCCGCCAGCCGTGCCTGGTCGAGCCGGAGGGGGCTGAGCAGGACGCCGTCGATCAACGAGTCGGTGAGTCCGCTGGCGATGCGCAGTTCTTCGTCGGGGTCGCCGCCGGTGTCCTCGATGAGCACCGTGTAGCCGTGTTCCTTGGCCGCCACGACCACTTCGGCGGCGAGTTCCGCGAAGTAGGGGGCGACGAGTTCGGGGAAGGCCAGCGCGATGATGCCGCTGCGGCCGGTACGCAGGTGGCGGGCGGAGGCGTGCGGACGGTAGTCCAGTTCCGCGATCGCCCGCTCGACGCGCAGCCGGGTCGGTTCGGCGACCTTCGCGGCGCCCCGCACCACGTTCGACACCGTCTTGATGGACACACCCGCGCGCGCGGCGACGTCCTTCATGCGTGCTCCGGCCACGTCCCCGCCCTTTGTGCCGCTCTGCATGGTTCCGGTGTCACCCTACCCCCTGATTCCAACGTTGGAACAGAGGCACCCGACGGAGCTCCCCGGACACCCGCCCAGCCGCCGCCACCGATTCACCAGTGTCGACGCAACCTATTGACGACCGCAGCTGAACTAAGTACAACGTTGGAAACTTCTCGGGCTGATCCACTCCGAGCCGCTTCAAATCAACGATTACAACGTAGAACCACCTGCCCCCCGGGCCAGCCGTTGTGGAAGGACGCACACTCATGCCGGAGCGAACAGGGCACGTCCCAACCTCGGCGCCGTCACGCCGTCTCCTGCTGCGGGCGGCGCTCGCGCTGGGGACGACCGTCGCCGGCACCACCCTGACCGGCTGCGGCAACACGCTCGCACAGGGATTCACCGGCGGCGCGCCCGCGTCGGCCCGGCTGAACTTCTGGAACCCGTTCACCGGTGGCGACGGAGCACGCATGGTCGCCATGGAGAAGGCCTACGGTGCCGAGCACCCCGGCACGACCCTGAAGTCCTCCACCTTCGTGTGGGGCAACCCCTACTACACCAAGCTCACGCTGGCCACGCTCGGCGACCGCCCACCCCAGGTCGCCGTCGCCCACCTGTCCAAGGTGCCGACACTCGCCGAGGCCGGCCTCCTCACCGAGCTCGCCCCCGCGGCGCTGGCCCGGCACGGCATGACGGCCGACCGGTTCGACGCCAAGCCCTGGGCCAATGCGCATCTCGACGGCTCGCTCTACGCGGTGCCGCTCGACACGCATCCCTTCGTCCTGTACTTCCGCACGGACATCGCGAAGAAGGCGGGACTGCTGGACGGCAGCGGGCAGTTGACCGCCATCGACGGTCCCGACCAGTTCATCGACGCGATGAAGGCGGCCAAGGAGGTCACCAAGAACTGGGGCGGCTCGGTGGCTGCCATCAAGGACGCCTCCACCCAGTACCGGCTCTTCCTCTCCCTGTACCACCAGCTGACCAGCTCTCCTCTGGTCACCGACCAGGGCAGGCGCGTCAGCATCGACACCGGCGCGGCCGAGGAGGCCCTCGCCTACATCCGGCGCATGACCGTCGAGGAGAAGGTCCTGCCCACCGGCGTCGACGGCCCGGGCGCCATCACGCTGCTGACCACCGGCAAGGCCGGATTCCTCATGGACGGCGTGTGGCAGGTGGTGGCCGTGCAGGACGCGAAGGTCGCCTTCGACATGCGGCCCTTCCCCCGCATCTTCACCGAGCGCCCGTACGCGTGCTTCGCCGATTCACATGCCCTGGTGCTGCCCAAGGCACCGTCCGCGAAGGCGCAGCGCCTCGACACCTCACTGGAGTTCGTGCGCGCGATGCTCGGGTCGAGTCAGCTCTGGGCGGAGGGCGGCCACGTGCCGGCCTGGCTGCCCACGCAGCGCTCGGCCGCCTACAAGAAGCTGGTCCCGCAGTCGCACTACGCCGCTGCCGCCGACGGAGCCGTCTACGACCCGGTCGCCTGGTACGGCGGAGCGGGCAGCACCCTGCAGATCGTGGTGGGCGACGCCGTCACCTCCGTGTTCACCGGCGCCAAGAGCCCCCGGGCGGCAGCCGCCGCGATGCGTTCGCGGCTGCGCAAGCAGGCGGACACGGCGTCCCCCGTCTGAGCGGCACCGCACGGCACCGCTCCCCGACACCCCTGGACTTCGCAAGAAAGGTCTGCCCGTGGCTGCCACCGCACCGTCGGCTTCCGCCGCCTCTCCACCGACACGAACGACCCACTGGGCCGGTCCCGCCCTGATGGCCCCCTTCGCAATCCTCTACGCCCTCTTCCTCGTCGGCCCGCTCCTCTACATGCTCGTGGCGAGCTTCTTCGACACCTCCCTGCTCAAGGGCGGTCTGGGACACTGGGTCGGGTTCGCCAACTACGGTGACGCGCTGAGCGATCCGGAGTTCTGGCGCACGCTCAAGCACATCCTCTGGTTCACCGTGCTGACCACGGTTCCCCTGGTGCTGCTCAGTCTCGTCCTCGCGGTCCTCGTCGACCGGTTCGTGCGCGGCCGGTGGTTCCTGCGGTTCGCGTTCTTCGCGCCCTTCCTGATCCCGTCCGCCGTGGTGTCCCTGCTCTTCATGTACATCTACGCGGACCAGGTCGGGCTCGCCCAGGACGCGATCAAGGCCGTCGGTGTGGACACTCCCCCGTCCTGGCTCGGCGACCCGGACTGGACCATGGTGTCCATCGCCGCCGCGACGGTCTGGTGGACGATCGGCTTCAACTTCGTGCTGTACCTCGCCGGCCTCCAGGACATCCCGCGCGAGGTGCACGAGGCCTCGGCCATCGACGGTGCCGGACCGTGGCAGCGCATCCGGCACATCGTCGTGCCGCTGCTGGGCCGCACCACGGTGCTGGTGACGGTGCTTCAGGTCATCGCCTCGCTGAAGGTGTTCGACCAGATCTACATGATGACCGGCGGCGGGCCCGACGGTGCCACGAAACCGACGCTGGAACTCATCTACGACACCGGTTTCACCGAAGGGCGGGTCGGCTACGCCTCCACGCTGTCCATGCTCCTCTTCGTGGTGATCCTGATCGTCTCCGCGGTCTGGTTCGCCCTCGTCCGCCGCGCCGAGAGGTACCAGTGACTTGGCTTCGTCCCCATGCCTGAAGGTGGGGATTCCAGCGGTTGCCCGCCGGGGTTCCTGCTTCGTCGACGACCGCCCCGTCCGGGAGGACTCCCCTTGAGGTCTCACACCGTCTCCGCAGGCAGACACCGCCGGCCCGGCGGCCGATATGGTGCTCGCCGCGTTCACACCACGGTCTTGCACGGCCCCGCAGTCGCAACGTTCCCGACGGCGGTCGGCGATCCGAGCATGGACCTTGGCGGCCTTCCGGCTGGCCTTCTCCCGGTTGTTCGGGCCCTTGGCCTTGCGGGACAGCTCCCGCTGCGCCTTCACGAGCCCGGCCCGGTCACGGTGCTCATGCCGCGGGTTGGTGATCTTCTCCCCCGTGGACAGAGTACGCTGCTCGCCGAACCAGGCGCGTGTGCGTTCCTCCAACGCCCGGTCGCAGACAAGGCGGACACAGCCGAACGTACGCGACGACTCCGCCGCCTGCCCGTCCGCCGGATGGAAGCGGTACCTGAAGGCCCGCTTCACCAGCCGCGCCATGCCCCACATTCTGTCAGCTCCCGTGCGAGCCACGGGTGCCGGCCAGTGGTCGGCACCCGCCGCATCGCCAGGACGGCGATCCAGATCTCCCTGCCCTGCTCCGCAGGAGTCCCTCTCCTCCCCGGCCCGAACCCCGGGGCATCCACGGAGGCATCCCGATGACCGCGATACTCACCGAGCAGCCCACGGCGACACAACGGCCCGCCACATCCGCCGTCACCGGCCGTACCCGTGACTCCGAGAAGCTCTTCAACCGCATCGCACTGGGTGTGGTGATCGCCCTGGCCGTGCTGTGGCTCGTCCCGCTGCTCTGGGCGCTGGCCACCTCCGTCCGGCCCGCCCAGGAGGTCATCACCGACCCGACGGGCTGGTTCACCGCCCACCCCACCCTGAGCGCGTACGGCGATCTCTTCGCCAAGGGCAAGCTGCCCTACTGGTACGCCAACAGCCTCATCACGTCGGCGCTGACGACCGTCCTCACCGTCGTCGCCGGTTCGCTGGCCGCGTTCGCCCTGTCCCAGACGGGCTTCCGCGGACGCCGCACCATGTACCTGCTGCTCCTCGCCGGACTCATGGTTCCCGGGCAGGTGCTGATGATCCCTCAGTTCCTGACCCTCCAGGAAACGGGGCTCCTGAACACCTACTGGGGTGTGGTACTGCCCCAAGTCCCCAACGTGGTGGCCGTCTTCGTCTTCAAGCAGTTCTTCGACGGCATACCCCGCGAGCTCGTCGACGCCGCCCGCGCGGACGGCGCCGGATACCTGCGCACCTACTGGCAGATCGTGATGCCGGTGTCGAAGCCCGTGGTGTCCGCGGTGTCGATCTTCGTGTTCGTCGGCGTCTGGAACAACTTCCTGTGGCCCCTGCTGGTCGTGACCGACCCCGAGATGATGACACTCCCCGTCGGACTCACCTCCGTCCAGGACGTGTTCGGCGTCCCCTACGCGCAACTCATGGCGTCCTGCGTGCTCGGCGCCATCCCACTGATCGCCGTGTTCACGCTCTTCCAGCGGCACATCGTCGAAGGCATCCAAGGCACGGGCCTCAAGTGACTGCTGCACCGCACCGGTCCCGGGCCGTTCATCGCCCTGCACACCCGAGAGAAAGGCACCACATGCACACCGCCCGGTTCACCATCGACCCGGAGTTCTCCATCGCCGATGTCGACCGGCGTCTGTACGGGTCCTTCGTGGAACACATGGGACGCTGTGTGTACACCGGCATCCACGACCCGGAGCACCCCACCGCGGACGAGGCCGGCTTCCGCGGCGACGTGGCCGGCCTGGTGCGGGAACTCGGCACCGGTCTGGTGCGCTACCCCGGCGGCAACTTCGTCTCGGGGTACCACTGGGAGGACGGTGTCGGACCGCTCGCCGAGCGGCCGCGACGCCTGGACCTCGCCTGGCGCTCGATCGAGACGAACCAGGTCGGCACGAACGAGTTCCTCGGCTGGGCCAAGGGCCTCGGCCTGGAACCCATGATGGCCGTCAACCTCGGCACCCGCGGCATCGACGCCGCCCGCGCCCTCGTCGAGTACTGCAACCACCCCGGCGGGACGGCCTGGTCCGACCTGCGGATCAAGCACGGCGTCGCCGATCCGCACGGGGTGAAGCTGTGGTGCCTGGGCAACGAGATGGACGGTCCCTGGCAGACCGGACACAAGACGGCGACCGAGTACGGACGCCTGGCCGCCGAGGCCGGCAAGGCCATGCGCCAGGTGGATCCGAGCATCGAACTGGTCGCCTGCGGCAGCTCGAACTCGACGATGCCCACCTTCGGGACCTGGGAACGCGAGGTCCTGGAGCAGACGTACGACGAGGTCGACTACCTCTCCCTGCACGCCTATTACGAGGAACTGGACGGCGACCGGGCCAGCTTCCTCGCGTCGGGCGCGCACATGGACCGTTACATCTCGGACGTCGTGTCCACGGCGGACCACGTACGCGCGGTGCGTCACGCCAAGAAGCACATCCGTCTGTCCTTCGACGAGTGGAACGTCTGGTACGCGGCCCGCTTCCCCGGAGAGCGGAACCTGGAGACCGCCGAGACGCCGCGGCTTATCGAGGACACCTACAGCGTCACGGACGCCGTGGTCGTGGGCTCGTTGCTCATCACGCTGCTGCGCCACGCCGACCGTGTCGCCGTCGCGTGCCTCGCCCAACTGGTCAACGTCATCGCTCCGATCCGCACCGAACCCGGCGGGGCCTGCTGGCGTCAGACCATCTTCCACCCGTTCGCGCAGGCCGCCCGCTTCGCCACGGGCCGCGTGCTGCGTACGGAGATCAACGGCACCAGGATCCACACGGACCGGCACGGGGACGTCACCGCCCTGGACGCCGTCGTCACCCATGACGAGACGGACGGTTCCCTCACGGTGCTCGCCGTCAACCGCGCGCAGGACCGCCCGTTGAAGCTGGAAGCGGCGTTGCGGGGTCTCCCGGGAGGCTACCGCCTGGAACAGCATCTGGTCCTCACCGACGACGACCACGACGCCGTGAACACCGAGGCGGAACCGAACCGGGTGGTCCCGCGCCTGGTGGCCGGTGCTCATGTCACGCCTGACGGCGTGCTGGAGGCCGAACTCGCGCCGGTCTCCTGGAACGTCGTCCGGCTGGTCCGCGCGGACTCCTGACCTCGCCCGGGCCGTCGAGGACTACCCGGCGGAGCCGGAGGCGGACACACCCGCTTCCGGCTCCGAGCGGGGCGAGGCACCCCGCCGCATCACCCATGCCCCCCCGGCATCGGTCCTTCCCCTGCGCGGGACGACGGCCCAACGGCGCAGGAGACGCACGTCACACTCGACTGCCTGTCACATTCCGCCGAGTTGCCCGGTCAGCAATGCGTCAATGCAACTCAGCCAGGAGATGGTCATGGAATCGCGCCTCAACTACTTCGGCAACGCCCTCGCGGGGAAGATTCTGAAACACATCAACTCGGCCGCCAAGGTGCTGTCGGAGTCGGGGCTGCCCGCCGCCACCCAGGAGCTGGTGAAGATCCGTGCCAGCCAGATCAACGGGTGTGGCTTCTGCACCGACATGCACACCAAGGAGGCCACTCTCGCCGGTGAGACCGCGGTGCGGCTCAACCTGATCGCCGCCTGGCGGGAGGCGACGGTCTTCACCGACGCCGAGCGCGCGGCGCTGGAGCTGGCCGAGCAGGGCACCCGGGTCGCGGACGCCGCCGGCGGTGTCAGCGACGAGGCCTGGGCGAACGCCGCCAAGTACTACGACGAGGACCAGCTCGTCGCGCTCATCTCCCAGATCGCCGTCATCAACGCCTACAACCGCATCAACGTGATCAATCAGCAGCCGGCGGGCGGCTACCGCCCCGGACAGTTCGGCTGAGCGATTCCGGCCCGGCCGGACACCCACGGTCCGTCTTCTCGTCGCCCCGGCCCACGGCGAGAGGGCGGACTTCCCGTGTCCGCCGGTCCCACGGACCATGCGGCGGGGCGACGGCCGGACGCGCCCGCCGCGAGGAGACAGAGGAATCAAGGGACCCCGGGCACTCGGCGAGTGACGTCGTCAGCACGTCATTCGCGGTTGTTGTACAGGCCACCCAGTGCCGTGGGCGCACTGCTGTGGCGGCTTGTAGCATGGTGATCTCGGGGTCTGAAGGGACGACCATGCACGCTGGGGACGACGCCGACTCCCTCGACCGGGCGACGAAGGATTTCCTGGCAGCGCGCCCGCAGCTCTTCGGTATCGCGTACCGCATGCTGGGCAGCTCCGTGGAAGCCGAGGACATCCTTCAGGAAGTGTGGGTGCGGTGGCAGAAAGCCGACCGCACGAACATCCTCGAACCGGCGGCCTTCCTGACGACCGTCACCACACGTCTGGCCATCAACCATGCCCAGTCCGCCCGGGTGCGGCGGGAGTCGTACACCGGCCCGTGGCTTCCCGAGCCGGTCGACACGAGTCAGGATCCGCAACTGGGCGCGGAGCGGGCCGAGGCGCTCGAACTGGCCGTTCTGGTTCTGCTCGAGAAGCTGAACCCGGTCGAACGCGCCGCATACGTCTTGCGGGAAGCATTCGACTACCCGTACAAACAGGTCGCGGACATGCTGGACACGAGCGAGGCCAATACCCGCCAGCTCGTGAGCCGTGCGCGCAAACACCTGGCAGCCGAGCGCAAGGAGCAGGTCAGCCGGGCCGATCACCGACGCCTGCTGGAGGTGTTCGTCACGGCGGCGCAGACGGGCAATCTGACGGAGCTCGAGGATGTGCTCGCCGCCGACGTCGTCAGTTATGCCGACGGCAACGGAATGCGCGGCGCGTCGAGGATTCCGGTCGTCGGACGCCCGCACGTCTCCAAGTACGTGGTCGCCTTCCGGCCGCGGTTCTGGCCTCAGTCGGACGTCCGGTGGGTCGAGGCCAACGGTCGGCCGGCCGCTCTCGTCACGTCCGGCGGGAACCCCATGGCCCTGCTGTCCATCGATGTGTCGGCGGACGGGATCGACCGTCTCATGTGGGTGCTGAACCCGGACAAGCTCGCGCCCTACATGGCGTCGCTGAACGCCTGAGCGCCGCTCCGTCACAGGCGCGCGGCGCGGCCACCGCTGTTCCAGCGGTCTCGTGGCGCTGCCCGTCTCCCAATGGATGAACGAACACCTGTCACAGGGCGCGCCGTCACGCCGTCGCGCGGGCGGCCCTCCCACCATGGCTCACAGCATGCGGACTCCGAGAAGAGGAACATGACGTCCCCAGTGAACACCTTCGTGATCGTCGGAGGCGGTCTGGCCGCGGGCAAGGCGGCGGAGGCACTCCGGGAGCACGGCCACAACGGCCCGCTCCTCGTCGTCGGCGACGAGCGGGAGCGCCCGTACATCCGGCCGCCGCTTTCCAAGGGCTATCTGCTGGGCAAGGAGGAGCGCGACTCGATCTTCGTGCACCCCGAGGACTGGTACGCGCAGCACGAGGTCGACCTGCTCCTGGGCACGAGCGTGCGCGCCGTCGACGCCGGGGCGAAGGAGGTGGAGCTGGAGGACGGGCGTCGTGTGCCCTACGCCAAACTGCTCCTGGCCACCGGTTCCTCCCCGCGCCGTCTGTCGGTTCCCGGGGCGGAACTGGACAACGTCATGTATCTGCGGCGCGTGGGAGACAGCGAACGGCTGAAGGAAGCCTTCACCGCGGGGGCCAGGATCGTCGTGATCGGCGACGGCTGGATCGGTCTGGAGACCGCCGCGGCCGCCCGGGCCGCGGGGGCGGAGGTCACGGTCCTCGAACACGGGGAGCTGCCGCTGCTGAAGGTGCTGGGGCGTGAAGCGGCCGAGGTCTTCGCCCGCCTGCACACGGATCACGGCGTCACCCTGCGCCCCCGCGCCCAGGTCGAGAGCATCACCGGGAGCGGCGACCGAGTGGACGGCGTACTGCTCGCCGACGGCACCCGGCTGCCCGCGGACGCCGTGGTCGTCGGCATCGGCGCCGCCCCCAACGACCAGCTCGCACAGGAGGCGGGCCTGAAGGTGCGGAACGGCATCGTCACCGACGAGCATCTGCGGACGTCCGCGCCCGACGTCTACGCCGCGGGCGACGTCGCCAACGCCTACCACCCGCTGCTCGGACTGCACCTGCGCGTCGAGCACTGGGCCAACGCCCTGAACCAGCCCGGCACGGCCGCGCTCGGCATGCTCGGCCAGGACGCCGTCTATGACCGGCTGCCGTACTTCTACACGGATCAGTACGACCTCGGGATGGAGTACACGGGTTACGTGCCGGCGGACGGCTACGACCGTGTCGTCTTCCGCGGCGAGGCCGCCGAGCGGCAGTTCATCGCCTTCTGGATGTCCGGGAACCGTGTGCTCGCGGGAATGAGCGTCAATGTGTGGGACGTCATCGATCCGATCCGTTCCCTGATCCGGTCCGGGGCCGACGTCGACGACGCCCGCCTCGCCGATCCCGGTGTCCCCCTGGACGGCC
This sequence comes from Streptomyces sp. 142MFCol3.1, assembly GCF_000424945.1. Classification (NCBI taxonomy): domain Bacteria; kingdom Bacillati; phylum Actinomycetota; class Actinomycetes; order Kitasatosporales; family Streptomycetaceae; genus Streptomyces; species Streptomyces sp. 142MFCol3.1. The sequence goes on from NZ_AUKV01000010.1 coordinate 117,877, forward strand.
TTCTCCCCTGAGGCCGGCAGTACCGGGGCGAGGGGACGACATCGCCGGTCGTCCCCTCGCCCCGGGAACGGGAAACCCTCCCCCGCTGTCACAAATACCTCCGCCGCCCGGTCGTACTCGATGACGACCAAGTCGATCGGAGTAATCGTGGCTATCACCGAACAACGTTTGTCCACCATGGTGCTGGTGATCGGTACCGGCGGAGCGGGCCTGCGGGCGGCGATCGAGCTGGCCGAGGCCGGTGTCGACGTCCTCGCCGTCGGCAAGCGTCCCAAGGAGGACGCCCACACGGCGCTCGCCGCCGGGGGTATCAACGCGGCCCTGGCCACGATGGACCCCGAGGACAGCTGGCAGCAGCACGCCGCGGACACCCTCAAGGAGAGCTACCTGCTCGGGGACCCCCGTACCGCCGAGATCGTCACCCGGGGCGCCGCACTGGGCATCGACGACCTGGAGCGCTACGGCATGGCGTTCGCCAGGGAGACGGACGGCCGTATCTCCCAGCGGTTCTTCGGCGCGCACAAGTTCCGCCGCACCGCTTTCGCCGGCGACTACACCGGCCTGGAGATCCAGCGGACACTCATCGGGCGCGCGAGCCAGCTCGCCATTCCGATGCTGGACAGCGTCTACATCACCCGGCTGCTGGTCCACGACGGCGCCGTGTTCGGGGCCTACGGCTTCGACCTCGCCAAGGGGACGCGCTACCTCATCCACGCGGACGCCGTGATCCTCGCGGCCGGAGGCCACACACGTATCTGGCGGCGCACGTCCTCCCGACGCGACGAGAACACCGGCGACTCGTTCCGGCTGGCCGTCGAGGCCGGGGCCCGGCTGCGCGATCCCGAGCTGGTGCAGTTCCATCCCTCGGGCATCATCGAACCGGAGAACGCGGCGGGCACCCTGGTCAGCGAAGCGGCACGCGGTGAGGGCGGCATCCTGCGCAACGCGCTCGGCGAGCGGTACATGACCCGCTACGACCCCGAGCGCATGGAACTCTCCACCCGCGACCGGGTGGCCCTCGCCTCCTACACGGAGATCAAGGAAGGGCGGGGGACGGCCAACGGCGGGGTGTGGCTCGACGTCTCGCACCTGCCGCGGCAGACGATCATGACGCGGCTGCCCCGCGTCTACCAGACGCTCCTGGACCTTCAGATGCTGGACATCACGAGGGAGCCGATCGAGATCGCCCCCACGGCGCACTACTCGATGGGCGGCGTCTGGGTCAGGCCGGAGGACCACAGCACCGACGTCCACGGCCTGTACGCCATCGGTGAAGCGGCGAGCGGGCTGCACGGCGCCAACCGTCTCGGCGGCAACAGTCTCATCGAGCTGCTCGTCTACGGCCGGATCACCGGACAGGCGGCGGCCGCCTACTCGGAGTCGCTGACCGCGCAGCCGCGGTCGGCGGCGGCGGTGGCCGAGGCGCGCGCGGAGGTCGACGACCTGCTCGCCGCGGACGGCCCGGAGAACGTGCGTGCGCTGCAGCGCGCCATCCGCAACACCATGACGGAGCACGCCGGAGTGGTGCGGGACGAGGAAGGCCTGCGCGCCGGACTGGCGGAGCTCGCGGTGATCGAGAAGCGGATGCAGGACGTCGGAATCCATCCCGACATCGCCGGCTATCAGGATCTCGCCCACGCCTTCGACCTCAAGTCGGCGGCCCTGGCCGCGCGAGCCACACTGGAAGCAGCGGTGGAGCGTCGTGAGACCCGTGGCTGCCACAACCGGAGCGACTACCCGGACATGGACCCGGCGATGCAGGTCAACCTCGTGTGGTCCCCGGCGACCGGCATCACCCGCGAGCCCGTTCCGGCCGTCCCGGACGAGATCTCCGCGCTGATGGAAGAGGTCTCGACCCGAGGAAAGCTCGTCGAGTAGTCCGCGCGGGCCCGGATTCGGCGCAGCGCGCCGCGGGCCTGCCCCCATGGCTCACGCCCGTGCACGGAGCGTGACGCGACTTGCATGTCGCACCCGAAATACATGAAGACTCATCGAAAGGACCCTCGTCATGAAGGTTGTAGTCATCGGCGGAACCGGACTCATCGGCTCGAAGGTGGTCGCCAAGCTCAAGGAACACGGACACGAGGCGGTGCCCGCCGCGCCCAACACGGGCGTCAACACCCTCACGGGTGAGGGCCTGGCGGAAGTACTGAAGGATGCCTCCGTCGTGGTCGACGTGTCGAACTCCCCGTCGTTCGCGGACGACGCCGTCATGGAGTTCTTCCGCACCTCGACGACCAACCTCCTCCGTGCGGAGGCCAAGGCCGGTGTGACCCACCATGTCGCGCTCTCCATCGTCGGCACCGACCGGCTCCCGGAGAACGGCTACTTCCGTGCCAAGGTCGCGCAGGAGGAGCTCATCAAGGCGTCGGGCATCGCGTACTCCATCGTCCACGCCACACAGTTCTTCGAGTTCGTCACGGGCATCGCCGACTCGGCGACCGAGGGCGACACGGTGCGGGTCCCCGACGCGAAGATCCAGCCCATGTACTCCGACGACGTGGCCACCGCCGTGGCGGGCGCGGCGATGGACGCGCCCCTCGACGGCGTGGTGGAGGTCGCCGGCCCCGAGGCGTTCTCGTTCGAGGAGTTCATCCGCACGGGCCTCGCCGCCGGGAACGACCCTCGTACCGTCGTCGTGGACCCGCACGCCGAGTACTTCGGTTCCGAGCTCGAGGAGACCAGCCTCCTCCCCGGCCCCGGCGCACACATCGCTGAGACCCGCTTCACCGACTGGCTCGCGCAGCGGAAGTAGTCGGCGGGTCGGCTCCGTCCGATGACCAAAGGCGAGAGGGCGGGTGACATGGAGTCACCCGCCCTCTTTTCGGTCGGTCAGCGGGTCGCCCGCGCCGCCTCCTCAATGATCCGGGACACGTCGCCGGGACGCGAGACGCTGACGGCGTGCGAGGCCCTGACCTCCACCGTGCGGGCGTCGGCGCGCTCGGCCATGAAGTGCTGGGTCCTCGCGGGGATGTTGCGGTCCTCGGTGGCCACGAGTGCCCAGGACGGGACGGTCTTCCAGGCAGGCGTGGAGGAGTCCTCCGCCAGGGCGGCACCGGTCACGGGCCGCTGGGTGACCGCCATGATGTCGGCGGTGTTCTTCGGGACGTCCGCGGCGAACTGGCTGCGGAACTTGCCCTGTTCGATGTAGAGGTCCTGGCCCCGTGAGCCGTCGGGCAGGGTGACCGGGACGGGACGCAGGGCCGCGCCGAGCGTGCTGCCGGGGAACTTGTCCGCCAGATCGAGTGCGCTCTCCCCCTTGTCCGGTATGAAGGCGGCGATGTACACCAGCGCCTTGACGTTGTCGGCTCCACGGGCGGCGTCGGTGATGACCGCCCCGCCGTAGGAATGCCCGGCGAGCACGACGGGCCCGTCGATGCCGGCCAGCAGTTCTCTGACGTAGGCGGCGTCGCTGCCGAGTCCGCGCAGGGGGTTCGCCGCGGCCACCACCGGGTAGCCGTCCCGCTTCAGCTTCTTCACGACGCCGTTCCAGCTGGTGGCGTCCGCGAATGCGCCGTGCACGAGAACCACCGTCGGCTTTCGGGTGTGCGCCGTGAGTGCCTTGCCGGCGCTCGCCGGGACGACCGTCGCGGCGAGGATGCCCGCGGCGATACCCGCCGTGGCCATCACAGTGAGCGGGGTGCGGACACTTCGGCGAAGAGGATGCCGGTTCATGAGAATTCCTTTCGGGAATGCCGGTCGAGTGGTTGATGTCGCTCTTATGACAGGAAGCCCATGAAAGATGTGACATCTCCATGGAAAAGTGCCTCGTCAACAGGACTGTCGCCTAGCGCGGCAGCGACTGGCCGGCGGGCGCTGTGACGCGCGATCGGCCGATGTCACAAACGGCGTGGCTGTCCGGTCTGAATGGTTGAACGCACTGAGGGAACAGGGAGGTCGTCCTCCGGGACGCATCCCACCGACGAGGCGCCGGGCCCGCTCCGGCCTTCGTGAACCGCACCGGGGCGATCGACGCGCGGCTGTACCGATGGTGCTGCGCGAAGGGAAGGATGCCGTATGCGGCATTCCGATGAGGCGACGCCCATCACGGAGCTGCTGGACGAGCGGAGAGATCTGCTGGCTCTCGTCCGCGGAATGCTGGGCAGCGGCAGCGAACTCGACAGCGTCGTCGACGAGACCTATCGACGGTGGTACGAGCTGTCCGGTCCGGTGCGGGCGCAGATCGCGGCGCCCGGCTCCTGGCTGACCGACGTCGCCGGCGGCATCTGCCTGGCCCGGCTCGCCCTGCCCGTCCGAGGGGAGGCCCCTGCCGGAAGGGGCATCGCCCGGCAGGCCGAGGCGGGGCCCGGCGAGCCGGCCGGCCACGCGCGCCGCAGCCTTCGAAGGCGGCGCCTGGAGCCCACTACACCGCAGCAGCACGATGTCGTGGTATGTGCCGTCCGGCAGGCGTGTGCGGCCCGGGACGCGGTCGCTCTGGCGTCCTTGCTGGCGTGCGATGTCACGGCGTTCTTCGACGGCGGCGGCAAGATCCGTGCACTGGTCGAGCCGGTGCACGGCAGTGAACAGGTCGCCCGCGCCCTGCTGACACTGCTCTCCGGACACGCGCCCACCACACTGCGCGCCCAGTCCGTCAACGGCAGGACCGGACTGGTGGTGCGCTCCGGCCACCAGGTGGCCGCGGTCATCGGCCTCGACGTGACCGTCCGTCATGTCGTGCAGGTGTGGGTCACCCTCAACCCGGACAAGCTCCGCTCCTGGAACCCTCCCGGCAGCACACCGCGCCCCCGCCCCGGACTCTCGCCACGCCGACAGACGTCGACGTCGTGACCAGGGCGCCGGCGCCCGGGGTGCCTGCTCGTGCGACGCGACGGCGGTGGGGCGGGGTGGCCGGTCCTTGCCGGCCGCCCCGCCCCACCCCGTCACACGCCGCCCGCTCTCAGCCGGCCCCGGCCCTCACACGTCAGCTCTTGGGCATCAGGACGGTGTCGATGATGTACACGTCGGCGTTGGCCGTCTTGACGTTGCCGCAGACCACCTTGGCGGAGTCGTTCACCGTGTAGGACTCTCCCGAGCCGGACGTCATGAGCTTCGACTTCTCCAGCGTGTCGAACGAACCGTTCTCCAGGTCCTTCGGAGATCGCTTCCCGCCGACGACGTGGTAGGTGAGGATCTTCGTCAACTGCGCCTTGTCGCCGAGGACCTTGTCGAGCGTGGCCTTCGGGATCTTGGCGAACGCGTCGTTCGTCGGCGCGAACACCGTGATGTCCTCGGCGTTGTTGAGTGTGTCGACCAGACCCGCCTTCCTCACTGCCGACACCAGGGTGGACAGCGCGGGGTTGTTGGACGCCGCCGTGGCCACCGGATCCTTCGCCATTGCGTCGAAGGAACCCGCACCGCTCTTCGGCACCGACGAACACGCCGGTCCGAACGGCTCGTCCGTCGTCGCGGGGCTGCTCGCAGCGTCGGACATTCCGTCGTCCGAGGCGGACGCGGAGGACTTGGCGGCGGAGTCAGACGTGGCCGAGTCGCTGCCGCTGTCGGAACAGGCGGACAGGGACAGGGGCAGCACAGCGGCTGCGGCCAGGGTGACAGCGGTACGACGGATACGGGTGTTCATCAGATCTCTCCTGTTGTCGATCGACGCGGCGACTGCCGCTGGAACCGTGCGGAAGAAGGTCATGGGTGGGTCATTCGACGGTCACCGCCGTGGAGTGCCATCCACTGGCCCCGTCGGGGGCGGTGCGGGTGCGCTTGTCGGTCTGCACCGCACCGGTGCGGTCGGTGGCACGCACCGTGAGGGTGTGGCCGCCCTTGGTGGCCGTCCAGGCGAACGACCACTGCCGCCAGGTGTCGCGGGAGTCCTCGGCCGCGAGCGTGGCGGTCCGCCAAGGCCCGTCGTCGACACGGACCTCGACCTTGTCGATGCCGCTGTGCTGTGCCCAGGCGACCCCGGCGACCATCACCGTGCCCGCCTCGGGCCGGGCGAACGGCTTCGGCGTGTCGATGCGCGACTGCGTCTTGACCGGCGCCTGCCGCGCCCAGTCGCGCCGGACCCAGTACGGGTCGTACGCGTCGAACGTGGTGAGCTCGATGTCCTCGATCCACTTGCAGGCCGACACGTAGCCGTACAGGCCGGGCACCACCATCCGGACGGGGAAACCGTGTTCGAAGGGCAGCGGCTCTCCGTTCATGCCGAGAGCGAGCAGGGCGTCCCGGCCGTCCATCACGTCCTCGACAGGGCTGCCGATCGTCATGCCGTCCACGGAACGGGCCACCAACTGGTCCGCGGGGCCGCCGTCGGACGGCGCCCGCACCCCGCACTCAGCCAGCAGGCCGGCCAGACGCACCCCGGTCCAGCGGGCGTTGCCCACGTACGGTCCGCCGACCTCGTTGGACACACAGGTCAACGTGATGTTCCGCTCGACCAGTTCGCGGCGCAGCAGGTCGTCGAAGGAGAGCGTCACGGGCCGTCGTACGCCTCGGCCGTGGATGCGCAGCCGCCAGGCCCCCGCGTCCACCTTCGGCACCACCAGCGCGGTGTCCACGCGGTAGAAGTCCCGGTTCGGCGTCACGAAGGGACTCACGCCCGCCACGCGTACCTGGGCACCCCTGGGCACCGCCGAGGCCGGGGACCCGGGGGCGGGGAGGACCACCCGCTGCCGGGACGCCACGGCATCGCGGCCACGCCGTCCGTTCAGGGTGCGTCCGAGGACACCCGCGCCGGTGGACGCGGCGGCGGCAGCGGTCGCGGCGACGACGAAGCCGCGGCGGTCCCAGACCTCGTCCGAGGGCTGGTCTCCGGCCGGTGAGCCGGCGGCGCCGCCACGGCCCACGTCGTCGGTGGGCCGGTCCGCCCGCCCGAGACGGCCGGCGAGCAGGTACAGGAGCAGGGCGCCCGCGGCCGCGCCGGCGAGTGACGGAAGGGCGTCGCCGAAACCGGTCGAGTCCGGACGACCGGTCGCCGCGAGCGCACCCACCCCGCCCAGGATCAGTACTCCGGCGGCGCCGGTGCGCCGACGATGCACGGCGAGAACACCCAGTGCCAGGGCGACCAGCGCCAGGATTGCGAGAATGCCGGTCTGGAGGACGACTTTGTCGCCGGTGCCGAAATGGCGGATGGCCCAGTCCTTGACGGGAGCGGGCGTACGGTCGATGGCCGCACCGCCGACGGCGACGACGGGGGACGCCTGAGGACGCACCGCGGCCGAGACCGATTCGGCGACACCGAGCGAGGCGAAGCCGGCCAGTGCGCCACTCAGTGCGCCCAGCGCCGTCCTTGTCCGCCGGTGTCGGCTGCGTGTCTTCTTCTCGTCGTCCCTCACGTGGGGAATCCGGTCCGGCGCCGCAAGCGGATTGGTGGACTGCCCGATCGGATGAATGTCTCTTCCGGGCCAATCCGAACAGCCCGCGGCAACGGATGAATCGGGTCCTTCGCCGCGCGGACCGCCTTGCGCCAAGGCACTTTCATGACGTCGACCGGCCTCGGTCACACATGTGCGGGCACGCCGTCTAATCCGCTGTGCGGCGCCATGCGACGTGTCCGTGGAATCGGGGCCATCTGCCGCACCGCTCCGGTCAACGGCGCGGGCACGACGTCCGCGACCGACGCCGTCACGGCGGTCCCGCCCTGCCGGGGGTCAGTCGGAGGGGCCCGGCGGCAGGAGCGTACCGAGGGGGCCGAGGTCCAGATTGAGGTCGTCCATGGTCAAGCCGTAACTGGCGCACAGCTCGTTCATGCGGTCGTGGAGGATCATGAGGGTGGCCCCCAGCCGTTCCTCCTCCTCCTCGGTGAGGTCACCGCGGTCGACCCGGTGCAGTGCCTGCCGCTCCATGAGCTGCCGCAGCAGCTCGACGAGCGTGAGGACGAGCCTGACCAGATCACGCTCGACGGTGTCGGGATCTGCGCTGATCCGGCGGGCCGGACGAGGAGGCCCCTGCCGACGGGTCCGTGCGATGTCGTCCGGCACCGCGGGCAGCAGGCGGAAGGCCCGCTCGGCCGCGTCGGTGATCTCCCCGAGACGATCGGGCGGACGGCCGTCGTCCGTGCCCGTCACGGGCCGGCCCCGGGGCGTGCGGCCGCGTCCCACGGTGACGGGTTCTGGGCGCTCACGGAGACGATCAGCGCGCGCAGCGAGATGCGGACGAGGTCGATGTCGGCGATGGACAGCACCACATCACCGGTGAGCACCACGCCACCGCTCAGCAGGCGGTCCAGCAGGTCGATGAGGGCCACCTGGCGCTGCGCCAGGGGCTCGTCCGAAGGAGCCCGCTCGACCGGGTTCACGGCGCCCGATCCGGTGCGGGGTTCTCCTCGCGCTCAGGGGCGGCGAAGGAGTACGGGGCCCAGGGCCCGGTGACTTCGATGCGTATGCCGGACAGTCCCTCCCCGACGTCGAGGATCTGCTTCCGGAAGTCCTCCGCCGTCTCACGCGCGACGAGATAGGCGTCGTTGACGACGTTCTCCCCGGCGCTCGCGGCGAGTTCGCCCTGCTGTACGCGGTGCCGGGCGTGACCGGCGGCCACGGTGCGGCCGATCGCCTCGACGAGCTCGGCGGCCTGCCGGGCGGCTTCGTAGCGCTCGTCCATCGAGTGCCGCTGGGCACGGCGGGCGCGCAGGTAGGCCCGCCCCGGGCTGAGGCCCTCGGCCGCGTCGGGCGCGCCCGCGGCGTCGGGTACCGCGGTGGCGGACGGCGTCTCGACGTAGATCTTGACGCCCCACTCCAGATGCCCCGACAACCGGTCCAGGGCCTGGGAGAACGTCGCCGCGTCCTGCCGCAGCATCGCCCGTACACGTTCGTCGTCGAGGTACACCGTGGCGAGGCGGAGGGGCAGCACGGTGGTGTGCGCGGCCAGCACCTCGATGACGGTGTGGTGGGCGCGCGCGACCGCTTCCAGCCAGTCGAGGTCCTCCAGGTGGCGTCTGAGGGCGCTCTCCTGGAATTCGGGGGCGGGCACCGGGCTCACCGCGGCCGCGAGCTCCATCGCTGCGGTGCCCGCGCTCACGAGGCGGACCGGGGCCCGCGCCACGCCCTCCACCTCCGTCAGGGCCGAAGCGAGCCCGGCGGCGTCGCGCAGCACCGCGTAGGCGTAGGTGACCTGCTCAGCCATCGTCCGCCCTCCCGCGCCGGGCGGTGGACGGCTTGGAACCACGACGCTTGGGGGCGGTCGCCGTGTCCTCCTCGCGAGGCAGCTCCCGCTTCTCCTTGAGCGCCTCGATCTCCGCTCGCAGTCGCCGGTTCTCCTCCGCCAGCGACCTTTCGCCGTTCGCACGGGAGGACAGGGACGGATCGTGCTCCCACCAGTCGATGCCCATTTCCCGGGCTTTGTCGACGGAGGCGACGATCAGCCGGAGCTTGATGGTGAGCAGCTCGATGTCGAGCAGATTGATCCGTATGTCGCCCGCGATGACGATCCCCTTGTCGAGGACGCGTTCGAGGATGTCGGCCAGGTTCGCGGAAGAGCCCTGGCCGTAGCCGTACGGCGCCCCTGCCCGGGACGGGTACGAGCTCAGTCGGCCGGCAGGGGTCTCCGACATGCGGTCACCTCGTTTCCCGTTCAGGGGGCTGTCTCGCCCCGCCGGTAGGCCGCGATCTCGTCCAGCCGGTCGAGGAGTTCGTCCTCCCGCTCCTCGAAGGTCTTCTGGTCGATGCGGCCTTCGAGCAGGTCCTTCTCCAGGTCGGCGAGTGCACGCTGCACGGGCTCCGGGTCGTAGTACTCCTGCTCGGCCGCCTCCACGACGCGGTCGACGACCCAGCCCACGCCCCGCACGGGCGCCAGCGGCAGGGTGAGAATCTGACTCAGCAGGCCCATGAGCAGCACCTCTCGGATCAGACGAAGCTGTAGGGCGGCAGCGGTCCGTGCAGCCGGAACTCGCACTCCTCGCCCAGTTGGTTGGCCAGGCTCATCTCCGTGGCCAGGAACATCTCCTCCTTGTCGTCGGCCACCAGGAAGGAGACGTTCAGGAAGTCCTGGCCCCCCGGGGGTGACACGCTTTCCTCGCGTGCGTACGGGCGCAACGCCTCGACGATGCCCGCCGCGAGCGCCTCCTGCTGCGTCTGGACGTCCTGCGCGATCAGTTCACCGAGCGCGATGGACATGGCGGGGGTGCCGGTGCCGTCACGGATCTGCCGGTTCAGGGTCCGGGCCTCCTCCGACTCCGCGAGGATCCGGCGCAGCAGAGCGTCTTCGTCCCAGGATGCCCTCAGGTGGTACTCGCTTCCGCCGTCCAGGCGGCTGAGCCGTTCCCGGTACTCCCCCGCCCGTTCCTCCAGGACTTCCCGCACCGCCTGCTCGTCGTCGGCCGTGAAGCCGAATCGCAGGGGCAGGATCGCCCCGTCGGCCATCAACCGCTCCTGGACCCCCTGGTGCGCCATGACGTCGCGCCGCCGGGCACGCAGATCCTCGGGCGCGTCGCTCACGACCGCGCACAGGTCTCCGACCGTCACCGTGCGCAGCGGGCAAGGCGGATCGCCGACGCCGGATACGCCGTCGAGAGGCAGGGGATGGTCCTTCGAGGTGATGGAGTAGACGTAGACGCCCATGCTCACTCCCTCTCCCGCCGCGCGGTCCGCCGGGCCGGCCGGCGCCGCTTCTGCCGCGGCTCCTCCTCGTACTCGGCTTCCTCCTCCTCGCCTTCGCCGTCCTCCTCGTACTCCTCGTCCTCGTCACCTTCGTCGTCGCGGCCGGTCAGGGACTCCCTGACGGCATCGACGGCACCTGTCAGGGCACCCTTGGACTTGCCTCTCGCCCCACCCTCGGTGACCTCACCGACCAGGTCGGTGAGCTGTGAGGGCTGTTTGTTGCCGGATTCCAGGTCCAGGCGGTTGCAGGCCTCGGCGAAGCGCAGATAGGTGTCGACGCTGGCGACGACGATGCGCGCATCGATCTTGAGTATCTCGATGCCGACCAGGGACACGCGTACGAAGACGTCGATGACCAGGCCGCGGTCGAGAATCAGTTCCAGGACGTCGTACAGGGTCCCGCTGCTTCCCCGCGAGACACTGCTTCCGCCTTGCGGCACCACGGTCATGGCGCCTCCCTTCGCCTCCCCCTCGTGCGTATCAGCCGCGCCGGTCGATCTGCCCGCGCGTGTAACGGCGGGTCCGCTCGTAGGCCACCAGGTCTCCCTCGTCATCGAGTGTCACGTGGTACGTGCCGATCACGCTGGTGGTCTGGGGGACCCGCTCCAGTTCGAGTACCTCGACATCCGCCTCCCACCCGTCCTCGGTCCGTTTGATCGCCGACACCGATTCGGGAACGCGCCCCAGCAGTTCTGCCAATTGGCCCGCCGCGGATCGCATCGCCCACGCCGCCGTGCGCTTGCCCCGCTTCTGGGCTCCACCCCCGCTCGTGCGACGCGTAGCGCCACCGCGGGAGGGACGTCGCCCGCTCCCGGTGCCGTCCTTCTCCGACGCGGCCATCTTCGGTACTCCGTCACTGGGGCGGCACTTCTCGGCACACAAAACGTACTATTTGAGTATATAGCCCCAAAAAGGTGAGCTGCGATGGGGCGCTTGAGACCGTCCGTCGGCGTGCGCCCACGCGGCGGCTCTCCGGAGGGAATGACCGATGAACGATTCGACGAAGATCGCTCTCGCTGCCGCCGTCGCAGGCGGCTACGTCCTCGGCCGAGCCAAGAAGGGGCGACTCGCCTTCGCGATGGCCACCTTCATCGCCGGCCGTCGTTTCGGACTCGAACCGCAACAACTGCTCACGGAAGGCCTGCGCAAGCTCCAGGAACTGCCGCAAGTCGCCGACCTGAACGAGCAGATGCGCGGCGAACTCAAGGACGCGGGACGCCAGGCACTCGCCGCAGCGGCCGACCGCAAGCTCACGGACCTGGCGGGCGCCCTGCACGAACGGACCGCGCGCATCGGGACCGACAACGGCCGAGCGGAGGAAGAGGAGGAGGTCCCGGAGGAGGAAGAAGAAGAGGAACCGGAGGAGGAAGAAGAAGAGGAACCGGAGGAGGAAGAAGAAGAGGAACCGGAGGAGGAAGAAGAAGAGGAGGAGGAAGAGCCCGAAGAGGAACCGCGAACGGCCAAGAAGGCCGCGCCGAAACGCAAGCGCCCCACCCGGCGTTCCGAACCGGCAGAGGAGAAGGGGGAGTCCGAGAGGCCCACGCGTCGCCGCACCGCCAAGCGGTCCGCGCCACGCAAGGCGCCGGCCCGCAAGACCGCCACGAAGCGGCCGGCGGCCAAGAAGACGCAGCCCGCCAGGAAGGCGCAGCCGGCCAAGAAGACCGCGGCCAAGAAGACGGCAGCCAAGAAGAGCGCGGCGAAGAAGACCGCCCCCAGGAAGACGGCAGCCAAGAAGACCGCGGCGAAGAAGACCGCCCCCAGGAAGACGGCAGCCAAGAAGACCGCCAAGAAGGCTCCAACACGGCGGAGGTAGGCCATGGCCAGGACGGCGCAGGACACCGAGCGGGACGGGCCTTCCGGCCTCGACCGGTTGCGCGACGAGTTCAAGGACTACCTAGGCGCCCAGGTGGAGCATCTCGCGGATGTGGCGGGCGACAAAGTAGACGACCTCACCGGCCAGTTGATGGACGTGGCCGACAGCGGTGGCATCCTTCCCAAGGTCGGCATGCGGGTCCTCCAGGGCGATTCGCCAATCAAGGCCCTGATCGGCGAGAAGGCGAAGAGCATCAAGGATTCCGTGACCGAGAAGGTCTCCGGTCTGTTCGGCGGGGGCAAGGGCCGCAAGTCCGGCACCAGCAAAGTCACCAACATCATCGAGCACTTGGACGTCGGCGTCCCGATACGCGTCGCCTACGACCACTGGACCCAGTTCGAGAAGTTCAGCTCCTTCACCAAGGGCGTGCGAAGCGCGTCCAAGGGGGACGAGACGAACAGCGACTGGAAGGTCAAGGTCGGGCCCTCCACCAGGTCCTGGAAGGCCACCGTCCAGGAACAGATCCCGGACGAGCGGATCATGTGGACCTCCGAGGGCGCCAAAGGCAGCACGCGTGGCTGCGTCACCTTCCACGAAGTGACGCCCACGCTCACCCACATCGTGATCGTCGTCGAATACTACCCCTCCGGCTTCTTCGAGAAGACGGGCAACATCTGGCGCGCCCAGGGCCGTCGACTGAGGCTGGACGCCAAGCACTTCCAGCGCTACGTCACCCTCTCCGACGAGGAGCCGGACGGCTGGCGCGGCGAGATCCGCGACGGCGAGGTGGTGCGCAGCCACGAGGAGGCAGTCGAGGAGGAGGAAGCGGAGTACGACGAGGAGCAGCCCGAGGAGGAGCAGGAGGATCACGAGGAAGCGGAAGGCGAGTACGACGAGGAGCCCGAGGAAGAGGGGGAGGAGGAAGAGGGCGCGGACGAGGACGAACTGGGCGAGGACGAATACCCGGAGGACGAGACCGAGTACGAGGACGAAGAGGAGGAGGAGTCCTGAGGTCCGCCTCTCCAGTGCGCCGCAGGTGAGCGCCGAACCACCCCCGCTCCCTGCCTGTTCCGCCCCGCCGCTCACAAGGCACGGAAGGGGAAAGGCAGTTCAGCAGGGTCAGGCGGCTCCACGGTGTCGTTCGCCGTGCCGGGTCCGACCGTGGACCGATGCGGAATCGTCCGCGTCAGGGACCACACGCAGGTGACGGCGCCTGGCGTGCCGCGGCGTCGGCGGATCGCCGAGCATGAGCTCCTCGACGCGGTCCATCCCGTACAGCAGAAGTCCCAGTGCCGGAAGCACCAGAAGCGCTACGGCTATCACCACACAGCACCTCCCGACCGACGTCAGATCCATCGGGTGCCCCCTTCTTCACCGGTCAGCTACCGGTATGTGTGAAGGTCCGGTGACCCCGTTCCCCCGGCGTCGGGCGCGAGCCCGGCTCCTCGCAACGGACCGTGCGGCTGCTGTGCGGGAGTCCGTCGGGCGTACGCCTCGATCTCGATCTTCATACGGGGGTCGGCGAGGCCGCACACGAGCATCGTCGCGGCCGGCCTGACCGCACCGAAGCGGCGTCGCAGTACCGGCCAGCAGGGCTCGAAGTCCTTGCGGTCGGGCAGCAGGTAACGCACCCTCACCACGTCGGCGAAGGTGCATGTCGCCCCGGCCAGTGCGGCTTCGATGTTCCGCAGGCACTGCTCGGCCTGTTCCACCACGTCGTCGGAGATCGTCATGGTGGCGTAGTCGAACCCGGTGGTCCCGGACACGTGAACCCAGTCGCCGTCGACCACGGCGCGGGCATAGCCGATCTGTTCCTCGAACGTCGAGCCACTGAGGATCGTGTGTCGCTCTGTCATGCCCCGAACGCTAAGTAACCCGCACCGATACGTCCAATACGGCAGGAGGATGGAACTGATACCACTAGGCGTATGGACCGCCCCGAAATCCCCCTGCCACAGCTGCACGCGTTCGTCGTGCTCGCGGAGGAACTCCACTTCGGCCACGCGGCCGCCCGCCTCGGAATCGCCCAGCCGCCGCTGAGTCAGCAGATCCGCCGGCTGGAGGACAAGGTCGGGCACGCGCTGTTCAGCCGTACCCCCGGACGCGTCGCCCTCACACCGGCAGGCCGGGAACTGCTGCCCGCCGCACGAGGAGCCCTCACCGAACTCTCCGACGGACTGGCCGCGGCGCGGGCCGTCGGCAGCGGCCGGGCCGGCCGCCTGCGGATCGGGTTCGCGGCGTCGCTGGCCCTGACCGTGCTGCCGGGTCTGCTGCGCACGTTCCGGCAGCGGTTCCCCGACGTACACCTGGACATCCACGAGATGACCACCGCGCCGCAGATCACCGCCCTGCACGACAAGGTTCTCGACATCGGCCTGCTGCGCGAACCCCCGGCCGACGAGACGGAGCTCAGCTTCCGGACCGTACTCAGCGAGCCCTTCGTGGCCGTACTGCCGTCCGCTCATCCGCTGGCCGCCCAACGGACCGTGGATCTGGCGCAGTTGGCGGACCAACCCTTCGTGCTCCTCCCCCGTACGGTCGGCCCGCGGCTCTACGACCGGATCACCGGACTCTGCACCGAGGCGGGCTTCTCGCCCAGGATCGCCCAGCACGCAGTGGAGTGGCAGACCGTGTGCGCCCTGGTGGAAGCGGGCCTCGGCGTCTCCCTGGCCCCGGCGAGCATCCGACGCATCCGTCTCAAGGGGGTCGCCTTCCGCAGGACGCAACCGGGCGTCGCCCGTACACGTGTCGCCGTCGCCTGGCGGAGCGCCGACCGGAACCCCCTGGTCACGCACCTGACGACGGTCATCCGCCAGGAGCGGACGGACGGGCCGTAGCCGGACGGCCCACGGACCTGGGGAGGCCACCCGCTCCTGCGGCGTCCGCGGGTCGAGCGCCGGCCTCCCCGGGGCACGGCGGGAGCGGCAGCAGCCTTCCGACGACGGCCTCACCTGGACAGGAGAACAAATAGTCCCGTATGCGCAGTTTCTCGTGAGGGAGGGCGGGGACTCGGTCGGAGCGACCGTTCGGCCTCACGGTGTCGGGACGAGGCCGTCGCACCGGGAACACCGCTCCCGTCCTGTCCACGCGCTGGAGAAGCGATCCCCATGGCTGACGAGACTTCCGACCCGGCAACCGGGTCCCAGCCATCACACGGGGACGGGTGTGCTCTCGTCGTCATCGACATGATCAACACATACGACCACGACGATGCCGAACTGCTCATACCGTCCGCCGGTGACGTCGTGCCCGTCCTCGTGGAGCTCATCGGCCGCGCCCGTGCCGCGTCCGTCCCCGTGATCTACGCGAACGACAACTTCGGGCTGTGGCGCTCCCACCACGGCGAACTCGTCGACGCCGCGCTGGCCTGTCCGCACGCCGACCTGGTCGAGCCCGTCCGGCCCGACCAGGACTCGCTCTTCGTGGTGAAGGCCCGGCATTCCATCTTCTACGAGACGCCCATGTCCTACCTGCTCAGTCAATTGCACGTCGGCCGTGTGGTGCTGTGCGGTCAGGTCACCGAGCAGTGCGTCCTCTACTCGGCGCTGGACGCGCACATCCGGCATCTTCGGGTCACCGTGCCCGAGGACGCCGTCGCCTCCATTCACCCTCGACTCGCCGAGGCCGCGCTGGAGATGATGCGGCTCAACATGGGCGCAGACATCCTCACGGCCGAACAGGTGGACTTCACCAGGGCGGAGCCGTCGTGAGCGAGCTGGTCATGGGCGGTGCCATAGCCCCGAAAAGGGCGACACCTCACACCTGAGCCGCTGTACGGTCCCCCAGCCTCTTCCCCGTTCCGCTGACGGTCCACGCCCGCGATCGGCAGGCCGACCGGTCAGTCCTCACCCCGCACGATGTTCGATTCCGTACCCGAATGCGTACCGCCGGGGGCTTGGCGCTTCACTACGGCGGGCTCACAGGTACGTATGCGCTTTCCGTTCAGCCGACGGGCCTTCGACCAGCCCGTTTCGGCTCGGCGGACACTTCGCTCCGTGCCGTAGACGGCCACAGCAAACATCTTCCTTCCACTTCCACTGTCGCGAGACCGTCGGGTCCCCTTCAGGTCAACCATTAAACGCCCTGTGCGGGGGCTCCGCCCGTTGGATCACGGCCGGATTGCCTCGGTCCGTGCGAGCGGGGAACGCTCAGGGGCCGGGCCGGCGCGCGGCCATGAGGTCCGCGGACGGGGCCCGCACGACATCCAGTCCGGCTTCCCGGAGTTCGGCGACGATCACCGACGGTGGGGCGGGCCAGGTGTCGAACGCCTCGCGCTCCTCGCGCAGGAGGCGGCCGTCCCTCTCCACGCGGTAGGTGAACGTGATGCGCAAGGTCTCGTGGCACGGCGTGCTCGTGAGCTCGGCACTGTAGGTGTCGGGGCCGACGCGTGCCGGGCCGAGCCGCCCGACCGTCCGGGCTCCGGCGGGCATGGCGGCGGGAGGAGGGTCGAAGAGCAGCAGGCCGCCCGGGACGAGCGCCGAGACGACGGCCTTCCAGGCGCTGCGTCGGGTGACGGGATCGAGGCAGGCGACGACGTTGGACGCGACCGCCAGGTCCACCACGCCGTCCAAACCCGCTTCCTGCACGGGTTCGGGGTGCACGGTGACGCGAGCCCGCCGGTCGTCCCCGACGTGCGCCAGCCTGGTCAGGAGCGCCGCCCGCATCGCGGGCGCCGGTTCGACCACGTGGACGGGGGCCGCGGACTCGGCGAGCAGGACTTCGGTGACGATGCCCGTACCGGCCCCGATGTCCAGGATCCCGCGGTCGGCCCGGCGGGCGGCCTGCGTGAAGCGTCGTTTCGCCTGGCGGCGGTCCCTCTCGGCCTGCAGCAGGTCGTAGAACTCCACGGAGACCGTGTACGGCGCATCGGGCTTGTCGGTCACGGCGCCGCGGCCGTCCCGGCGACCGAGCCCGACCACGGGCGCGGAAGGTCGGACGCACCGGCTCGACGTGAGGTTCCGGCGCCGTCGAAGAGACCGGCGCCCCGCGGCCGTCCGTTCCGCGCCACGTATGCGCCGGCCCCGAACCGCACAGGGGTGTCGACAGCGCCTGACATCGGCCCGCTCCCCTCTGCGCCGTCGTACCTGATGGGTGCCTCCCTCAGACGCTACGACGCTCCCGGTGCCGCGGCACGGCCAGGCGACCGCGCGCGCTTGCTCCCGGTACCGTCACGGCCGAGCGGCGACGAGCACGCATACTCCCCGCTGCCCTGGCACGGCAGGGCGGCCACGTGCGTCCCTGCTCCGAGTACCGCGTGGAGCAAGGCGCCCGCGCGCGGGTACGCCGGGCGGCCGACGGTGATCCCGCGGCGGTTCCAGTGTGCCGGCGACAGCCAGCCGAATTCCGCCGCCCGGGTTCCCCGCGACGGCGGCCGGCGAGCGGACTTCGGTACCGGGGCCGGTCAGTACGCGCGGGTCGGTGCGGCACGTCGTGACGCTCAGCCGTCGAGGCCCTCGATCAGCAGCCCGTCGAACAGCGCGATACGGGCGGTGATGCACTTGCCGACCGGCTCCCTCCGCGCCTCGAACCCCTGCACCACCGCCATCACGATCTCCAGGCCGTGCTGCCCGACCCGCCCGGCGTCCGCCGCGCGCGCCACCGGCAGCACCGGGTCGGTGTCCCACACCGAGATCTCCACCGCGCTTCCGATGATGCGCAGCTGCACCAGCACAGGTCCGGGCGCGTACTTCAGCGAGTTGGTGACCAGTTCGCTGACCACCAACTGCGCGAAGTCGAGGGCGCGGGCCGACACCGGCAGCCCGTACTCGGACTGCGCCCGCGTCAGGAACTCGGACACCTGGTGGCGCGCCAGGGCGATGCAGCCGTCCGCGCCGTCGAGAGCCACGGTCACCTCGGCAGGTGCATCCGGCATCCGGGAGCCCTCCTCGGGCGGGACAGGTTCCCTGCTGATGGTCTTCGATACCCCGTTCATACGCGCGCGTTTACCCCGTGAGACACGTGATACTCCTCCGGCGCAGGCACGTGGATGGAACATGCATGGACTCCGGGCCCGTGCGGGACGGACTCCCTGCCCGTACGTGCCCTCGTCCGGTGGCGACACCGTGGTCCACGACCGCGTTCCGCACCACAGGCACGGTGCGGTGGGTCAGCGGCGCGAAGGTGTCCGCAGGGCGAGCAGTGCGACGTCGTCCTCGTTGCCGGCCGGCCGGGCCCGCTCCAGCAGCTGGTCCGTGAAGGACTCAAGGCCGCGGTGGACCAGGTCGGCCGCGTGCCGGCGCAACCGGTCCAGGCCCTCGTCGAGCGATCGGCCCGGGGACTCGATCAGACCGTCGGTGTACAGCACGAGCGTCGACCCGGGCGGGAGCGACTCCGTGGCGTCGGTGCGCGGCCGGTCGGTCGCGGTGCCCAGCAGGATGCCGTGCCCGTCGGTGAGATAGCGCGCAACCCCGTCGGGCGTGACCAGCAGCGGGGGCGGGTGCCCCGCGTTGGTCCAGGTCAGCCGCCAGCCGCCGTCGCCGTCGCCGTCGTCCGCCGTCATCCGGCCGAAGAGCAGGGTGGCGACCGGGACCTCGGCGACATGGACGGCCGCCCGGTCGAGCCGCTCGACGACCCGGCTCGGCGGTTCCTGCTGGGACCACGCGTAGGCACGCAGCATGTTGCGCAGCTGCGCCATGCCCGCCGCGGCCTCCAGGTCGTGCCCCACGACGTCCCCGATGGCCAGTGCCAGCACCCCGTCCGTCAGCGCGAAGGCGTCGTACCAGTCCCCGCCGACCTGTGCCGCGTCGGAGGAGGGCAGGTATCTGGCGGCCATCTCCAGCTGCGGTACCCGCGGCAGTTGGGGCAGCAGATGTCGCTGCATGGTCTCGGCGACCTTGCGCTGCTGCTCGTACAGGCGCGCGTTGTCCAGGGCCAGGCCAGCCCTGCGTGTGATGTCCTCCAGCAACGGCAGATCGGCCACGGTGAACGGTTCGGGGCGGTGGGAACGGCCCAGCGTCAGGGCGCCCAGCACCTCGCGCAGGCCCCGTATCGGAGCGATGACCGCCGAGTGCATGCCGGTCGCCTCGAACAGCCGGCGCTGTTGGACGGCGATGCCGGAGTCGGGCGGGCCGTGATAGGTCTGCGGGCCCACCAGGGCGGACCCGACGCCCCGCAGCGCCCGCGACAGGGGCATGGAGGAGTTTTCGGAAACCGGCGGCATGGCGCCCTCCAGGTCGCGCCGGTACACGAGGGCTCCGTCCACCGTGTGAGCCACTGCCGTGCGCCACACCGCGCTCCGGTCGCTGACCAGATCGACGACCGCCCAGTCGGCCAGCCGTGGCACCACCAGGGCCACCAGCCGCCGCAACCCCTCGTCGACGTCCAGCGTGGAGGTCAGTCGGGTAGTGGCCCTGGCCAGCAGGGACAGCCGGTCCAGATCCGTGAGGGGCTCGAGCGCCGGCTCGGGGGGCACCGCCTCCGGCGCACCGGGCTCCGCCGGAGGGTGGAAGAGCACCAGCGTGGCCGGTGCCGGTCCGCCGAGGTCGTAGCGCGTGATGAGCCACGACACCGGCAGCAGGGAGCCGTCCCCGCGCTCGAACCAGTCCAGGTCCGCCTGGGCCGTCCGGCCGGCCAGGAACGCCTGGCGCATGCCGCACCGGGTCCGGGGCAGTTCCTCACCCTTGCTGGTGCGGTGCAGCAGGTCGTGCGCGTCGCGGCCGACCAGGTCCGCGGCGGGGCGCCTCAGCAGTTCCTCGGCGCGCGCGTTGACGGCCACGAAGCGCCCCTGCTCGTCGACCACGTAGGCACCCGAGCCGAGCGCGTCGAGAAGGACACCGAGATCGCCCGGTGGTCTGTGCTCGCCCCCCTGCCCGGCCGTGCCCACGCTCTCCTGACCCCCCATTGCCCTGCCCCCCATCACTTCGGTCGGAGGCGCGCACCCGGTGTGCCGGGTCGTCCCGCCCCGCCGCTCCCAGCGCGGCCTACGCGTCTCATAGTGTCCAACCGACGCGCGCTCGAACATCACACGTTCGACCAACCGGCGTCACGCGACGCCCGGGGATGGCCCGTACGTCAGAGGGGCGCGGGAGGCGGGGAGGGCGTCAGGTGAGCGTGCCCACCAGCAGCGCCGCCGCGACGGTCAGCACGGCGACCGGCAGCACCGCCATACGCAATCGCGTCAGCCAGTCGGCGGCATCACGGCCCTCGTCCGCCGGTGGTCGCCGCTTCACGCCCTGCAACCGGAGCAGTTCGCGGCACCAGCGACAGTCGTCGCCCGCGTCGTCCAGCCAGTAGGCACCCGTCAGTTCGGCGAAGACCGCCCCTGCCCCATCGTCCCTCACAGCGCTCACACCGGGCCAACGACGGACCACGCCGACAGACCACTGCCGGGCACCAGCCTGTGATCCCTCCGCAGCCCAATCGTGATGGACGAGCCCCGATCGTGCCGGACACCTCGAAGCCGGCCCGCCCGGGCCGCGCGTGGCGCGGGCCACTCCGGCCGCGGGCCGCAGACCGCAGACCGCAGACCGCAGACCGCAGACCGCAGACCGCAGACCGCAGACCGCAGAGCCTGGTGACCGCGATCGCCCTCCGCGGCGCGACACGCCCCGGCGCACGCATCGTCCGAGAGCCCGGCGCCGTCGCCCAGGATGATCCCTGCGGACTCCCGGGACGCGACGACAAGGTCGCGTCACGTCGTGCGGGGTCCGTCGGATCGGCAGCCGCCACCGCCCGTCCCCGAGGAGGACATCACACCGTGCACATCGATCTTTCGGGCCGCACCGCGCTCGTCACCGGTTCCACGCAGGGCATCGGCTACGCCATCGCCGCCGGCCTCGCCCGGGCCGGAGCCCTGGTGGCCGTCAACGGCAGGCGCAGCGAGTCGGTCGCCGAAGCGGTGGAGCGGCTGCGCGGGGAGACCGGCAGCGACGGGCTCGTCGCTGCCCCGGGCGACCTGGCGAGCGAAGACGGGACAAGAGGAGTCCTGGACGTGCTGCCCGCGGTGGACATCCTGGTCAACAATCTGGGCATCTTCGGCGCCACCCCGCCTCTGGAGATCGAGGACGCCGAGTGGCGGCGCTACTTCGAGGTGAACGTGCTCTCCGCCGCCCGGCTCATCCGCTCCTATCTGCCCGGCATGAAGGAGCGCGGCTGGGGGCGGATCCAGTCCATCGCGAGCGACTCCGCCATCGTGATCCCCGCGGAGATGATCCACTACGGGATGACGAAGACGGCGCTGCTCGCGCTCACACGCGGCTTCGCGAAGGACGCCGCCGGGACGGGTGTCACCGTCAATTCGGTCATCGCCGGTCCCACGCACACCGCGGGTGTCGAGGACTTCGTGTACCAGCTGGTGTCACGCGACCTGCCGTGGGAGGAGGCCCAGCACGAGTTCATGATCAAGCACCGTCCTCAGTCGCTCGTCCAGCGCCTCATCGAGCCCGAGGAGATCGCGAACATGGTGGTCTACCTCAGCTCTCCGCAGGCCTCCGCGACCACCGGCGGCGCGTTGCGGGCCGACGGCGGCTACGTCGACTCGATCCTGCCCTGACGGCCTGCTCCACGCCTTTTCGGTGGCGCGACAAGGCCCTGGCCGATGGCTCGACGGCGTCCGTGACCGGAGGGGCCGGCGCCCCTCGGCCAGGGCCTCGCACCGCAGCGCGGCGCATCGGGGACGGACAAGATTCACCCGAAGGACGGATGCGTGCCCCCACGGGGCCGGTCCGGGACCGGTCGCCCGGTTGCCGCACCGCACGGATACGCGTTGAGTCGGACACAGCGCGCTCGGGGCCACAGGCGCGCGGGCGGCTGGCCTCAGGGGTAGAGCTTCTTCTGCTCGGCCAGCATTGCTACGTACTTCTCGATCCGCCGCACCCGGGTCTCGGGCTTCTTGGCGTCCTGGATGCGGTAGAGGATCGAGTAGCGGTTCTGCCCGTCCAGTGTCGCGAAGAACTCCGCCGCGGCGGGGTTCGCGGCGAGGGCCTCGGTCAGATCGTCCGGCACTGAGGCGCTCTTCCACCCGTCATACGCGGCGTCCCAGCGACCGTCCGCCTTGGCACGCTCGACTTCGGCAAGACCGGCGGGCCGCATACGTCCATTTTCGAGTAGGGTGTCGGCTTTGTCGCAGTTTGTCTTCGACCACTTGCTCTGCGGTTTGCGCGGCGTGAACCGCTGCAGCCAGTAGGAGTCGTCGAACCTGCCCTTCTGCCCGTCGATCCAGCCGTAGCAAAGTGCAACGTCGAGGGCCTGTGCGTAGTCCAGAGCCACGACACCCGGAGCCTTCTTCCTGAGCTTCAGCCAGATGCCGGGCGAGGAGGAGTGATGATCGTCCAGCCAGCGCTCGAATGCCTCAGCGGAGTCGAACAGGATGATTTCCAAGTCGTCGGCCACCTCTCGGTGTTGGTCCTCAGGCGGGTTCGAGCACAGGGACTGGCTTGCGCCGGGGCTCATTCACTGTGCTCGGTGGCTCGTTCGTCAGGGTAAGACCGTCGGTCGGGACGCCCACCCCTCCCAGGACGTTGAGGCCCGTGCGGTGCGGCGGGGCGAGGAGGCCAAGGGCGTCGCCGTGGAAGCGGGCCGGTTCGGGCGGGTCCGGGCAGGCGAACGCGACGGCCGAGTAGCGGATCGCGGGCGAGGAAATGGTTCCGGTGCTCATGCGGAGGACGCTACGACGAGACCAGGACAGATTCGGTCCTGGTCATGAGGGACACTTCGGGATGTGATCAGCACCTCCGCCCGCCTGCTGCGACTGGTCTCGCTCCTGTCCGCGCGCCCGTCGTGGACCTGCGGCGAGCTGGCCGACCGGATGGAGGTCACCGAGCGCACCGTCCGCCGGGACATCGCCAGGCTGCGCGAACTCGGCTACGGCGTCGAGTCCGAGCCCGGCCCCTGGGGCGGCTACCGCCTCAGCGGCGGAACCCGGGTACCGCCGCTGATCCTCGACGACGAGGAGGCACTGGCCGTGGCCGTCGCACTGCGCGAAGCCGCGTTCAGCGGCGTCCTCGGCAGCGATCAGGCCGCTCTGTCGGCGCTGCTGAAACTGCGCCAGGCCCTCCCGCCGCGGATCGCGGACCGGCTGGGCGCGATGGACGCCGCGTTCGTCCACACACCCAGGCCCGACGAGCGGCAGATCGCGCCCGGCATGCTGCTGGAACTGGCCACCGCGTGCCGCCAGGAGGAGCGCGTCCGCCTGTCGTACCGCGACCGGGAAGGGAAGGACACCGTCAGGGACGTCGACCCGTACCGCCTCGTGCACACCGGGCGCCGCTGGTACTTCGTCGCCCGGGACGTGGCACGGGGCGAGTGGCGAACGTTCCGCGCCGACCGGGTGACGCAGATACGGACAACCGGGGTCGCAGTGGAACTCCTCGATCCTCCCGATCCAGCACTTCTTGTCTCGCAAGGCATCGCGAGCGGCGCGTACCCGCTGTACGTGACGGTCCGCCTCCCGCTGCCCATGGACCGCGCGCTGCGGCTGGTCCCGCCGACGGTCGGCACCCACCACCCGGACGGCCCCGACGCCACCGTCATCGAGATCGGCGGCCCCGACGCCGACGGACTCGCCAAATACCTCCTCAGCCTGGGCACCCCGCTGCGAGTGCTGTCCCCGGACGACGTACGGCGGGCACTACTGCGCCGCACGCGCGGGCTGTTCGAGGACAACGGGGGTTGTCAGCCGCTGTAGGGGCTTTACGCCGGGTACGAGCACCGAACCTCGGTCGAACACCCGGGCCGCGTCACTCAGACCGGTCGAGTCGCGTCGGCCCCGCCGCCCGGTGTCGCCGGAAGCGCCAGATGGGCCAGATCGGGCGGCGGAGGAGTCGCGGCGGGCCAGAGAGGGACCGCGCATCCGTCGGCCACTGCCGCCGGCGCGTCGGTGAGTCTCATGCGTTCACGCAGCCGGCCGTAGAAGTCCATGGGCCCGAGTCGGACCGCCCGCAGGCGGCGGGGGGCCGCGTACACGCCGATCCAGTCGCCCGGATCGAGCACTCCGCGCAGTTGGCCGTCGAGGCTGACGGCGGCCCGACCGGACCGTTCGAGCACCCGCAGGCCGATGGGCTCGTCCGGTGCGGCGACCACCGACCGGTTGAAGGCCATGTGCGGGGCGACAGGTGTGAAAACGAGACCTTCCGCCCGGGGCGACACGACGGGACCCCCGGCGGCGAAGCTGTACGCGGTCGATCCCGTCGGGGTGGCGACGAGCAGGGCGTCGGCGGAGTAGGCCGCCAGCAGCCGCCCGGCCATGTACACGCCCACGGACACCTGCCGGTCTCTGGACAGTTTCTCCAGGACCACGTCGTTGAGCGCGGTGACGTGCAGAGCGATGCCCCACTCACCGCCAGAGGCGCAGTCGGCGCGCACCCGTGGCGGCGGCAGCAGCGGACCGCGGCCGTAGCGGACCAGTGCCTCCATGTCCGGGGGCACTTTCAGGGGGCACGAGGCCCGCATGGTGAGCATCATGCGGCTCTCGACGGTGATGCGGTCCTCGCGCACGGCGTCCAGGGCCGCGTGCATCATCGTCACGGGCACCTCCGTCAGGAAGCCGACCCGGCCGAAGTCGACGCCGAGGATCAGGGCGTCGTGCTCGGCGGCCAGCCGAGCACCTCGCAGGAACGTCCCGTCGCCGCCGAGGGTCACGATGAGGTCGGGGTCGCCCGCCGATTCGACCTCGTCGCACGCGCTGTGCCGTTCGCCGTCGTTCCACACGTCGATGTCCGTGCACTGCACGGCCTGCGCGGCACACCAGGTCCGGACCGAGTCCGCCGCCCGTACGGCTTCCTCGCGCCCCCCGTGCACGACCAGGCCGATACGGCTCACCGTCACGTCTGCCTCCAGTCCACTGTCTGTAGCCCGCGGTCCGCGGTCCGCGATGCGACGGCGCTCTCGACGAATGGCCCGGCGCAGAAGCCATACTCCGCGAACCGGCCCGGACGGCACCGGACGCCACGCCGCCCGGTGCGCGGGACGGGCGGCGCCACCGGAGCCCGAGGGTCGCCACGGCATTCGGGGGTACCCGGTTGGTAAGGAGCCGTTCCGACCGGCCCGGGTCCTGCAGCATGGCTTGCGCCGGTTGGGCAGGCCGAACCAGGGCGGTCATGATGGGAGTGCGGGTCCTCGGACCCCAGGCGTGGAGCGGTACCCGCTCGGGAGGCATGTCCTTCTGGCCAGCGGAGGAGGATCTGCGATGACAGCCCAATCCCGCCGACCGGCCCTCGGCGACGGCGCCGGCCTCGTGCCGCCGCGGCCGACCGGTTTGCTGGACTTGCTCAGCGTGGCCGCCGTGGTGCTCGACGCGAGCGGGCGCATCGTGTTCTGGACCCCGCAGGCCGAGGAGCTCTTCGGCTACACAGCGGAGGAAGCCCTGGGGGAATACGCGGCACGGTTGATGATCGGCCCGGAGCACCTGGATGCCGTACTCGGCCTGTTCGCGGAGGTGCTGGAGACCGGCCGGAGCTGGGCCGGGGCCTTCCCCATCCTCCACAAGGACGGCAGCACTCGCGTGATGGAGTTTCGCAACATGCGGCTGCTGGACGACCTGGGAGACGTGTACGCGCTGGGCATCGCGGCCGACCACACCCTGCTCCAGCGCGTCGAGACCGACCTGGCCCTGTGCGAGCGGCTGATCAACCAGTCCCCCATCGGCCTGGCCCTCATGGACCCCGATCTGCGCTACCTCCTCGTCAACCCCGCGCTGGAGCGCATCGACGGCATACCCGCGGAGGACCACATCGGCCGGCATCTGAGGGAGACCCTTCCCTTCCCCGATGTCGACACGATCGAGTCGGCCCTGCAGCAGGTGCTGACCACCGGCACGCCGCTGCTCGACCAGTACCACGTGGGGCGTCCGCCGTCCGATCCCGAGCACGACCGGGCCTGGTCCCTCTCGTTCTACCGGCTGGAGGACCCCGGAGGCCGGATTCTGGGCGCGGCCGCCTCCGTCGTCGACGTCACCGAACGGCACCGTGCGGCCACCGAGGCCGACCGGGCCCGTAGGCGCCTGGCCCTCATCGCCGCCGCGTCCACCCGCGTCGGCACCACGCTGGACGTCGAGCAGACCGCCCACGAACTGGCCGAGGTCGTCACGCCCGAACTCGCCGACGTCGTCGCCGTGGACATACTCGACTCCGCCCTCGCCTGCCGCCGTACCCGCGCACCGGACAACGGCCCGGAGTTCTTCCGCGCCCTGGCCCTCAAGGCGGCACACCCGACGGCGGCCCTGCGCGCCGCCGACCCGCCCGGCGGCCTCGCCGCCTACGACGGCGACCGTCTCGTCACCCTGTGCGTGCACACCGGCCGCCCCGTCCTGGTGCGCCATGTGGGCGACCACGACCTGCGGCGCATCGCCCGCGACGCGGAGGCCACCGCGATCCTGGCGCGCGCCGGCGTCCACTCGTATCTCGCGGTGCCGTTGATCGCCCACGGCGAAGTACTGGGTGCTCTCGACCTCAAACGGACGCGCAACCCGGTGTCGTTCGACCAGGACGACGTCGTACTGGCCGGTGAGCTCGCGAGCCGCGCCGCCGTGGCCATCGACAACGCGCGCTGGTTCCAGAGCGTGCGCAACACGGCTCTCACACTCCAGCGCAGTCTGCTGCCCGACCACCCGCCGAACCGGACCGGCCTGGAACTCGCCTCCCGCTACCACCCGGCCCAGGCCACCAGCGAGGTCGGCGGAGACTGGTACGACGTCATCCCGCTGACCGACGACAAGACCGCGCTCGTCGTCGGCGACGTCATGGGCAACGGCATCGACGCCGCCGCCACCATGGGCCGGCTGCGCACCGCCACCTGCGCGTACGCGGACCTCGACCTGGCACCCGAGACGCTGCTCCAGCACATGGACAAGATCACCTGCGATCTGGAGCACTACATCGTCACGTGCCTGTACGCGGTCTACGACCCGCGCAGCGGACAGTGCCACATCTCCAACGCCGGACACATGCCGCCGGCGATAGCCCGCCACGGCCACCCGCCCGAGCTGCTCGACCTGCCCGCCGGGGCCCCGCTGGGCGTCGGCGGCATCCCCTTCGAGACGACCACGACCGAACTCAAACCCGGAGACCTGCTCGTCCTGTACACCGACGGCCTCGTGGAGACCCGGCACCATTCCATCGACGACCGGCTCAACACCATGCTGAGCTTCCTCGACGACCTCGACCGGCCTCTGGAGGAGACCTGCGACCGTCTGCTGCACGGCCTGCGCCACCCCGAGGACCACGACGACGTCGCCCTCCTCGTCGTGCGGGCCGTCTAGACGGCCCGACGGGACGACGTCCGGCTCCGGATCCAGGGCCGGACGTCTCAGAGCAGGCGCAGGACTCCGACGACCTTGCCCAGGATCTGCACCCCGTCGCCGGGGATCGGGTCGTAGGCGGGGTTGCGGGGCATCAGCCAGACCTCGCCGTCCCGGCGGCGCAGCTGCTTGACCGTGGCCTCGTCCTCCAGGAGCGCGGCGACGATGTCACCGTGGTCGGCGCTGTCCTGCCGTCGTACGGTCACGATGTCGCCGTCGCAGATCGCCGCCTCGATCATGCTGTCGCCGGACACCGTCAGGGCGAACAGGTCGCCGTCACCGACGATCTGGCGGGGCAGGGAGTAGACGTCCTCCACGGATTCCTCGGCGAGCAGGGGCGCACCGGCGGCGATCCGTCCGACGAGCGGCACCTCCACGGGCGGTTCGCCCCGTTCGCCGAGGTCGGGCGACCAGGGGGAACGCACCCGATAGGCGCGGGGACGATGCGGGTCGCGGTACAGGAGGCCCTTGCGCTCCAGCGTCATCAACTGGTGGGCGACGGAGGAGGTGCTGGCGAGCCGTACGGCCTTGCCGATCTCCCGCATCGAGGGCGGGTAGCCCTGCTGCTGGACCGTCGTCGTGATGAAGTCGACGATGGCCTGCTGGCGTGCGGTCAGCTCGCCCTTGACAGCCCGAATGCCCGGGGGGCGGCCCCGCCGGGCGGGCTCGCTGTTGTCCATTCCGGGCACCTCCGTACAAGATCTCTCGGACGAGACCTTAACCCGCGACACCCCGCGTCTGGAACGCCTCCCGTCGAACATGTGGACCCGGTGCACGGCGTTCCGCCCGCCGTCGGACGCCGGGGAGCCTCGAAGGGACGCGGGAGCGGCGCGCACAAGCGTCAAGCGTGCGGTGGTCCCGACCCCGCGGAAGCGAGTCGGCGCGCTGCGAGCTCACCTGCCGCCCGCAGCGGAGTGCAGCCCTTTTCGTGAGCGAGGTCGAGGACGCGGCTCACGGTGTCCCCGATGGCGTCCACCCGCTTCATCGCCCCATCGTGGCTGTGGTGGTCCGACTCCCGGCTGAGCGTGTAGGCGATGCCGCCCGCGCCGGCGACGTAGTCGGGAATCCAGACGATCCCCCGGGAGGCGAGGTCGTCCGCGACGGATTCCTCGGTGAGCTGGTTGTTCGCCGGACCGACGACCAGCCGGGCGTCGAGCCCCGGGACGGTCTCCTCGCTCAGCACCCCACCCGTCGCGGCGGGCACCAGGATGTCGGCCCGTGCGGAGAGTGCCTGTTCGGGCTCGACCCATCCGAAGCCCGCCGCCAGCGCCGCGTGCTTCCTCGACTGCTCCACGTCCGACACGACGACGTGCGCCCCCTCGGCCGCCAGACCCGCCGCGACAGCGCTGCCGACCGCCCCGAAGCCGCTGATGACGACCGCTCGACCCGTGCAGGACGCGTCGCCGAAGACGTGCCGCGCACCGGCGTGCAGGGCGGCGAGGACGCCCGCAGCGGTGGGGCCACTGGAGTCGCCGGTGCCTCCCTGCTCCTCCGGCGCGCAGTACGCGTACGGAGAGAAGCGGCGCAGGACCACCATGTCGTCGGGGCCCGTGCCGATGTCGGGACCCGTCCGGTAGGAACCCTCGAACGACGCGATCAGTTCGCCCAGGTCCAACAGCGCGGCCTCGCGCAGATCCGGCGTCAGTTCGGTGTGCCGGTCGAGTGCGATGACGCTCTTGCCGCCGCCGAAGTCGAGGCCGGCCACGGCCGCTTTGTAGGTCATCGCCTCGGACAGGCGCAGCGCGTCGGTCAGTGCGTCGCGCCAGCTGTCGTAGCGGCGCAGCCGGCAGCCGCCGACGGCCGGGCCCAGCGCCCGGGAGTGCACGGCCACGATCAGCGGCAGACGGGAACGACGGCCCTGTCGGACCACGATCTCCTCATGCGCAAATGATTCGCTCATGCCCTCGAAGCTAGGGTGATATGCAGGACCGAAACCGTTCTGCCGAACGAAATTCGGCATGCGAGGCCTGGGGGCGATCGTGGACGAACTTGATACAGAGATCCTGCGGCATCTGCAGTCGGACGCACGCCAGTCCAACCGGGCGCTCGCCGAGAAACTCGGCGTCGCCCCCTCGACGTGCCTCGAACGCACCCGGCTCCTGCGGCAGCGCGGCGTCATCCAGGGCTACCGCGCCCAGGTGTCCCTGCCGGCGCTCAACCGCGCCGTACAGGCCATGGTGTTCACCCAGGTCCGGCCGCTGCGCCGTGACGTCGTCGCCGCCTTCGAGCGCTCGGTGACCCGGTTGCCGGAGGTGCTCTCGGTCTACACGATGGCCGGCAGCGACGACTTCCTCGTCCACGTCACGGCGCAGGACATCGACCACCTGCACGCCTTCCTGCTGGACCAGTTCACCGACCGGCGCGAGATCGTCGGCTTCCGGACGTCGATCATCTTCCAGCACCTCACCAACCCGGTGATCGGCCCCCTGCCTGCCGCCGACGAAGCCCGGGGGTGACACACGTACGCCAAATCCCGCGGGACGGTGCCGCGTTCCGGCCGCTCGCGGGGTGTGTGCCGAGCACGGGGGGTCAGCCGAGTCTGCGGTCGAGGTTGAACGCGGCGCTGATGAGGGCGAGATGGGTGAAGGCCTGGGGGAAGTTCCCGTGCTGTTCGCCGGTGTGGCCGATCTCCTCGGCGTAGAGACCGAGGTGATTGGCGTAGGTGAGCATCTTCTCGAAGGCGAGACGGGCCTCGTCGAGCCGGCCCGCGCGGGTGAGCGCCTCGACGTACCAGAACGAGCAGATGGAGAAGGTCCCTTCCTCGCCCTGGAGGCCGTCGGGGCTCGCCTGCGGGTCGTAGCGGTAGACGAGGGAGTCCGAGACGAGGTCGTCGCCCAGGGCGTCGAGCGTCGTCAGCCACTTCGGATCCGTCGGGGCGATGAACTTCGCCAGCGGCATCATCAGCAGGGACGCGTCGAGGATCTTGCTGTCCTCGTACTGGGTGAAGGCCCGCCGTTCGTCGGACCAGCCATGGCGCATGATGCGGCGGTAGATGTCGTCGCGGACCTTCGCCCAGCGGACGGTGTCGGCGGGCAGGCCGCGGTGCTGGGCGAGACGTATGCCGCGTTCGATCGCCACCCAGCACATGAGCCGTGAGTACAGGAACGGCTTGCGCCCTCCGCGGGTCTCCCACACGCCTTCGTCGGGCTGGTCCCAGTTCTCGCAGACCCAGTCCACCAGTTCGCCGATGCTGTCCCAGTGTGCGCTGGAGATCGGCTTGCCCCACTTGTCGTAGAGGTAGAGGGAGTCGATCAGCGCGCCGTAGATGTCGAGCTGGAGCTGTCCGACGGCTTCGTTGCCGATGCGTACGGGTGCGGAGTTCCGGTAGCCCTCCAGATGGGGCAACTCCTCTTCGGGCAGTTCACGGCGGCCGTCGATGCCGTACATGATCTGCAGCGGGCCGGTGGGGCCGGGCTCCTGCGCCGTGGTGAGACCCGCGTAGTCCGTCAGGAAGCCCATGAAGGCCTCGGCCTCGTCGGTGAACCCGAGGCGGAGCAGCGCGTACACGCAGAACGCGGCGTCGCGGATCCAGACGTACCGGTAGTCCCAGTTGCGCTCACCGCCGATCTGTTCGGGCAGGCTGGTGGTGGGCGCGGCGATGATCGCGCCGGTGGGTACGTAGGTCAGCAGCTTCAGCGTGAGCGCGGAGCGGTGGACCATCTCCCGCCAGCGGCCGCGGTACCGGGAACGGGACAGCCACTTCCGCCAGTAGCGCACGGTCGCGTCGAACGACCTCTCGGCCTCGGCCACGGCGCAGAAGCGCGGGGCGACGTCGCCGCCGACCCGGTCGAGGGTGAAGACGGCGGCCTCGCCCTCGTGCAGTTTGAACAGTGACCACACGTCCTGTCCGTCGATCTCGGTGGGGACCGTTGAGGTCAGGGCGAGCTTGAGCGTGGAGCTCTCGAAGAGGGCCTGGCCCGGCTGCTTGCGCACGGTGTGCGGCAAGGTGCCGTAGGCGAAGCGAGGGGCGACGCGGGCACGGAAGGGCAGGGTGCCGCGCACGCAGATCACGCGGCGGATGAGACGGTGCCGGTCGGCCTCGCGCGAGTCGTCGAAGACGGGCATGAAGTCCTGGATCTCACCGACTCCGTCCTCCGCGAAGAACCGCGTGATCAGCACGTTGGTGTCGGGGAAGTAGAACTGCTTCGTGCGGGCGGGCACGTCGGCGGCGAGTTCGAAGCAGCCGCCCCGGTCGGCGTCGAGGATCGAGGCGAAGACGCTGGGCGCGTCGAACCGTGGACAGCAGTACCAGTCGATCGTGCCGTTGGTGCCGACGAGGGCGGCACTGCGCAGATCGCCGATCAGACCGTGTTCGGCGATCGGCAGGTAGCGGGGGGAATGGGCGCCGGCGGACGGGCCGGGCATGCCGTGGGGCCGTCCCCGTGTCCCGGCGCCGGTCGTTGCGTCAGCCGTGTCAGCCACGTCGGCCTCCTTGGGCGTTGCCCGAGCCGCTCCCCCGCACATACAGGCTAGCGAGTCGTTGCCGTCCGCACGTGTCGAGCGCGGGCGCTTCTCGAACTGCCGGGCAGCCGCGAGGCCGTCGCGGCACGGCAGCACACCGGTGAGACACCTCTGACATCCACCCGGCTCAGGGGGCGATACCTCCTCCGCCGAGTCGCGTCAAGTGACGAACAGCCGGGACTACGGCGCGCCGCACCCGGCGGGCACGGTGGCAGGACGCGCCTGACGCAACCCCGGGCGGAAGGCACCTGGAGGCTCGGATGTTGTGCTGGATCGGTGAGGCGGCGACCCGTCGTCCTCGGCTGGTGCTGTTCGCCGGGCTCGTCTTCCTCGTACTGTGCGTGGTGCTCGGCGCCGGAGCCGGCGGCCGTCTGAAGACCCAGGGATACGACGATCCCCGTTCGGACTCCAGTTTCGCGGCCCGGGTGACGGCCGAGCACTTCGGCGGGTCGCCGAACGTGGTCGTCGTCGCGCAGGTACCGCGGGGGTCCGTGGACGACCCCGCCGCCCGTCGGGCCGGTGAGGAGCTGACCCGGCGTCTGGCGGCGCAGCCGCACGTGAGCGCCGTCGTCTCGTACTGGACGACGCATGCGGACCGGCTGCGCGGCCACGACGGCCGCGCGGGCCTGGTGCTCGCGCACGTGGACGGGGAAGGAGAACAGCTCGGGGAGCGGGTCCGGGAGCTGCGCGCCTTGCTGGCCGGGGCCGGGTCGGGTTCTGGTGCCGCCGCCACGGCCGGCTCCGGTGCCGCCACGGCCGGCTCCGGTGCCGCCACGGCCGGGTCCCCTTCCGATGCCGCCACGGCCGACTCCGGGTCCGGGTCCGGGTCCGGGTCCGGGTCCGATGCCGCCACGGCCGGCTCCGGCGCGGCCAGGGCCCGTGCCGGTGGGTCCGCTCTCGGTTCGTCCGTGGCCGCGGGGGCGCCCGCCGACGGATCATCCGGCGCCCGGACCTCCCCGGGCGAGTCCCCCGCTCGCGGGGCTTCCGCCCGCACGGCTTCCTCCGGGGAGGCCCCCGGCCCGTCGACGCCGGGCGGGACGGCCGCCCTGCACGTACGCGTGGGCGGGCCCGCGCTCGTCGAGTCCGAGATCCAGGACCTCTCGGACTCCGACCTGAAACGGGCGGAGGCCGTCGTCGTGCCCGTCACGCTGATCCTGCTGGTCCTGGTCTTCGGCAGCGTGATGGCGGCGCTGCTCCCCCTGCTGATCGGCGGACTGGCCGTCGCCGGAACGCTCCTGGTGCTGAACGTCCTGGGCGCGGTCACCGACGTATCGGTGTTCGCACTGAACCTGACGACGGCGCTCGGGCTGGGTCTGGGCATCGACTACGGTCTGCTGGTCGTCTCCCGCTTCCGTGAGGAGATCGCCGCCGGACGCCCACCGCGCGAAGCCGCCGTGGCCACCGTGCGCACCGCGGGCCACACGATCGTCTTCAGTGCCGCGACCGTCTGCGCCGCGCTGGCGACGCTGCTGGTGTTCCCGCCGTACTTCCTGCGGTCCTTCGCCTACGCGGGCATCGCCGTGGTGGCGATAGCGGCCCTGGGAGCGCTGACCGTCATGCCCGCTCTGCTGGCGCTGCTGGGCCGGCGGGTGAACGCGTGGCCCATGCCGTGGCGCCGTCGGACGCGAGCGGGCGGCGCGTCACACGGCTGGGAGTCGCTGGCACGGCGTGTCGTACGCCGCCCGGTGCTCGCCGCGCTGCCGGTGATCGGCCTGCTGGCGGTCCTCGCCTGGCCGTTCGCACACGCTTCGTTCGCCACCCCCGACGACCGGACGCTGCCGGTGAGCGCGACCAGCCGCCAGACCGGGGACGCGCTGCGCGACGAGTTCGGCGGGAAGGGCGCCGCGCCACTGACGGTGTTCACCACGAGTACGACACCACAGGTCGCCCGGGACTACGGCCCCCGGCTGTCCGCGTTGCCCGACGTGGCCGAGGTCGTCGGGCCGTCGGGCGTCTACCGCGACGGCCGACACGTCGGCCAGACCGACCCACGGGCGGCCGGCACCGGGACCGACACCGACGGTCCCGCGTTCCTGGTCGTCGTACCCTCGGCCGACCCCCGGTCGGGCGCTTCTCAGCATCTGGTGCGTGCCATCCGCGCCATGCCCGTCCCCGCGGGCACCGAGGTACACGTCGGCGGGCCGAGCGCCGTGCTCGTCGATGCCAAGGACACGGTCGCGCATCGGCTCCCGGCCGCGCTGGCGATCATCACCGCCACCACGTTCGTGCTCCTGCTGGGCTTCACCCGCAGCGTGATCCTGCCGTTCAAGGCCATCGTGCTCAACGCGCTGAGCCTCGCGGCCGTCCTCGGCGCGATGGTGTGGGTCTTCCAGAACGGCCACCTGCAGAACCTCCTCGGCTTCACACCCGGACCGCTCACGACGACCATGCCGGTCCTGCTGCTGTGCATCGTCTTCGGGCTGTCGGTCGACTACGAGGTCTTCGTCCTCGCCCGCATCAAGGAGGCCCATGACGCCGGGCAGGGCACCGCCGACGCGATCGTCACGGGCATCGCCCGCACCGGCCCCATCGTCACCACCGCGGGCGCTCTGCTCGCGTTCACCCTGCTCAGCTTCGGCACCTCCCGGGTCGGGCTGCTCCAGTTCTTCGGAATCGGCGCCGGCCTCGGCGTCCTCCTCGACGCCACCCTCGTACGCGGTGTCCTCGTGCCCGCGCTCATGCGGCTGGCGGGCCGATGGAACTGGTGGGCGCCGCGTCCGCTGCGGTGCGGGCCGCCCGCCGCGCGGACCGCGGCGCCCGGCCCGGAGCATCCGCCGGACCGGACGTGCACAACGCCGCCGGACCCGGCGTGCCCACCGCCTCCGGGCTCGGGACGCGGATCGACTCCGCCCCCGCCACCCGTGGCGGCACGCCGGTGGCCTCCTCCTCCGCCGCCGGTCCCGGCGCCGGGGCAGCGGCCACCACCGCCTCCGCCACCACCACCGGTGCCGGAGCATCGGTCGCCTCCGGCGTCCGGGTCCGCGCCGCCCGCCGCGCTCCCCCCGGCCTCCCCGCCCCGTGGCCCGCTCCCCGGTCCAACGACGACCCCGCCCTCCCGAACGAAGGAAGACCTGTCATGACCGCCATCGCCTCCCCCGCCGACATCGCCGTCATCGGGCTCGGCTGCCGTTTCCCCGGCGCCCGTGACCTCCAGGAGTACTGGAAGCTCCTGCACGCCGCCGAGCGGCAGTTCGCCGCCGTCCCTGCGGAGCGCTGGAACCACGCGCCCTTTCACACACCGGGCCGGCGCGCCGCGTCCGCCGCCTACACCGACCAGGTCGTCTTCCTCGACGATGTCGACCGCTTCGCCGCCCTGCACTACGGTCTGCCGCCCGCTCGCGTCGAGGCCATGGACCCGCAGCACCGGCTCATGCTCGACGTGACCCGCGAAGCCCTCGACGACGCGGGCTGGGGCCGCGGCGGGTTCGACAAGGACGACACCGGGGTCTTCGTCGGGATGTCGGCGTCGGACTACAAGGACCTCCTGTCGGCCCGGATCAGGGCCCTCACCCTCGCCGAGGGACCACCAGGTCTGCCTCCCGACGGCCCCGGGTACGGCGCCCGTGGCGGCGCAGCCCTCTCAAGTGACGCCACATCCGCCGGTGACGCGTACACCGCGGAGGCCCGGAGGGCCCGCGCGCGTGCGTCCGATGCCCGTGCCGCCGACGCCCTGCGGCAGTGGGCCCGGCAGCTGTGCGAGATCCGCGCCTTCACTCTGCCCGGCAGTCTGCTCAACATGGCGCCCGCCACCATCAGCCGGCAGTTCGGCCTCGGCGGTCCCAGCTTCGCCGTGGACGCCGCCTGCTCAGGCTCCCTGATCGCGCTGGAGACGGCCGTCTCCCATCTGCGCCGGAACACGTGCCGCATCGCGGTCGTCGGCGGTGTCTACATCAGCCTCACCCCCGACGGCCTGATCGGCTTCTCCCAGCTGGGCGCGCTGTCCGCCACCGGAGTCTGCCGCCCGTTCGACCGGCGCGCCGACGGTTTCGTCCTCGGTGAGGGCGCCGCGAGCGCCGTCCTGCGGCCGCTCGCGGACGCGCTCGCCGCCGGCGACCGGATCTACGCCGTGATCAAAGGCATCGGCTCCGCCAACGACGGCGCCTGCCCCGGCCCGCTGGCCCCCACGTCCGAAGGTCAGCTGCGTGCCATGCGCCGTGCCTACCGCGACGCCGGCCTGGCCCCGTCCTCGGTGGGCTACGTCGAGGCGCACGGCACCGCCACCCGTGCCGGCGACCGCGCCGAGGTGGAGGCGCTGCGCCGACTGCGTACGGAGTTTCCCGACGACGATCCCGGCCTGTGCTACCTCGGCTCGGCGAAGGCCCTCATCGGGCACGCCCTGGCCGCCTCGGGGCTCGCGGGACTGGTGAAGGCGGCTATGGCCGTCCACCGGCGGACGATCCTGCCGCAGCCGGACGTCGCACCGCACCCGGATCTCGCCTTCGGCGCCGCCGGTCTGCGGTTCGCCGACACCGTGCGGCCCTGGCCGCGGGAAAAGGGGCCGGTGCGGGCCGCCGTCAGCTCGTTCGGCTTCGGCGGCACCAACGTGCACGCGATCCTCGAAGAAGCGCCCGCACCCGTCCCCTCGCCTCCTCCGGTCCGACGGGCGCGTGCGCACCACGGAGCTCCGGCCGGGCCGGCCATGCCCCGCCGCCTGCCGCGGCCGCAACGCGCCCCGCACCTCGTCCTCGTCTCCGCCGGCAGTCCCCGTCTGCTGGACGCCCACATCGGCGAGCTGCTCGACGTCCTGGGCCGGGCACCCGAGACACCGCTCGCGGCCCTGGCCCACACCCTGGGCTGCCGCGAGCCCCTGACCTCCCGCCTCGCCGTCACGGCCACCAGCCTTGACGAGTACGTGAGGCGGCTGCGCCTGGCCCGTCGCCGGCTCGCCGAGGGGGCGCGGGGCGACCTGGGCGAGGGCGCGTTCGCCGCGGACGCTCCCCTGCCGCCCGATCGACGCCGTGTCGCGTTCGTCTTCCCCGGGCAGGGCAGCCAGCGGCTCGCCCTCATGCACGACCTCTACCGGCGATTCGCCCCGTTCCGGTCGGCATTCGACGAGCTCGGCCGCGTCGCCCGCGAGCACATCCACCTCGACCCTGCCGAGGTGCTGTACGGGCCACGGGCGACGGCACGGCCGGACGACGCGGAGCTGCGTCGGCAGCTGGCCGCCACCGAGGTGTGCCAGCCGCTGCTGGGCACCGTCCAGATCGCCGCGACCCGTCTGCTGGCCGCCTGCGGCATCCGTCCCGATCTCGTACTGGGCCACAGCGCCGGGGAGTTCGCCGCCGCGGCGGCGGCGGACGTGCTCACCGGCGAGGACACCGTCCGGCTGCTCGCGAACCGCGGCGCCGTCCTCGCCCGCACCGAGTCCGGCCGGCGGGGGCAGGCCGGATCCGCGGGCGGGATGCTGGCCCTGCACGCCGACAAGGCGACCTTCCGGCAGCTGGCCGACGGCGTCGACGACGTGTGGCTCGCCTGCTTCAACCACCCCCGGCACGTCGTGGTGAGCGGATCCCTGGAAGGTCTCGCCACCCTGGAACGCGCCTGCGCGGCCGCGAAGGTCGCCACCCGGCGGCTGGAGGTGTCGGGCGCCTTCCACTCGCCGCGCGTGGCCGACGCCGAGAAGGCGATGCGCAGCCACCTCGCCCGTCGCGACCTCGCCCGCCCCGCCGTGGCGTTCGTCTCCTGCGTGAACGGCGCCCTGTGCACCGAACCCACCGAACTGCGCGAGCTGTGGGCCCGGCACGCCTCCGCGCCGGTCCGCTTCGAGGACGCCGTACGCAGCGCCCATGCCCACGGTGCCCGCGTCTTCGTCCAGGTGACCGGACACCGTTCGCTGCTGTCGTGCGTCCGCCGCACGCTCACCGGCCACGACGGCGTCCACCTCGTGTCCGCCGACGGGCCGGCACCGGACAACGGACACACCTTCCTCGACGCGCTCGCCCGCCTCGCGGTCCTGGGTGCCGGAACCGACCCCCGCGCCCTCGTCCCCCGCGACGAACGCCGGCTCCTGGACCTGCCGGTGGCCCGGCTCGACACCCGGTCCTACTGGATACGGGAGGCGCGGCGGCCCTCGGTACACCCCGAGGCGGGTTTCCACGAAGGCCTCGCCACCCCCGAGGACTCCGCCGTCCCCGTGGGCGACGCCGCCCCCGAGGACTCCGCCGTGCCGGTGAGCGCGGCGGTCGACGCCGGTGTGGTGGACGACGCGACAAGAGCGGACGGAGAGCAACAGGAAACCGGCGTAAGGGACTTGCTGACCGAGGCACTCGCCCTGCTGCGGGAACAGGCCGTCTCACTGACCCGCCTCGAAGCGGCGCTGGATGCCCACGCCGCCACCCGCCCCGCCCCGGCCGCAGGACCGCCCGTGCCGCGGGGCACCGAGCCGAGAGACGGCGCGGACGGTTCAACGGGCCTTGCCCTGGCGGAGGTTGTGACGCTCCCGGCGGCCCGGTGCGAACTGCCCGACACGGCTGGGCCTGACGAAGGGTGCTCGCCGACCCGGGACGTCACGGAAGCCATCGCGGCCGCGGGAGACACGGAGACCGCCGACGGCGCGGGAGCCACGAAGGCCGTCGAAGCCACAGCAGTCGCGGAGGCCGTCGAGGTCCCGACACCCGCGGCGACCGTCCAAGCCCCGACGGCGACGGGGCCCGTCGAGGGCGCCGCAGCCGCGGGCCCCGTAGGGGGCTCCGCAGCCGCGGAGATCGCCGAGACCGTATTCGCACACGTCGCCCGGATCAGCGCGTTCCCGGTCGGTCATCTGCGCGCGGACCATCGACTGGTCGAGGATCTCGGGTTCGACTCGCTCATGCTGACCGACCTGTTCACGGCCCTCGCACGACAGTGGCCGCGGTTGTCGGCCGACGAGAAGCGGCACGAACTGCCGACCCTGGCCGCCCTCACCGCCATGATCACGGCAAGTGCGGGCGGCACGGACGTCTGCGCATCGGCCGCGACACCGCCCGCGGCCGGGCCCGCCGCAATCCCTGCGGGCGAAGCACCGCGCGCCGCTCGGCCCGCACGACCGCGCCCCGGCCAGGAGGCGCCCGGTGTGCTCACCGCCGTACCCGCCACGGAGACGGAACCGGAAGTCGACGGCAGTCACGACGGCACCAAGGCCCGACCGGCAGTGGACGACGGCCACAACGACACGGATGCCGGCCCGAGGGCGCATGCCGGCCACCACGACACGGACACCGGACCGAGGATGGACGGCAGTCACGACGGCACCGGTCTGGAGGGGCCGCCCGCCCGCCCCGACGCGACGGCACCCGCCGCCGAGGGACGGGGCGGGCGGCAGAGCCGGATCGACCGCTTCCCGGAGGTCGCCGCGCACAACGCACGCGTGGCCGCTTTCGTTCAAATGGGCCTACCCAACCCGTACTTCCTCGTCCACGACGGCGGCATGACGGACACGACCCTCGTCGAGGGCCGCGAACTGCTGTCGTTCTCCAGTTACAACTACCTGGGCCTGGCCACCCACCCGCACGTCTGCGAGGCCGCCGCGCAGGCCATCGAACGCCACGGCACCTCGGTGTCCGCCAGCCGGCTGCTGTCCGGCAACCGCCGGCTCCACCTCGACCTGGAGAGGGAACTGGCCTCCGCCCTCGGGTGCGAGGCCGCGCTCACGCTGGTCAGCGGACACGCCGCGAACGTCACCCTGATCGGGCACCTCGTCGGCGAAGGAGACCTCGTCGTCCACGACGCCCTCGCGCACGACAGCATCCTCCAGGGGTGCCGGCTCTCCGGTGCCACGCGGCGGCCCTTCCCGCACAATGACGCGGCCGCGCTCGACGCTCTGCTCACCGAGGTGCGCCCTCACCACCGCCGGGTCCTCGTCGTCGTCGAGGGCGTGTACAGCATGGACGGCGACATCGCCGACCTGCCCGCGCTGATCGAGGTCAAGCGCCGCCACGGCGTGCTGCTGATGATCGACGAGGCGCACAGCATCGGGGTGCTCGGCGAGCACGGCCGCGGCATCGGGGAGCACTTCGGCGCCGCCGCGGACGCCGTCGACCTGTGGTCGGGCACCCTGTCCAAGGCACTGGCGAGCTGCGGCGGCTACGTCGCCGCGAGTCGTACGGTCGTGGAGTACCTGCGCTACACCGTTCCCGGATTCGTCTTCAGCGCCGGAATGACACCCGCCAACACCGCCGCGGCCCTCGCCGCTCTGCGCGTCCTGCGCGCCGAGCCCGAGCGCGTCGCACGCCTGGCGGCCAACGCCCGTCTCTTCCTCCGTCTGGCCCGCCAAGGAGGCGTCGACACCGGTGACAGCCGCGGCACGCCGGTCGTCCCGTGCATCGTCGGGGACTCGATGAAGACGCTGCGTGTCGCCGATCTGCTCTTCCGGCGAGGGATCAGCGTCAATCCCATCCTCCACCCGGCGGTGCCCGAGCAGGAGTCCCGGCTGCGCTTCTTCGTCACCCGCGACCACACCCCCGAGCAGATCTACCAAGCGGTGAGCACGCTCGTCGCCGTGCTGCGCGAAACCGACGCCACGGGTACCGCCGCCGCCTGAGCGGGGTCCGCAGGGCAGCCGACGGGCCCGGGCGTGACCGCCCGGGCTGCGGGTGTCACGACCGTCCCGCGCCGCAGGACGGTCAGGGGGCCGGGGCCGTGTGCTTGAGCTCGGTCTCGACGAAGGCCAGGTGCGCCTCGCCGACGTTCACGACGTCGCGCTCGCCGCCGGCCGGGCGGGCGTACGACTGCCCCGCCCGCAGGTCGGACTCGGTCACCGACCCGTCGGGGGCGACCGCACCGGTGCGCCCGTCGGTCACCGGTACGACCACGTAGTCGTGGGCGTGCACGTGCCGACCTGTGCGCTCGCCGGGCCGGAAGTCCCAGCGGGTGACCCGGATGTGGTCGTCCTCGTACTGCACGCCCGCCTGCGCTGTCGTCGTCATCGACGTTCTCTTCCACTCGCCTTGATCCATTGCCCCAGGCCAGCGGACCACACCGAGGTGCCCGCACGGTCGGCGCGGCCGTCCGATCGTGCGGCCGTCGTAGCCTGTGCCGTGCTGAGCCGGTGGCCTCGCGTGTCACCCTCCTAGATCGCCTGAATTGTCCGTTAGGCTCGCGCCGCCACACAGGTCTCGATCTTCACGGAGGGCAGGACGGCGAAGATCAATCGCGAGCGTCTCGTCAGAACGCTGACGTTCTGGCTGCGCCCCGCCTTCGCGTTGCGCGTCGTCGGCCGGTTCCAGAAGATCGTCGGCTTCGACCGCTCGATGGCCCTGGCCTCCAGCGCCCTGACCACGCTGATTCCGCTCGCGATCCTGAGCAGCGCCGTTCTGAGAAACCTCGTCAAGGAGGACTCCGCACAGCGGATCATCAAGCGTTACGGCCTGACCGGCGCCGGTGCCGAGGCGGTCGACTCCCTCTTCTCCCCCGCCGAGAACACGGACGCGAGCGTGGGCATCTTCGGTGTGCTCTTCCTGACCATCTCGGTGCTCAGCTTCGCGCGAGCGGCTCAACGGCTCTTCGAGCAGACCTGGGAGCTGAAGCCCCTCAGCGTGCGCAACACGCGCAACGGCCTGTGGTGGGTCCTCACCCTCGGCGTCTACGCGATTCTCACCGGATGGCTCACCGCTGAGCTTTACGATGGCGGACTGGGACTGGTGACCGCCGCGTGCCATGCGCCGCTGACCGCCGTCTTCCTCGTCTGGAGCGGCTGGAGTCTGTCGGCGAAGCGGATCGCCTGGCGCGACCTGATCCCCTTCGGCGTCACCGCGGCCATCCTGACGGCGGCCTACTCCGTGGCCGCGACCCTCTATCTGCCGCACCTGTTCAACTCGTACGCCACGCGCTACGGCGTCGTCGGCGCCGTCTTCGCGATGATCTCGTCCCTCTTCTCGGTGATGCTCGTCGTCGTCGCCTCGTCCGCGCTGGGACGAGAAGTACGGGACGAACTCGTCCGCATCCGCGACGGCCACCGTCCGTCCGACCACGAGGTCCGGCGGCAGTGGGACAGCGTGGTCGAACAGGCCCGGTCCCGTTGGCGCTCGGCACGGGAACAGGTCTCTCATCACCGCTTCAAGGACACGAACCACTGATCGGCGGGGCGGACCGCACCCGCACGACCCGCATCACGTCTCGCTCAGAGCCATGACGAGAGTGCGAAGGACCTCAGGCGGTCGGCCAGTGCGCAGACGGGTGTGTGTGACCATCATGAGTTCGTCCGCGCCGGTCGCGTCCACGAGGTTCGCCGGGTGCTTCGCGACGGTCTCGGGCGCGCCGCGCGCCTGCTGGGCGCGGAAGTCCGCCGGCGCCGGCAGCTCGTCCGCGGCGAACGAGTG
Source organism: Streptomyces sp. 142MFCol3.1 (assembly GCF_000424945.1). NCBI lineage: Bacteria > Bacillati > Actinomycetota > Actinomycetes > Kitasatosporales > Streptomycetaceae > Streptomyces > Streptomyces sp. 142MFCol3.1. The sequence goes on from NZ_AUKV01000010.1 coordinate 160,219, forward strand.
GGCCGCCGCCTCGCCGGGCACTGAGCTGTACGGTGATCATCCGGCCGGTGCAGAAAGCGTCCGCTGAGTCGAAGTCCGTCGCCCGCACGGCAGTTGGGCCACCGAGGCCGACTCACCCGCCCGGTTCCGGCACGCGCCGGACGACAGCCATGGATCCGTCCCGCCCGCCGGCCGGACCGGCACCCGGACGGCGGTGTGTCACAGGCCGAGCGAGATGGCCAGTCGGGTCATCTCGGCGGTGGTGGTGATGTTGAGCTTGGCGCGGATCCGGCGCAGGTAGGCGTCGACCGTGTGCTTGGACAGTCCCATCTGGCGTGCCGCCTGCAGGTAGGTGCAGCCGGCGGCGATATGTCGCAGGGTCTCGCGTTCGCGCGGGGCCAGCGCGGGGGCGTCGGCCTCGGAGGTCGTGGCGGAGGTCATGGCGGAAACCTGGGCGCCGGGGGCCGAGGTCTCGGCGGACGGGGCGGGGACCGGGGCGGACGGGGTGGAGATCGGGGCGGTGAGGGCGGGGCTCATGAGGTCTTCCTTCTCTGTCGACGGGTCGGCCGGGTCGTCACTGCCCGCACCCTCGGAAGCAGTAGGCAAATGCCCGATTAAGGCGTTTTGCGCTGGTTCCAAAAGACTGACTCGGCGACGTCATCACCACGTCCGTCGACTGTCACGGGCGTGTCACAGGCCACATCCCCGACACGTACGACCACTGGCACCCGCCACGGCCCCACGCGCACGAGTGGCACCCGCCATCCGTCATGCCCCGTCTGCCGCACCCCACCGGACACGGCCGTGAGGACGCACCCGGGTCCCTGCCGCGACGCGGCAGGGGACGGCGGCCACGCGGCGACCGGGCGCATGGCCCTGGAGGGCAGCGCCGGGTTGGTGCTCCGCGCTCCCCAGGATCATGCTGGACAGGAGGGCCCTTGCCCCAGGCCCAGCCGTCCAGGTTCCCGAAGGGCGAGATGAGCGGCGATGGAGCGACTTCCCACCCCTCCCGGTGAGCAGGCGCAGGCAAATGCCCTGCCCGACCCGGCCGTCACGACCACCACCGCCACGGCGACCATCAGCGACCAGGGCATCGTGACCGGATGGAGCGAAGGCGCCGAGCGCCTGCTCGGCTACACGTCCTCGCAGATCGTCGGACAGCCCGCCGTACGCCTGCTCGCCGACGACGCCGACGGCACGGGCGGCCCGGTCGACGCCACCGACACCGCCGCGGCGCTCCGCCGGGACACAGCCGGACGGGAACGGTGGAACGGCACCGTGCCGCTGCGGCACCGCGAGGGCCACCAGGTCACCCAGCGGCTGCTCGCGCACCACCGGACCGAGAGGGCAGCCGGCTGGCTGGTCGTCTCCGCCGTGCGGGACCGCCCGCACCCCCCGGCTCGCCCGGTCGGCAAGCCCTCGCAGGAGGGCGACGTCCTGAGGGAGTGGACCTTCCGCCAGACGCCGTGCATCCTCGCCGTCTTCGACACGGATCTGCGGCTCGTGCGGGCCAACGTCGGCATGGAGCACGCCCTCCTCCTGACCGAGGACGACATGCGCGGGCTGCGGCTGTCCGACCTCGCTCCCCACACCGCGAGCGACGAGGCCGACGCGAAGATGCGCCTGGTCCTGGACAGCGGCGAGCCGCAGCACATGGACGCCTTCCTGCACCACTCGGGCGTCAGCAGCGAACACGGCTGGCCGGCGTCGCTCACCCCGCTCAAGGACCCATCGGGCCGAGTGCGTGCCGTGTGCCTGGCCGCCCACGACATGCCGCACGAAGAACCCGCCCGGCAGCGCATGCAACTGCTGCACGACGCCGCCGGGCGCATCGGCACCACCCCCGACAGCCGGCGCACGGCCCAGGAACTCGCCGACGCAGTCGTCCCGCGCCTCACCGACCGCGCCGTCGTCGACCTGTTCGAGACCCCCCAGCCCGCCGACACCTCCCACGCTCCGCAGGCCAGGGACTTCACCATGTTCCGTGCCGCCGTGAGCCCGGCACCGGACAGCGGCCCGCCGTCTCCCACTGGCTCCGGTCCGAAGGTCCGGCACCTGGCGGAGTCACCGGTGGCGCAGTGCCTGGCCCAGGGCCACGGGGCCCTGTTCGACGCGGAGTCCCCCGCGCTCGCCGAGTGGGTCGCGCACGACCCCGAGGCCGCCCGGATCCACGAGGGCGGCATCCACTCCTTGATGATCGTGCCGCTGCGCGCGAACGGCTCCACCCTCGGCGTCGCCCTCTTCGCCCGTCACGAGCACCCCGCCCCTTTCGAACAGGACGACCTGTGGCTCGCCGAGGAGCTCACCGCCCAGGCCGCCGTGAGCATCCACCACTCCCGACGTCCGGCGCGCGACCACACCACCACCATGACCCTGCAGCGGAGCCTGCTCCCGCAGACGCTGCCCGACCAGCACGCCCTCGACATCGCCACCCGCTATCTGCCCGCCGTCGCCAAGGCCGGAGTCGGCGGCGACTGGTTCGACGTCATCCCCCTGTCGGGCGCCCGCGTGGCCCTGGTCGTCGGCGACGTCGTCGGGCACGGCATCCGTGCCTCGGCCACCATGGGCCGCGTGCGCACCGCGGTGCGCACCCTCGCCGACGTCGACCTGCCGCCCGACGAACTCCTGACCCACCTCGACGACCTCGTCCTCCACCTGTCCGCCGAGGAGACCGGCGCCGACGACGCGACACCCGAGACCGCCGGAGGCATCGGCACCACCTGCCTCTACGCCGTCTACGACCCCATCTCCCGCCGGTGCACCCTCGCTCGTGCCGGCCATCCCCCGCCCGCCGTGGTCACCCCCGACCACACCGTCCGCTTCCTCGACGTCCCCGCCGGCCCACCGCTCGGCCTCGGCGGACTGCCCTTCGAGGCCTTCGAGACCGAGCTGCCCGAGGGCAGCCTCCTCGTCCTCTACACCGACGGGCTCCTCGAAACCCGAGAGCACGACATCGACGAAGCCCTCGACACCATGTTCGCCGCCCTCGCCCGCCCCGCCCAGAGCCTCGACACGGTCTGCGACCGGGTGCTGACGTCGATGGTGTCGCACCGTCCCGACGACGACATCGCCCTGCTCATCGCCCGCACCCGCGCCCTGCAGACCGACCACGTCGCCGCCTGGGACCTCGACTTCGATCCGGCGGTCGTCGGTCGGGCCCGCCAGCATGCCACCGAGCAGCTCACCGCCTGGAGACTCGACGACGCCGCCTTCATCACCGAGCTCGTCGTCAGCGAACTGGTCACGAACGCCATCCGCTACGGCCGCCCGCCCGCCCAGCTCCGCCTCATCCACCAGAACAGCACCCTGATCTGCGAGGTCTTCGACTCGAGCAGCACCGCACCGCACATGCGTCGGGCCCGTACCTTCGACGAGGGCGGCCGGGGCCTGCTGCTGGTCGGACAGCTCGCTCAGCGCTGGGGCACCCGCCACACACCGACCGGAAAGACGGTCTGGGCCGAGCAGTACCTCACCCCCGACGAGGGTCCGCGTTCTGAAGCCCCCTAAGCCAGGGCCTTGGCCTTGTACGACTCCGGGTAGTGCTCCGTGAACTTGACCGTGCACGCCAACAGGACGATCGGGACGACCCAGTTGAACCAGTCGTCCAGGGACGGCACGAGGATCGCGAGCAGGCCCAGCACGGCGATGACGACGAAGACACCGCCCCACACGGTGGTCAGGACCATGTTGATGTGCTTGAAGACCGGCGAGTCCCAGACACTGGGCGGGGTCGCACGCCGCGCGTACTGGGCGGTGAACGGATCGAAGAACAGCGAGCCGAGTGCCACAAGGGCCACGACGGCGTTGGCGAGCACCTGCGCGTAGGTCTCCAGCCAGATCAGCTCGTGGTGGTCCAGGGCCAGGGCGAGGACGGAGATCACGGCGAAGAACACGATGCCGGTCATGTCGAGCAGGTTCAGGTGGCCCTGCAGGATGTCCCGTCCGGAGAGCACGAGGGACGCGGCGAGCGCGGCCAGCGCCGCGTACTCCCAGGTGCTGGGACCGGCCACGATCGTGAAGATGATCCAGGGAGCGAACCCGAGGAAGACGCCTCCGGCGCTGACGGATCTCTTCGGCGGTGCCTGCGTCTCCGTCATCTGTCCCATGGAACGGCTCCCATCGCTTGTCACGAGCGAGCGGGCGGGCACACCGCTTTCCTCATCATGCCGACGGGGAGACACGGTTGCACCCGGGCGGCACCGGGCCCCAGTGCGCGCCTGCACGGACCCCCACCGATCACGGATCCCGAATATCGGCAGTTCGCCTTCGACGGCTGGACGCCCACGCGGACGGCTCGGGAGCCCGGCCACCGAGCCGTCCGCACACGCACGCCCTACCGCTCATCCGTCCGTTCGCCGACGACCACCTTGGTCGAAGCACCGGCCGGTCGTGCCCGGCGGCCCAGCGGCCTGCGATCACTGGATTCCCAGGTCGCCCTACCGCTCGCCCTCCGCCTGGGACGGCTCGGTCCTGGGAACGTCCGGGTGCCGCTCCATGGCCGCGCTCACGCGCTCGGCGGGCTCGTCGCGCTCGCCCTCGGCCTGGGAGGGTGTGTGGGAGTACAGCCAGCGGTCGTACTCCGAGGCTCCGGTCTTCATGGTGGCCTCCCTTGCTCGCTCACCTCCCATGGTCCTCTTCGGACCGCGCCGGGGCCAGGGCAGTCGGCACGCCGGTACGGCTGTCCCGTCGGAGCGCCGGTTCCCCTGTCCTGGCCCGGCCGTGTCAAGTCACGAGATCCCGTGTCGTGACCCCGGGCGCCGGCTCGGGCCTACTGGAAGCACGGGCCCGCCTACATGACGCGGGCCCGGCCAAAACACCCTCACGAGATGTCTTCCGCCGCCGGGACGGCCGACAGGCCGGACAGATGGAGCGGCGTACGGGACGGCTTCTCCTTGCGGACGAAGGCGCGCCGCAGCGCGTGGTACGAGCTGTCCGGGTCGTCGAAGGTCCGGCGCATCCGGGCCAGCTCCCGTTCCCGGAAGACCTCCAGTGGTCCGGTGTTCGCCTGCTCGGCCTTCTTCCTCTCGATCCGGGCGCGCGTGGCCGGAGCCGCGGCCAGCCGGGCCGCCAGGAGACGGACCTCGTCGGCGAAGTCGTTCGCGCCGCACTCCACGACACGGTCGACGAGGCCGAGGCGCAAGGCGCTGGCGGCGCTGACCGGAAAGGCTTCGCGCATGAGCCGTGCCGCGGCGGCGGCTCCCACCCGGCGAGGCAGAGTGCACGTCCAGTACTCCGAGCCGTACAGGCCCATCAGACGGTAGTGCGGGTTCAGCACGGCGCCGCCGCGGCACCACACCTCGTCGGCGGCCAGGGCGAGCATCACGCCGCCCGCCGCCGCGTTGCCCGGGACGGCGGCGACGACGAACTTGTCGTCGGTGGTCATCACCGCCTCGACCAGGTCGTCGATGGCGTTGATGTTCGCCCAGGACTCCGCGGCGGGGTCGGCGGCGGCCTCGATGACGTTGAGATGGATGCCGTTGGAGAAGAAGTCCCGCCGTCCGCCGAGGACCAGCACGTCGGTGGGGCGGGCGCGCACCTCCTCGTAGGCGTCCAGGAGCCGACGGCACTGGGATGTGCTCATGGCTCCGCCAGGGAAGGAGAACGACAGGTGGCCGACGCCGTCCTCCTCGCGGTACTCGATGTCCGACCAGGTGCGCCGGCCGTCCGCCGGGAACAGCGGTGCGCCGAGCTCGGGCAGTGGGGGCAGCCGGGAGCCGAGTGCCGACACGGCCGGAAGCTTGAAGGTGGGCGGCTGCCCGGGCACGCGCCGCCGCCGCAGCTCGGGGATCCACACCGCGCCGTCCTTCGTCGCCCGGCAGAGCGCTCCGGTCCTGGTGGCGAGCGGCTCGCCGGGGGCGCCGCGCAGGGTGTCCTCGGGATGGCCGCCGTGCAGGTACCACTCCTCGCCGAACAGCACGTCCAGGACGCCGGGTTGGGAGTCCGCGGCACGCAGCTTGCGCAGGACGGCCGGCGTGTCGTCCTCCTGCCAGTCGATCCGCCGGGCGCTCTGACCGAGGTAGGGGCGGGTGCGGGAGGTGCTCTGCGGCAGGGGGGTGTGAGTGCCCGAGGCGAAGCGTTCCACGGCCAGCAGGACGGCGGAGAGTGCGGCGTCGGCGATCTCGTTGCGGTACAGGTCGCTCTTGGCCAGCGGCGGCAGCGTGCAGGCCGCGGTCGCCCAGATGTCACCGGCGTCCATCTCCTCCACAGCCTGAAGGACCGTCACACCCCAGTCCTCCGCGCCCTCTTGGATGGCCCAGTCGAGGGAGGACGGCCCCCTGTCGCCGAGAGGACCCGGGTGGACGACGAAGCAGGGGTAGGAGGCCCACACGTCGCGAGGGATGGCCGTTCTCAGCATCGGGGCGATGACGAGTCGGGGTGCGTGCCGGTGGACGGCGTCCGCCAAGGAGCAGCCCGGGAGGGCGAGTTCCACGGGGACCGTGTGGCCACGGTCCCGCAGCTCGGCGTGGACGCGTTGGGTGAGGCTGTTGAAACCGCTGGCGATGAGCAGGATGTGCACGGCGAACTCCCCCGGCGGGCGACGGTGTCTGCGATGATGCCAGGCCGCCTGTGATCCTGTGGCCCGCTCTCGTCAGGCACGCGTCGACCGGCCGGCCGATCCCTCGAAAGCGAGGCGGGAACGGCCACTTGGCCGCGCGACCACCCCACCGCGCGGGCCGCGCCCACTGCCGGAGCGCGTCCCGCCGGTCGGACCGTGGTGTGGCGCTCGTCCCCGGCGCCGGGATCCGTACTCGCCCTCAGCGCCTGGACATGTAGAGGTTTAGAGCCTTGTGGAGGACCTTGTTGAGCGGGTAGTCCCACTCGCCGAGGTACTCGACCGCCTCGCCGCCCGTGCCGGCCTTGAACCGGAGCAGGCCCAGCAGGTGGTTGCCCTCGTCCAGCGTGTCGGTGATGCCACGGAAGTCGTAGATCCGGGCTCCGAGTTCGTGGGCGTCGGACATCATGCGCCACTGGACGGCGTTGTTCGGCTGGACCTCGCGCCTGCGGCTGGTCGAGGCGCCGTAGGAGTACCAGACGTGGTCGCCGACGGTGAGCATCGTGGCGGCCGCGAGGACCTCGCCCTCGTGATGAGCGAGGTAGAGGCGCATGCGGTCGGGATCCTCGGACGTCAGAGCGGCCCACATCCGCTGGAAGTAGGGCAGGGGGCGGGGGATGAACCGGTCCCGTTCGGCCGTCTCGACGTACAGGTCGTAGAAGGCGGGCAGGTCTTCGTAGCCTCCCTGGACGACCTTGACGCCGGCCTTCTCCGCCTTCTTGATGTTGCGGCGCCACTGCTGGTTGAGGCCCTGCCGGATCTCGTCGAGCGACCGTCCGGCGAAGGGCACCTGGAACACGTAGCGCGGCTGGCCCGCGGCGAAGCCGTCCTCGCCCCCGGGTTCGGTCCGCTGCCAGCCCATCCGCCGCAGCCGGTCCGCGATGTCCGAGGCTCCGGGCTCGTGCGCGGTGGCCTCCACCTCCCGCAGCCACCGGGCCTGCGGGTCGGCGATCGCGTCCTTGACCGCCTCGGCGCTCCAGCGCCTGGCGACGACCGGTGGGCCCATCTTCACCGAGAACGCGCCCTGGTCCTTGAGATACGCGAGCATCGGCTCCAGCAGACGCTCCAGGTCCGGCGCCGCCCAGTCGAGGACCGGACCCTCGGGCAGATAGGCGAGGTACCGCTTCAGCTTGGGCAACGGCCGCATCAGCACCAGACCGGCGCCGACGAGCCGGTCGTGCTCGTCGAACCAGCCCAGGCTCTCCGCCCGCCAGTCCGGCTTCACGTCCCCCCACGAGGGAACCTGCATATGACTCACCGAGGAACGGGCCGAGACGAAGCCCAAGTGCTCGTCACGGCTGATCGCCTTCAGGCGATAACTCATGCGCAATGCTCCTTTGCTCGGCGCACCAGCCTACTGAGCCGTAGCGCGATCACGGCGTGTCACACGGCCGGGAGCGCGAAGCGGGACGAGCCGGGCCCGGGCAGGCGCCACCGAGGGTGCCCGCGGTGTCCGGCGAGTGGGACGCGGACCGCCGCGCGCGCCCCCGCTCGGCCTGCACGTCGGGGACCCCGCGGTGCGCCTCCCCGACGAATACAGACCTGACGGCGTCAGACGGCCGGAGGGACGACCTCGCCACCGCCCCGGCCGCCGCCCTTGATGCGCGCCCGGCCGCCGCGGGCAGCCGGCTGGAACGTCCGTGCAGTCGGGGCGACGGGGCGAGGGGGCGAGGGTGGCTCAGTCCGGGAAGTCAGGCAACGGCGGAAGTGGGATGCTGCTGTTGGAGCAGTGACCATTTGCCCTGTTCGGCCGTGCCAGGCGGTGGTCCCGATTGATCAGGGTCGTGTCAGGAGGCCGGTGTGTACCGCTCAGGTCAGCGCCTGCACGAGCGGCGCCGTCGCGGCCGGCGCGCGCCGGCCGTATCGCGGCGTACGTCGATGCGCACACCACGTGCGCCCTGCCCCGACCTGCGGACGAGCATCCGGGCTGCCCTCCTGTCCGGCGACCCGACCGCGGCCGGCGCCCCCACTCGGCAGCATCGAGCCGACGCGGCCGGCGACGGCACTCCGTCGACCTCGACCGAGACGGACCGCTGCCACCCGAGGACGCCGCGGTCCCGACATCAGGCCGTCAGGCGCTCGTGATGGCCGGACACGAGGAGGGCAGCCCGAGGCAGCCGCACCTGCCAGATCTGAATGTGCGTCTGCGCGCCGAGGTGGGCCGCATCGACGAGCAGTTGCGGGCCCTGCTGGACGCCATGGACCGGCTGCAAGGGCTGCTGGACGCGGTGGTGGCCATCAGCAGGGAGGTGGAACTGTCCGCCGTGCTGCACCGCATCGTCAGCACCGCCATGGACCTGGTGGGCGCCCGCTACGGTGCGCTGGGTGTCCTCAGCGAGTCCGGGGAACATCTGGAGCAGTTCATTCCGCTCGGCCTGTCCGAGCAGGAACGAACCGATCTGGCCGAAACCGGGATGCCGCGCGGGCTGGGTGTCCTCGGGCACCTGATCCATCACCCCGAGCCGCTGCGGGTCGACGACATCTCGGCCCATCCGTCCTCCTCGGGGTTCCCGGCCGGCCACCCGCACCTGCGCACCCTGCTCGGCGTCGCCATCAGCGTGCGCGGCGAGATCTACGGTGACCTCTACCTGTCGGAGAGGAGTGACGGCCGGCCCTTCGACGTGCACGACGAGAACGTCGTCATCGCGCTGGCGAGCGCCGCGGGCATCGCGATCGACAACGTCCGCCTGTTCGAACGGGTGCGTGTCGGGGCCGAGCAGTTCCAGCGACTCCTGCTGCCGAGCCTGCCCGACCTGCGGCCCTTCTCGGCCGCCGCCATCTACCGGCCCGCCACGGAGCCCAGCCAGCTCGGCGGGGACTGGTACGACGCCGTACTGCTGCCCGACCACGTGGTGGCGATCGTCATCGGTGACGTGATCGGCCACGATCTGCACGCCGCCGCCTCCATGGCCTCCACCCGCAACATGCTGCGCGCCCTCCTGTTCGACCGACTGAACCCGCCCGGCGCGGTCCTCTCCCAGCTCGACCGCACCCTGCAGGCCGTCACCAGCAATCCCGTCACCACGATCACTCTGGCGCGGCTCGAACCGGAGGGGCCGGGGTGGCGCCTTCACTGGAGCACGGCGGGCCATGTGCCACCGCTGGTGATCAGCCCCCCGCACCGCGCGGAATACCTGTTCGCCGAGCCCGGACTGCCGCTGGGCGTCGATCCCGACCAGCCACGCCCCGACCACTCCCGCTACGTGCCGCCGGACTCCACCGTGGTGTTCTTCACCGACGGCCTCATCGAAGATCCGGCACGGCCGATCGACGAGAGCCTCGACAGGCTCGCCGGCCTCGCGGCGACGTACAGCAGTCTTCCCCTGGACGACTTCGTGCAGGCACTGGCCGATCACCATCCCAGTGACGGCCACGACGACATGGCCATCCTCGCGCTGCGCACCCCGCACGTCTGATCCGGTCCTCCGCCCGGGGCCCGGCGCCGGCCCGAAGGCGCCGTGGAGGATCCGGGAGATCCGACGGATGATGGATCTCGGGGCGGTGTCGATGCGGAGGTCGCCCGATGGCTGTCGCGCCGCATGAACGGCTCCGGCGCGGCGGGGTACTCGCCCTGGAGATCTGCGTCGTCGCCGCGCTGTACTACGGCTCGGCCCGGCTCGGACTGGCCCAGCAGCTCGTACGCAGCCAGGTCACACCGCTCTGGCCGCCCACCGGTATCGCGCTGGCGAGCCTGCTGCTGCGCGGCCCCCTCGTCTGGCCAGGAATCACGCTCGGTGCCTTCCTGGCCAACTTCTCGCTCGGCCCGTCGATCCCGGCCGTCCTCGCGATCACCGCCGGGAACACGCTGGCACCCCTCTGCTCGTACCTGCTGCTCCGCCGGACGGGGTTCCACAACGAGATCGGCCGATTGCGGGACGCACTCGCCCTGATCTTCCTCGGTGCGTTCGTCGGCATGCTGGTCAGCTCGACCATCGGCAGTGGCACCCTGGTCGCCGCCGGTGTGCTCGGCCCCGGCGCCTTCTGGCCGACGTGGTCGGTGTGGTGGACCGGGGACGCGATGGGCGTCCTGCTGGTCACTCCGTTCCTTCTCCTGCTCCGCTCTGTGCGTCCACCGAGGGGCATCCCGGCGGCGCGCTGGGTGGAGGCGCTGCTGCTGGTGGCAACCACCGTCGCGGTCGGATACCTCCAGACGACCGACACACCACTGCTCTTCCTCGGCTTCCCCCTGCTGATCTGGGCGGCCTTCCGTTTCCAGTTGGCCGGGGCCGCGCCCTGCGCCCTCGCCGTCTCGACGTTCGCCATCGTCGGCGCCGTCCAGGGAACGGGCCCGTTCGCGGGTCGCGACCTGCTCACCAGCATGATCACCCTGCAGGCCTTCAACGGTTCCGCCTCGCTGACCGCGCTTCTGCTCAGCGCGGCCGTCACCGAGCACATTCAGACCCAGTTGGAGGTCGCGCGAGCCTGCAGGCAACTCGCCGAGATGGTGGCCAAGATCGCGGCCAGCAGCCACCGCCCGGTTCTCTCCGACGGCGAGCACGAGGACGTGTGCGAGGTGAAGGAGGTGGAGCAGGACGTGGAGCAGGAGGTGGCGAACGGGGCGGAGAAGCACGAGGAGGGCAGCCGGACCGCGAAACCGTGAACACGCGACCGCTGCGTGCCGGGCCTTGCCCTGCAATGCCGTACGGGTCGCGCCGTGGCGTGTCGGAGACGGCCTCACCGGCAGGCGATCGGGCAGGCCGTCCCGGCGGCTGCCGGGCGGCACACAGTGCCGCGCGACGCGGAACCCCTTGTGCACGTCCACGCCGACCAGACGTCCGTCCATGACCGAAACGTACAGAGCGCCACGGACGGTGAAGCGCCGCTGTACCGCCTCGCCCAGCCCGGCCCAGCCCGGCCCGCCCAGCCCCGCCCTGCCCGGCCCGGCCCGTCGCGGGGCTGGGCAATGAGACCGGCGAGGCCATTGGCCGACGTGCGTGAGCGGCATTGTCAGTGGTGGACGGCAAGATGCCCGTCATGACTACAGCTGCAGCAGTGATCGTGGACGCCGTCGCCTACGCCCAGGCGGTCGAGGACGCCGTACGAGCGGCGACCGCCTATTACGAGGGTGGCACTTCGCCGATCGACGACGACACCTACGACCGCCTGGTGCGTGCCATAGCCGAGTGGGAGTCCGAGCATCCCGACGAGGTGCTGCCCGACTCGCCGACGGGAAAGGTCGCCGGCGGATCCGTCGAGGGCGACGTCCCTCACACCGTGGCGATGCTCAGCCTGGACAACGTGTTCTCCGCCGAGGAGTTCACCGCGTGGACGGCGTCACTGGCCCGGCGCATCGGCCATGACGTCACCCGCTTCAGCGTCGAGGCGAAGCTGGACGGTCTCGCGATCGCCGCGCGCTACACCGGCGGCCGCCTCACTCGGCTGATCACCCGGGGCGACGGGACTGCCGGGGAGGACGTCTCGCACGCGATCGGCACCATCGAGGGCCTGCCGCGGGAGCTGGCCGAGCCGGTCAGCGTGGAGGTGCGGGGCGAAGTCCTCATGACGACCGCCCAGTTCGAGCACGCGAACGAGGTGCGCACCGCGCACGGCGGGCAGCCGTTCGCCAACCCGCGCAATGCGGCCGCCGGCACCCTGCGGGCGAAGGAGCGCGCCTACACGGTGCCGATGACCTTCTTCGGCTACGGCCTACTGGCCCTGCCCGACACCGACGCCGAGCTCTCCGCGCGGCTGAACGAGCTCGCGCACAGCGACCTGATGACCCTGGCCGCCGAGCTCGGCGTGCACACCACGGCGCGAACGGCCGTGCCGGGCACGGCCGTCGACACCGCGGAGCAGGTCCTGGAGCGGGTGACGGAGATCGCCGGCCTGCGCGCCGAGCTGCCCTTCGGGATCGACGGGATCGTCGTCAAGGCCGACCTGGCGGCCGACCAACGGGCCGCCGGAGCGGGCTCTCGGGCGCCACGCTGGGCCGTCGCCTACAAGCTTCCCGCCGTGGAGAAGATCACCCGGCTGCTGGCGGTGGAGTGGAACGTCGGGCGGACCGGCATCATCGCCCCGCGCGCCGTACTGGAGCCGGTGCGGATCGAGGGTTCCACGATCACGTACGCGACCCTCCACAACCCGGCCGACATCACACGCCGCGACCTGCGGCTGGGCGACCATGTGATGGTCCACCGCGCAGGTGACGTCATCCCGCGCATCGAGGCCCCCGTGGCGCATCTGCGCACCGGGGACGAACAGCCCATCGTCTTCCCCGAGCAGTGCCCGCGCTGCGGGTCGGCGATCGACACGAGCGAGGAACGCTGGCGCTGCGAACGCGGACGCGACTGCCACCTGGTGGCCTCCCTCTCGTACGCGGCGGGCCGCGACCAGCTCGACATCGAGGGGCTCGGCGGCACCCGGGTCGTCCAGCTCGTCGCGGCCGGTCTGGTCACCGACCTCGGCGACCTCTTCGCCCTGACCCGGGAGCAGTTGCTCGGCCTGGAACGGATGGGTGAGACGAGCACCGACAATCTGCTCGCGGCGATCGAGAGGGCCAAGGGACAGCCGTTGTCCAGAGTGCTCTGCGCGCTGGGCGTCCGCGGCACCGGACGGTCCATGTCGCGGCGCATCGCCCGGTACTTCGCGACCATGGGCCATGTCCGCGCCGCCGATGCCGAGGCGATGCAGCGTGTGGAGGGCATCGGTGCCGAGAAGGCCCCGTCGATCGTCGCCGAACTCGCCAGCCTCGCCCCTCTCCTCGACAAGCTCGCCGCGGCCGGGGTCAACATGACCGAGCCCGGTGCCACGGCGCCCGCCCCCGCGGACGCGACCGACGAGGCCGTCGCCACGGACACCGAGGAGGGTGGTCCGCTGGCCGGCATGGCCGTGGTGGTCACCGGCGCGATGACCGGTCCGCTGGAGAAGCTCACCCGCAACGAGATGAACGAACTCATCGAGCGTGCCGGTGGCCGGTCCTCGTCCAGCGTCTCCAAGAAGACCAGTCTCGTCGTCGCGGGGGAGAACGCGGGCTCCAAGCGCGCGAAGGCCGAACAGCTCGGCATACGGCTCTCCACCCCCGACGACTTCGCCGTTCTCGTCGCCGACTACCTGGCCTGACCCGCCTCGACCGCCACGCTCGCCGTCCGGAGGTCCCGACGCCCTGTGCCGGGGCCGCCGTGGCGGGACTCCGGGAGCGGTATCGTGCGGCGGTGACCGGTACCGGACAGCGTGCACTGCTCTTCCTCGACGTCGACGGACCACTGATCCCAGCCTGGGTGTCGGCCCACCATCCGGGCCGCGCCCTGCTTCATCGCGTCGACCACCGTCGCGGACTCGTCGACGCGGACTACGGCGTTCTCGAGAAGTGGCTGCGAGGAGCTGCAGAGGGTCCGGGCGTGGTCCACCGCCGCCGTCACGACGAGGCGGGCCAGTCCCCGCCCCCGCAGGTCGGGCGCGACGGCCACGCCTCCGACGCCCATGACGTCCCGGCGTGTTCCCCCGATCGACAGGGGGATCCTCAGCAATCCGGTATGGGCCACGAGGCGGCCGGCCAGCCTGATGCCGAAATGCTCTTCCTTGGGCAGCCACGTCAACCCGGCGTCCGCGACACCGAAGGGGTCGGCGCCGTCACCGAGGATCTCGTCCTGATCGGCCCTCTCGTACCGCGCCAGCCGTTCGACGATCGGCGCTGCGGGAATCACGTCGTCAGTCATCCCCACATGATCCACCGCACACGGGTCGCGGCCGAGCGAGTGGGCCGTCGCGTGAGCGGTCCCCTAGCCTGAGCAGGTCCGTGAATCCGAGTCCCCGTGCCGGAGGTGGCCGAGACATGGCGGTTCCGAGCGTCCTCGGGGTGTTCGCGCATCCTGACGACGAGTCTCTTTCGGCCGGGGGCGTGCTCGCGCGTCACGCCACCATGGGGGCGCGGACGGCGGTCGTCACGGCGACCTGGGCGGAGGGCACCCCACGTGCGGCGGAGCTGTCCGAGGCGCTCCGGATTCTCGGTGCCGGCGAGCCGCGGCTCCTCGGCTACGCCGATGCCCGTGCTCCGCAGTCGGCCCCGGGACATGTCCGGTTCTGTGATGCGCCGTTGGACGAGACGGTGTGGCACGTGGTCGCGCACATCCGGGAGTTCCGCCCGGATGTGGTCATCACCCACGACGCGTACGGCGGGCTGACGGGTCATCCGGACCATCTCCATGCGCACAGGGTGACCTCTTTGGCGGTGCAGGCCGCCGCTCTGGAACGGCTCTGTCCGGACGCCGGTGCCCCTTGGCGGCCCAGCGCCCTCTACCTCGCCACCCACCCGCACTCGGCGGCTCGGGCGCTGGGGGCCGGGCTCATGCGGCCAGGCAGGGAGATGTTCAGCGTGCCGGACGAGTGGATCGGCGCCGCCGTGGACGTGGGTCCGTGGTTCGAGCGGAAGGTCGCCGCCGTGCTGGCCCACCGCTCCGAGGTGGCTCGAGGCGCCCTGCCAGGTCGCATCGCCGCACTCCCGCCCGGCGAGCAGAGACGTCTGCTGGCCACCGAGTGGTACATCCGCCACGACCTCGCTCCCGCGCCCGCGGCTGCGGCCAGGGCAGGACTGACCCTGTGAGCGCCGGGCCGAGGCATGCGGTCGTCGGATCCGCCGACACCGGCGCCGACGTCCGGCGGGGCCCCGCCGTCCGGCTCGCCGCCCCTGTACGGCCGGGCGACCATGGACGTACCGCATCGGTCCGAGGGCCAGGCAGCGGGAGGCACCCGTGGCGCACACCCCAACGACCGACGTCCTGATCGCCGGCGCCGGCGCGGTGGGGCCGGGTGCGGCCGCCGACTGGGCCGGCACGGAGCGAGCTGTCGTCTCGTCGACCGGCTGCCGACGGCGCCCGTCCGGCCTCCCGCGGACGGCGCCTACGGCGTCGGCCCGCTGAAGACAGGGCGCGCCCAGGCCGGCGGTTCGGGCGCCGGTCCCGGCCTCCGCGGCGCGGCCGACCCGCTCCGGGTCCCGCCCGCGGGACGGTCGGTGCCGGCCCGTGGGACCGGACCATGTCCGGCGGTGATGCCGGCCGCAGCGGCGGCACGCAGCGCGGCCACGAACTCCAGGCACGAGTCGAAACGGTCCTCGGGCACCTTCGCCAGAGCCTTCGCGAGCACGTCGTCGAGGCCCGGCGGAGCACCCGGCCGTCGCTCGCTCAGCGGCGGCGGCTGGTCGTACTGGTGCGCCCACAGCAACGCGATGTCCTCGTCCCGGACGAAGGGCGGCCCGCCCGCCAGCATCTCGTACACCACGCAGGCGAGACTGTAGAGATCGCATCGGCCCTCCACGGGGCGGCCGGAAATCTGCTCGGGCGCCACATAGTCCAGGGTCCCGACGAACTCGCCCACCGTCGTGAAGCCGGTCAGCGACAAGGACTTCTTCGTCAGTCCGAAATCCGTCAGGTACACGTGCTCCGGGTGATCGCTGTCCGTGCCGGGGGCCACCAGGACGTTCCCGGGCTTCACGTCGCGGTGCACCAGATCGTGCTCGTGCGCCGCGTCCAGAGCCGATGCCACCTGAGCGCCGATCCGCAGCGCCGCGTCCACCGGCAACGGCCCGTCCCGGTCCAGCAGCGCCCTCAGATCGAGACCCGAGACGAACCGCATCGCGATGTAGAGAACCCCCTCCACTTCACCGGCCTCGAAGATCGGCACGATGTGCGGGTGGTCGATGGCCGCCGCCACCCGGGACTCATGGGCGAAGCGACGGCGGAAGGTGTCGTTGCGCGCCATCTCGGGGGCGAGCAATTTCAGCGCGACCGTTCGCTCCAGACGCAAATCACGTGCGCAATAGACGACCGCCATTCCCCCACGCCCGATTTCACGCTGAACGTGATATCCGGCGAACTCCACCCCCACCAGGCCTTCCCCGCCGCTCCCGTACACCCCTGAGACACCCGGCACCGCCGGACTCGCCGTTCCGTCCGGCGTGGAGGCCATCACACATCACCTCGCAGTCGGCCCCGCCCGTGCCGGCGTGCCCCGCTCACGCCGGCACCACGAATTCAACAAAACTCTCATCTACTCATAAATGCTACCGACCTCCCCCATCGAAGGCATTCGTTTCCTCTCGGCTCGGGGCAGGGCGGTATGTCAGCGAGACGAGCCACGGGTCCTTGCCGGGCCCGGCGGTCAGCAGCTCCCACGCCTGGGGGGTGCGGCCGGGCCGGTAGAGCGGAGTCCCGTCGGTGAAGACGGGGACGACGGTCATGGTCAGCTCGTCGACCAGGCCGGCGTCGCAGAGCGTCTGCCCGAAGCGGCCGTGCCCGTAGACGATCAGGTCCTGGCCCGGGTGCCGCTTGAGCTGTGTCACGGCCTTGACCGGGTCCTCGCCGATCACTGTGGTGTTGTTCCACCGCGGCTCCTCGAGGGTGGAGGAGAAGACGTACTTCGGCATCGCGTTGAGCCGGGCCGCGTAGGGGCCGGGCGCCGACGGCCACTGCCGGGAGAAGACGTCATAGGTGCGGCGGCCCATCAGCAGCGCTTCGCACCGCTCCAGGACCTCCAGGGAGTGCGCGGCACTGCCCTCGCCGAAGTACGGTCCGGCCCAAGCCAGCGGTTCGCTCGTCACACCGTTGAGGGACACGAGCAGCGACTGCAGGAGCCTGCGGGAGTTCTCTTCTGTCTGGGTCATGCACAGGTGGACCCGCGCGGCGTGCGAAAGGAATCGACGTGCGTCAGTCGGCGGTCTCCGGCCCCCAGTGGTCCGGGCCGACACCACGCCAGTCGATGAGCGAGGACGTGGCCACCTCCTCGGGCGCGATCTCCAGCCCGGCCCGGCGCAGGAACTCCGCCACGTCCGCCACGTCGAACGCCAGCCCGAGGATCTCTCCGTCCACGCGCACCCGCCGTCCGCCCGTCGGCGACGGCGGTGACACGATCACGGACCGCGGATCAGCCATGCTCCCAGGATCATCCGTCCACCTCGGGTTCGCATGGGGAAGGCGGTCCACGCACGTGCCTAGAGCTGCTCCTCCATGCCGATCGCCTTCCGCAGGTCGTCATGGGCTTTGCGGCCCTCCCCCTCGTACTGTTCGAGCAGAGCCGCCGCGATGCTGTCGAGCTTGCGCTGGACGGCGTGCTCCGCCCGGCGCTCGGAGTTCTTCAGCAGCGCCAGCAACAAGAGGTTCACGGCCGTCATGACGTCGCCGACGAGCAGCTGCCACGACAATGGCAGGTGTGCCGCGTGGACGGCGATGAAGGCGGCGACCAGAGCCACGCAGAAGCAGGCGAACGGCACCGAGCTGGTGACATTCGAGGCCGTCTCGGCCAACCGCTCGAACCACCCCCGGCCGTTGTGGGTGCGCTCGGCGGGATGCGACACGGTCATGGAGCGCCTCACTTCCCGGGCAGTGCGGGCCGCCCGGCTCGTCGGACTTCGCCGCGCAGATGTCGTCCGGCTCCGGCATCGGCATCGGCTCCGGAATCGACCGGTACCGGCGTCGGCTCCCGTGCGCTCGCGACAGTCGCCGACGTCCTGTCGCCGTACGGCCGGTGCGGGCGCACGGCGTGCAACCGGCCTCCGCTCGCCGTGCGGCCGGCGCTGCTGCACGGCGTGTGGGGAGCCGCGGACTTCAGGACGTGCAGTAGGTGTGAGCCGGTGCGCCGTTCCAGCGCACCCGGACCGGATTGTCGAGCAGGTGCGGACCGAACGGCATCCCGGACCGACGCATGAGCTCGACCACCTCGGTGTCGCTGTGCGCCAGACCCACCCGATGGTCACGCACGGTTACGGGCCGGCCTCCGGCGGGCACCGGTCCGTGGACTACGATCGGCGCGGTCACCATGTGCCCAGCTTGCCCCGCCTGCGCGGACTCCGCCTCTGGTCGGCCGCGGGCCGCTCAGCCCAACGCCCGGTACTCCTCGGGCGGATCCTGCAGGTCCGGGCGGTCCACCCAGTACTGGGGGCCCTCCAGGTCGAGCATCGCCCAGTGCCATGCCTCGTCGTGGAACGTCAGTCCGCGGTGGGGCGTGCCGGGCGGTTCGTACGGGTAGCGCCGCAGGGCCGCCTCACTGGCCTGCCACGACGTCATGCCGCCGTGGCTTCGCATGACCCACGCGTAGGCTTCCCGCTCCGCGCGCAGACACTCGTCGTACCCACCTTCGTCCCACGCCTCTTCGCCGGCCACGGCCTCAGGCTACGGCCTGCCGCGTGCCGGTCAGCCGAGGAGCCGGCGCTTCTGCGCCTCGAACTCCTCCTCGGTCAAAACGCCTTGTGCCTTCAGATCGGCCAACTGCTTGAGCTGGTCGATCTTCTGGGTCATGTCGTCGGCGGCCGGCGGCGCCGCGGGAGCCGGCTCCGCCGGCTGCTGGAACGCCTGTTGTTGCCGGTAGGCCTGCTCCTCCGCCGGCTGCTGGAACGCCTGTTGTTGCCGGTAGGCCTGCTGCTGAGGCGGCTGCTGGAACGCCTGTTGTTGCCGGTAGACCTGCTGCTGAGGCGGCTGCTGCTCTTCCTGTTGCGCCCAGCGCCCCGCCTGTCGTCGGGACACACGGTTGGACACCGCCGTGGCGGTTCCGGCGACGACGGCGGTGCGTGCGACGCCCCTGAGGAGTCCAGGCATGATCACTCATCTCCCATGCTGCGACGTGCGCGGAGCCGGTACGGTGCTGCCGGCCCGGACGGATCAGCGGTTCGGGCGGCTGCCCTGCCGCCGCCGGGGTCGTTCATTCCGTCGCGTCCAGCGAGGCCAGGATGGCCTGCACGGGGATACGGCCGCCGGCGACGATCTGCGCCCCGCTGCGTCTAAGCGCGCCGGCCATCGGCGCGGCCCACAGGTTCTCGTACACCAGGACGGCGGCGGAGTTCCCGGGCTCCAGGGCGTTCCCCGCCTCGTCCATGTCCTCTTGGTCGATCAGTCCCGAGGAGGCGCCTTCGAAGACGGTCAGATCGACCTCGTCCCCCAGTTCCCGCAGCTCCAGAGCGGTGACCGATCCGTCGGTGTCCTTGCGGAGGAAGGCGAGATCGAGGATCCGGATGATCCGGCGCTCGGCGAGGTCGACCAGCAGGGGAAATGCCTCCCCCGTCATCCGGTTGCCGGGGAACTCGATGACCAGGTAGTCGACGGGGCCCATGTCTTCGACGTGGTTCATGGCCACTCCTCGCGAGCGGGACGGGAGTCGATGGCCGGCACTTCACCGCCCGTCCCTCGCGGCAGCCGTGGCGGACGGCCGGCGGTCGTCGGTCCTCGTGGTCATTCCAGCACGCGGGGATGTACCGCGCACTTCCTGAACCGCACCGGCTGCACGGACGGCGTCCGGCCTCGAGGCGGACGCCCGCGGCACGGACGACGCCCGCCACCGAGACGCATGCCCTGACATGGACGACGCCCGCCACCCGAGGCGAATGCCCGCGGCCACCGCGCACGCCGAGCCCGCACCGTCACCGTGATCACGGTGGCTCAGGCGCGCGGCGGTGTTCCGACGCGCGTGTACGTCACATCGAAGTCCGGTTTCCAGAGCTCGCCGTCCTTCGGCCGCTCCCAGCCGCCCGCGATGGTGTCGCGCCCGTCGCTGAAGGTGGCGTTGAACCGGTGTGGGAAGCCAGGTGCGGCGCGCGCCGCTGGGTCCGGCCGCCGTCGCTCAGGCTCGTCCGGTCGACGCGGCCGACGCCACGGGCGTCGGCGTACGACGTGGTGAAGCCGTCCGTCGTGTCGTCGTACCCGGTCATCGGTCGACGACGACGCCGTCCGCGTCACCGGCGACTCCCCCGCCGAGGCCGGCCGAGGGTCCGATCGTCGGCACCTGGCCCTAGGGAAGCAGAGCCAGCGTCTCCCGGAGGTTGTGCTCCGCGATCCCTCGCATGAACTCACGGTCGGGGAAGTCGCCGTCGAGCAGGCGCAGGGGGCCGGCGACGAGGGAGAGCCGCATCGCCGTCATGTAGAGGTCGAGGCGCCGCCGGTCGAGGCCCGGCCGGGCAAGAACCGGATAGCGCTCACCGAAGCGGAGGCTCAGGAAGACGTGCTCCCACTCGATGTCGAAGAACATCAGGCCCTCGATGTCGATGAGGACAGCCTGCCCCTCCGGGTTCACCAGGACGTGGTCGGGGCCGAGTTCGCCGTGGATCAGACCGAATTCACCACGGGGGGCCACCAGCGCGCGCAACTCGCGCAGCCGGTCGTCGAGCCGGGTGCGTACGGACTCGATCCTGGCGTCCCGGCCCGCCGCCTCGTCCAGGTCGCGCAGGGCCCGGTCGAGGACCACCTGCTCGCAGGATTCCCCGACGGAGACGCCGCCGCCCTCCAGCAGGTCCACTCTCCCGTACCGGGAGGCCTGGTGACGGTGCATCAGCCGCAGGGTGCCGGCCAGATGGTCCAGTGCGGTCGCCGCACGAGCGGGGTCGGTTTCGAAGAGCGCTTCCAGGGTGCCGCCGGGGATGTCCTCGACGACGGCGACGTCCGCTCCGTATCGCCGCCCGCTGCCGTCCGCCCACAGCACGCGCGGAACGCACGCTCCGATCTCCGCGAGCTCGCGCTGCGCTGCCAGGAAGGGCATCAGTCCGGAGGCGCGCGCGAAGGGGTCGGCCCCGTCGTCGTCGGCCGTACCCGGCCAGAAGTTCTTCTCCTGGGCCCAGCTGTAGACGATCACGCTCGCCGGGCCGGCCCCGGCGAGCCGCACACGGTAGACGCCCTTCTTGCTGCCCCCGCGCAGGCGGTCGGCGCCGACGATCCGGCAGTCCTCCCCCAGCGCCTCGCGCACCACTGCCGACAGGTCCTCGGCCCCCGCAAAAATCCTCATCCGGAGACCGTAGTCAAAGTCGCGTGAGCAGGCACCGCCAATTCCCGGCCCCGGGTGCGCAGAGGCGGCTCGTCAGGTCCGGAAGACCGATCGTGAGGACGGTCGGCGCGACGAGCGCCGCCGGCGTGTCGGTGGCGCCCACGGGTGGGGACGCCGCACGGTGTGCTCCGGGGCCGGGACCGACGCACCACCCCGTACGACCTGTCCGAAACCCTCCGTTACATTGTCCCCTCTGTGGCGAGAGGGGAGACGGACGTGCGGGGCGGGGCTGTGAAGGTGTGGGGTGCTGCGGCACATGTGGCGTTGCTCGCCGGGGTGTTGACCGGGTGCTCGGAGGGGACCGAGGACGACCCGAAGGCGTCGACGAGCGCCACGGCGTCCGCGAGTGTCACCGGAGGCGACGCGCGGACGGCGAAGAGCGGCGGCACCGTCGGGGCGGCGGGGTCGCCCTGCGAGCTCCCTGTGACCTTCGACATCGCCGAGGACTGGAAGGCGGAGGCCGTCGACGCCGGCGGGGCGAAGGACAGGGCCTCCGCGTCCGGCGGCGGTGAGGACGACCTGGCTTCGGAGATCGCCGACGCCCTTCTGCGCCAGGGGCCCGTCACCGCCGCCTGCGAGGTCGACGCCAAGCCCGCCGGGAACATCGGCTACCTCCGTGTCTGGACCGGCGCGCCGGGCGACGCCACGGCAAGGGCCGTGCTGGAGGAGTTCGTGGCGGCCGAGGACGGGGCGAGCAGGGCGAAGTACCGGCCGTTCGAGGCGGGTGGCCTCAGCGGCGCCGAGGTGGAGTACCTCTACACGAGCCAGGCGCTCGACGAGACGAAGAAGGAACGCGCCCTCGCCGTCACCACGGCGGACGGTCCGGTCGTCCTGCATCTCGGAGGAATGGACACCGCGGAGCACGAGGCGATGCTCCCGGCGTTCGAGCTCGCCAAGAGCACCCTGCGCACCACGTGACCCGCCCACGGCACCGCGGGCCTCGGACACACTCGTCGAGTACCGCCCCGACTGTCGCCGAGGATGTCCACCCCCGGGGCACGGCTCATCCAGCGGCCAGGGGCCCTTTGCGCAGCATGCGGAGGCCGTCCAGGGCCGCCGGGGTCAGCGCGGCCTGCCGCAGGTCGCGCAGGGGGATCCATCGCACCTGGTCGGTGGATCCGGCTACCTCGACCACCCGCGCTGCGCCCTCCTTCACCGTCACGGCGTAGAACAAGGACACCAGGTTCCAGTCCACGTCGTTTCGGTGGACCAGGTAGCTCCGGGCGTCGATCAGCCGGGCATCGGCCGGCTGGAGGCCCGTCTCCTCCAGGAGCTCCCGGGCCAAGGCCTCATCCGGCTGCTCCCCCGGGTCGATCCCTCCACCGGGGAGGTGCCACATTCCCGGGGCGAAGACCGGAGAGGCGTCGGACAGGCGGGTCAGCAACAACCGCTCGTCCTGCACCACCAGGGCATAGGCCGAAACTCGGGCCCGCACACGAGAGTTCAAGGTTTCCCGCCTCCTCGAAACAGCCGACATCCCGGGAAACTCTAGAAGCAGTCCGGCCGTCCTTCGGGGGCACATGTGTGCACCGCGCAGCGGGCGGAGGTCGCGGGGAGCCCGGGCACGGTCACGATGCGGCAACGGAGCCGGCCGACCGGGCCCACGGCCCGAACGACACGGGGGGGCCAGGCGTCACAGGAGCGGCGCGGTCGCGACGCCGCGCCGCACACTCTCAGCCCGTCACCGACAGCACCAGGGGGACCCATGCGTACGAGGACCACACGCACCGTCGATCTGCTCGTCCTGCTCTCCCTGCTCGTCGGCGGGGCCGGAGCGGCGACGGGATGCGGGAGCGAGAAGGCCGGCGGCAGCGCCGTCGTCACGGACCCGTACGCGCGGACACGTGCCCGTCAGGTCGCCGAGGCCTGGGACGGTTCGCAGGCCGCCGAGACGTGGCGCAAGGGCTACTACGCGCTGACGGACGGGGTCCAGCTCCCCGAGGGCGCCTTCCACGACAATGCCGACAAGATCGCCTTCACCACCCAGAACTTCGTCCTGCGCACCGAGCTGCCCGCGTCCCCGGACAAGGAGGGCAGGGTGGAATGGGACGGCGGAGCCTCGCTCGACCTGCCGCTCATGTCAGCACGCGAGGCGTACGAGACCGTGGCCCGCGGCAGCAACGACGGACCTCATCTGACCGTGACCGGAGCGAAGTCGGGCCGCATGAAGCTGACCACGAGCCGCGGGCCCGCGACCGTCCCCGCCTGGCTGTTCACCTTGGAGGGATACGACACCCCGCTCAAGCGGGCCGCCGTCGGCTCGGGGCACGTGCCCAAGTCGCCCGTCAAGCCGAGCCGGGCGGTGCCCGACAGCGTCCTGGCCGCCCTGGGGCGGCTGGTCGAGGTGGCCGGGGACGGCCGGTCGGTGACCGTACTGGCCCACCACGGTTCCTGCGACGACGGACCGGCCGTCCACGTCCTGGAGACCGACGGAAGCGTGGTGCTGTACGCGTCCGTCGTGGGCACGCGGGAGGGTCCGTGCACCAGCGACCTGCGTGCCGAAGAGGTGACCGTACGGCTGGCGCGACCGGTCGGCGGCCGTGTCCTGCTGGACGCCTTCACGGGCCGTCCGGTGTCGAACGGGCCCGGGCGGGGCTGACACGGGGTCGGCCGCGACTCGGCACGTCCTTGCCTCTCATACGCCCGCAGCACCCCCTCGCGCGGGCACGGCCCGGCCCCGGCCGGTGAACCGGTCGGGGCCGATGCGGGTGGAGAGGACGGGAAAGGCCACGTGCTGTGGCGGAAGCCGGTACGGTCAGCGGGCCGTGCCGAAGTCCTGCGTCCAGTAGTCGCCGGGCTGCGCGAGACCGACGCCGATCTCCTTGAAACCGCAGTTCAGGATGTTCTCCCGGTGACCGGGGCTGGACATCCAACCCGCCATGACCTGCTCGGGGGTGGAGTACCCGTAGGCGACGTTCTCGCCGTAGGAGCTCCAGCTGTAACCGGCGCTCGTGATCCGCTGGCCCGGGTCCGAGCCGTCGGAGCCGGTGTGCGACATGTTCTGGTGGCTCGCCATGTCCGCGCTGTGGGCCTGGGCGGCGTTCGAGAGCTTCGCGTTCAGGGTCACCGCGGAGCAGCCGGCCTTGCTGCGCTCGCTGTTGACCAGGGCCACGATGCGGGCCACGGCACCGGACGCGGGGGCCGAGGCGCTCGGCGTCGCAGAGGGGGGCGTCGAGGCGGATGGTGCCGAGGTGGACGGCGCGGAGCTCGACGGCCTGGGCGCGGCGGGCTTCGCCGGCGTGGGTGCCTGGGGCGCGACGGGCTTCGCCGGCGCCGACGCCGTGGGGGCCGCGGGCCTGTGGGAAGCGGACGCCTTGTGCCACGTCCTGTGCCACGTCTTGTGCCCGGCGTGCCTCTTCTTCGCCTTGTGCGTCCCGGGTGCCGACAGTGCCGTGGAAGCAGGCGCACTGGGCGCCTGTGTGGTCGGTGTCGCCGACGGCGAGGTCAGGTCCTGGCTCTGCCACTGCCCCCGGTGGGCCGCGTCCAGCCAAAGCCCCTGGTTGTCGGACACGTTCTGCCACTGACCGGCGGAGCCGACGGTGCGGGTTCCCTGGTCGTCCCAGCACGCCATGGCGGCGGTGGGCACGGCCAGCGCGCCGAGCGCGAGGGCAGCGACGGTTATCTGCCGATGCCGTGTCTTCCTGCGGTGCTTCCTCATTCGGGCCTCGCTCGGTGGTCGCGGGGCGTCACTGGTGGGGTCGGCTCGGCACGAGCGGTGTGCCTGAGCTGCGGAGACGCCCCTGTGGGGCCGTCATTGTTAAAACCCGTGCGAGGCAAGGGCAACGCGCGTCACTACTACCCGACCTCGTAGCCACCGGGGGTCCTTGAATTGAGCGCACGGGTGTGCAGATCCGGCTCACGGGAGCACAACAACCCCTGACCATCCGTCAGGAGCACGCACAGATCGGACAGAAGGCACGAAGGGGCTGCGTGAGGCACATCGCTCCGCACCACCTGCACCGTATGCCTGGTTGCGGCATGATAAGTCGCCCATATCGCCCGGACGGCGTCTACTAACCAACCCGTCTAGTGCGGGAAGTCGGCGTGAGGGATGTCACCGGGCACCTCGGGAACCCTTTCGGACACCCCGGGATCAGCCGTTCAATAGCCCGTGTGGGCGGGTGATATGAGGACATACGAGTCTATGGCGCATCTTGCTGACATAGTGCGGCCATGACGATCATGACCGCGCGAGCAGGAGCCGCCCCCGAGGCCGGGAGGAGAGTGCCCCCGCCGACCGGCAGGCGCGTCCATCGACCGACGAGCGGCCGCGCGTGCCGACCTGCGTCCGTGTCCCGGGACGCCCGTCGGACGCTCCGATGAGGACGGCGCGCACCCGGCCGCCGCGGGACCCGGCCGGCGAGGAACGCGCCGTCCGGGGCCTGCGTACCCGTCGTATGGCCTTCGTGCTCACCCTGGGCAGCACCGTCGGGATCGCCGCGGCCACCGTCCTGATCGGTCTCCCCGGCGAAGGCGGCCACTCCTCCGATCCTCCCGGCGTCATCGCCCCGGGCCCCTCCGCCGCCAGGACCGGGGCGGATCCCTCCCCTGGCGCGCGCGGAATCGGCGACCCCCTCATGCCCCTCGCCGGCAACGGAGGCTACACGGTCCGCCATTACGCTCTCGACTTCGACTGGCGGGCGCCGAGGACGCCGTTCGAAGCGGCCGCCACCATCAGTGCCACCGCCACGCAGGCCCTGTCCCGCTTCGACCTCGACTTCGCGGGCAACACTCTGCGCACGGTCACGGTGGACGGCCTGGAGGCGAAGGCGGTACGCGACGGCGACGAGCTCGTGGTCACCCCGGCGAAGCCGATCCCCCAGGGCGGCGCGTTCACCGTCCGGGTCGCCTACACCGCCGACCCGACACAGCAGCGGCACCGCGGCGACGCGGTCGGCTCCTACGGCTGGGTGCCCACGCCCGACGGCACCCTGCTCTTCGCCCAGCCCGACGGCGCCAAGATGATCTTCCCGTCGAACGACCACCCCAGTCTGCGGGCCCCGGTCACCTTCCGGATCACCACACCGTCCGGCCTCGGCGCGGTGGCCAACGGCCGGCTCGTCGAGCGGACACAGCAGCCCGACGGACGCCTGCGGTGGACCTACGACTCCGAGCACCCGGTCTCGCCGCAGCTGGTCCAGATGGCGGTCGGGAAGTTCACGTTCGCCGAGAGCACGGGACCGCACGGCCTGCCCCTGCGGGACGCCGTCCCGGACAGCCTGGTGGACCGGACCAAGGAGTACCGCTCACTCACCGCCGAGCACCTGGAGTGGCTGGAAGAGCGGCTCGGGCCGTACCCCTTCCACCGCTACGGCGTGCTGGTCGGGGACACCGATCTGCCGGCGGCGCTGGAGACACAGTCGCTGTCCGTGGTGCCGAAGGGCGACCTGCTGGGCGACCGGACGGAGGCCGAGCGCAACCTCGTGCACGAGCTGGCCCACCAGTGGACCGGCGACAGCGTCGCCATCCGGCGCTGGTCGGACCTGTGGCTGAGCGAGGGACACGCCCGGTTCTACGAACGTCTGTACGCCGAGACGCACGGCGGTCCCGACATGGAGGACGCGATGCGGCTGGCCTACGAGCAGCACGACCAGTGGCGGCACGACGCGGGCGCACCCGCCGAGCCCACCGCGCCGACCCTGTTCAAGCAGATGCGCTACGACGGTTCGGCGCTGGTGCTCTACGCCCTTCGGGAGAAGGTCGGCGAGGAGACCTTCGACAAGATCGAGCGGGCCTGGGTCACGAAGTACCGGGACCGCGCGGCCGGAACCGAGGACTTCGTCGCCCTCGCCTCCGAGACCGCCGGACAGGACCTGGAGCCTTTCCTGACCCCGTGGCTCCACGGCTCGCACACCCCGCCGATGCCGGGGCACCCCGACTGGCAGGTGGACCCGGCCGAGGACTGAGCCGTCACCCCGCCGCCACCGCACCGCGGCAGCCGTACGTGACCCCGCGCCGCGCTCGCGGCCGGGGCCTTCGTGCTGCCGCCGACCGGGTGGCCTCTGCCGGACCGCTGGTCCACGCCGGTGACCCTTGGCGCGACGTGGCGCTCCAAGCACGGAAACGTACAGGAGGTGTCGAGAACGGCAAGTCCGCTGTCCCGGTTGTGACGAGCATTGGAGACGCCCGCAGTGAAGAAACGTTCTACCCCTCGTGTCCCCACTGCCGTACGCAGGCACCGTCGGATGGTCTGTGTGACCGCGTCGACGGCGTTGATGGCTCCGCTCCTCATCCCCCTGCTGTCCGGCCCGTCGGACGACGGGGTGGCGGCGGACCGGCGCCTGCAGAACGACTTCACCACCGCGGCGGACGAGTACCGCGTGCCGCGCAGCGTGCTCATGGGCGTGTCGTACCTCCAGTCCCGGTGGGACTCCCATCCGGGCGCGCCGAGCGTCAGCGGCGGCTACGGGCCCATGCACCTGGTGGACGTCCACCAGTCGCAGGCGCCGTACCACGGAACCACCAGGCCCCGGGTGGTCGCGGCCGGGCCGCCGCCCTCGGCCCAGGCGAGCGCTCCCGGCGGGCCTCTCCAGCCGACGGACCTGCGCAAGGCCGCCCGCCTCATCGGGGTTCCGGAGGAGCGGCTGCGGACCGACTCCTCCGACAACGTCCGCGGCGGCGCGGCCCTCCTCGCCGCGGCCCAGCGCAAGCTGGGCAAGCCGCTCAGCGCCGATCCGGCGGACTGGTGGGAGGCGGTGTCGGAATTCCCGGGCACGGACGACGAAGAGGCGGCGGCCACCTTCGCGAACGACGTGTTCGCGGTGATCCGCAGTGGCGCCCACCGCACCACCGACGCCGGGCAGCGCGTCACGCTCCCCGCCGGCCCTGATGTGCGGCCCCACGCGGCGAGCACGGCCGGGGCCAAGCGACCGAAGGACGTCGAGTGCCCCAAGGAGCTGTCGTGCTCCTGGCTCAGCGCGCCGTACACGGAGATCGACGACGAGCGCTACGGCAACCACGATCTGGCCGACCGGCCCAAGGACCAGAAGATCGATTACATCGTCATCCACGACACCGAAGCACCTCTGACGTCCATGCTCCAGACGGTGCAGGATCCCGAGGAGGCCTCGTGGCACTACTCGGTCCGCTCCAGTGACGGCCACGTCATCCAGCACATCAAGACCAAGGACGCCGCCTGGCACTCCGGCAGCCAGTTCGTGAACGGGCGGTCGATCGGCATCGAGCACGAGGGTTTCCTCGCTCAGCCCGACGCCTGGTACACGGAGCAGATGTACCGCTCCTCGGCCCGCCTGGTGCGTTACCTCGCGAAGAAGTACCACGTCCCGCTGGACCGGCAGCACATCTTCGGACACGACAACGTGCCCGCCCCGACCGCCGACTCCATCCCCGACATGCACGACGACCCGGGTCCCTACTGGGACTGGCGGCACTACTTCGACCTGCTCGGCGCGCCGCTGAAGGCCACGGCGGGGCCGGACAGCGACATGGTGATGGTGCTCCCGGACTTCGACGCGCACAGGCCGCGGTTCACCGGGTGCACGGAGGACGGGGCGGCGTGCGCGCCGCACGGCTCCAGCGCCGTCCGCCTGCACACCGCGCCGGCCGACGACGCTCCGCTGATCCAGGACCCCGGCCGGCGCCCGGACGGCGACGACTCCACGGAGGACGTCAACGACCTGGGTTCGCGGGTCTCCGCCGGCCAGACCTACGCGGTCGCCGACCGCAGCGGCGACTGGACGGCGATCTGGTACCTGGGCAACAAGGCCTGGTTCAGGAATCCGAGGATTCACCCCACGGCCGTCGGCGCGAGCGGCCAGATGGTCACTCCCAAGGAGGGCCTCTCGGAGGTCGAGGTGTTCGGGCGCGCTCTCCCGGAGGACGACGCCTACCCCGAGGGCGTGCCGGAGCCCCAGGAGTCTCCGCTGCCGTACACGCTTCGCGCGGGCCAGCGGTATGTGACGCAGTCCCGTCTGGTCGGCTCGTACGTCGACCGGTCGACCTTCGAGGACAAGCCGAGCCCCGTCGTCAAGGGTCAGGAGGCGTACTACGAGATCCAGTTCGGGCATCGGCTCGCGTATGTCCGGGCGAGTGATGTGGACGTGGTGAAGGTGAAAGCACAGACGCAGGCAGGACCGCCGTCGGGACACGGGGGCCGTTCCGCCAAGCACTGACCGGCCGGACCTCGGACACCGACACGGCACGCGGCGCCGACCGTGCGACGGCGCCGCGTGGCCTGTGCCTGTGCCTGTGCAAGTGATCATAGTGGACCGATAAGCATGAAAGCCGTATTTGCGCATTCTCTGTGCGCGGCGCCGCCTCTGGCACCCGCCGCCTCAGGTGCCCGCCACCGGCATCACGTTCGCGCCGAAGTCGTCGAGGCCGGGAGGTCCCACGGGCCGCCCGGTGCCGCCGGGCAGCGACGAGCGACGGCCTTCGGACGGGGGACCGTGCGCCGGACGGTGCATCGGCGTCCGGCCAGAAGGGCGCACCGGGCGGTGGTTTGCCGGTCCGGCAACAACGCTCGCCCCGTGCGCGATCCGCCCCGCATGATCGGCTGTGAGCACCGGGCACGGGTGAGCCACCCCGGCCGCGGCCCAGGCAGGCCGATCGACGCGGAGGACTCATGCACTGGCAGGACACGAACGTCACTCATCGCCTGGTCCCGTCGTCAGCGGGCCGTATCCATCTGGTGGAACAAGGCAGCGGTCCGCTGGTGCTGCTCGTGCACGGCTTCCCGGAGTCCTGGTACTCCTGGCGTCACCAGTTGCCCGCACTGGCCGACGCCGGCTACCGCGTGGCCGCGCTCGACGTCCGCGGCTACGGCCGCTCCTCGAAGCCCGACGACACGGCCGCCTACCGGATCGTCGACCTGGTGGCGGACAACGCCGAGGTGGTGCGGGCCTTGGGCGAGGACACGGCGGTGATCGTCGGTCACGACTGGGGGGCGGCCATCGCCGCGAACTCCGCACTGCTCAGGCCGGATGTCTTCCGTGCGGTGGGACTCATGAGTGTGCCCTACGCTCCGCGCGGCGGTCCGCGCCCCAGCGAGGTCTTCGCGGCGATGGCCGCGAACGAGGAGTTCTACGTCTCCTACTTCCAGCGGCCCGGCCGTGCCGAAGCCGAGATCGAACCCGACGTACGCGGCTGGCTCGCCGGGTTCTACGCCGCCCTGTCGGCCGACACCATGCCCGCGCAAGGCGCCCCCGACCCGCACTTCGTCGGCACGGGCGGGACGCTGCGCGAGAGGTTCCCCGCCGGTGTCCTGCCCGCATGGCTCGGCGAGAGCGAACTCGACTTCTATGCAGCGGAGTTCGAGCGGACCGGCCTGACCGGGGCACTGAACCGCTACCGGAACATGGACCGCGACTGGGAGGATCTAGCCGCCTTCGACGGGTCTCCCCTCACCCAGCCGTCCCTGTTCGTCGGCGGACGGCTGGACGCGTCGACCATGTGGCTGGCCGACGCGATCGAGGCCTACCCCACCACGCTGCCCGGACTCGTCTCGTCCCATCTCCTCGACGGCTGCGGCCACTTCGTCCAGCAGGAGCGGCCCGACGAGGTGAACCGGATCCTCACGGACTGGCTGGCCGCACTGCCCTAGTGCGGAACTCGCCCGCGCCCGAAGGCGGTCCGAGGAGTCGGCCGTCTCGGCAGGATGTTGCGCGAACGCGTGAACCCCGCCCCCAGACAGGGGCGGGGTTCGGATCGGAGCGCCGGGCAGGCCTTGCACCTGCATCTCCCCGCAGGAAGCGGGACGTCTTTCCTTGGACCACCAACGCACGGCCGGACACCTGTCGGTTCAGGCGTTCTGCTCAAGATCAAGTCTACCCCACTCCACGGGATGCTGTCTCCCGACACGCCCACGGGCGACGCCGAGGCCGGGCGCCGCTCACGCTGCCCGCCGGAGTCAGCCCATCAGGCCCGCCGCCACCGTCGCACCGAGTTCCCAGCACGCTTCGGTGTCCGCCTTGGCCGGCTCCCCGGTCACCGTCACCGGCTCGGCGGCACGTCGCCAGCCCAGGCCCGTGGTGATCGACTCGATGCCCCGCACCGCGCCGGTGACGTCATTGCCGCCGTGCACCCAGAAGCCGAAGGGCCGCCCCCGCGTCTCGTCCAGGCAGGGGTAGTAGACCTGGTCGAAGAAGTGCTTCAGCGCCCCGGACATGTAGCCCAGATTCGCCGGTGTGCCGAGCAGGTACGCGTCGGCGGCCAGCACGTCGGCCGCCGTGGCGGACAGCGCCGCCCGCCGCACCACCCGGACACCCTCGATCTCCGGGGCCGTCGCACCGGCGACGACGGCCTCGAACAGGGCCTGGCAGTTGGGCGAGGGAGTGTGATGCACGATCAGCAAGGTAGCCATACCGCGGAACCCTGCCGCGACGCCCCGGCCCGCCGCAAGCCGTGACGCCGCCGTTCGCTCCTCCTCCGTCGTCGGGCTCGTGTACGGCGTGAACGAATGGCTGTCGAAGTGGACCGCTGTCGAGCACGGGTGCCGCGGGTCGGTGAGCATGCGGTGGACGAACTGTGCGGTCGACCCGTCGAAGCGATGCCAGTGCGCGTACACGTGAAGCACAGGCCACCGGCATCGCCCCTCGGGGCTCGTCCCCGGCCGGGCCTGCGCGCGGTGCGGCTTCTCAGGGCGCCTTGAACAGGCCCGGGAAGCGGGGCGCGAGCCAGGGCCTGCGACCGGTCACGAGGATGCGGCCCTGGGCCAGGGCGCCTACCTGGCCGCGGCGGCCGAGGGCCATCAGGAAGAAGGTGACCGGCTCGATGTGGATGGTGCAGTCCGGGCGGGCGGACGGCTGTGCCTCGACGGACACCGCACCGTCGTCCACCGTCACACCGAACCGTTCGCCGCCCCAGAGGCGGATCGCGTAGCGGACGGTCAGCTCGGCGGTGCGGGCCGTGTCCGTCACCCGTGGCATGGCCGTGAGCATGAACGGCAGGGTGAGGCCGACCCGGGCACGGTCGATCATGTGGGGTCGGCGCAGGGCGCGGGCCAGGTCGTATCCGTGGCCCAGCATGTGCGTGAGCAGGTAGGACCCCAGGACCACGGGGTTCATCGGGCCCAGCGGGGTGAGGACGGTTCCGTCCGCGGCGCCTTCGTCCAGCGCCTTCAGATAGGCGTCGGCCTGGTCCACGATCATGGCGGCCAGCGGTTCGGCCGCGCGCTCGTCGAAGGCGGCGAGCGCCTGCTCGTTGGCCGCGGCGAGGCTCTGCGGTGTGCCGTCACCGTAGGGGCGTGGGTTTCCCGCGGCGAGGTCGGCCATGAGTTCGTTGGCCTGTGCCAGATGGGCCGCCGCCTCCCCCACGGTCCACTGGGAACCGGGGACGGGGCGCTCCATGTCGGTGCACTGGCGCAGCAGCGCGGCTATGTCCTCGGCGGTTTCGCGTATGGCGGTGCCCAGTCCCTCGGGCAGGGTGTCCCGTACGTTCTCTCCAGCCGTCGATTCCACGCCGTTCCCGTCCTGGTCCGCTGCTCCTGCCGGGTGCGCGCGCAACCGGGCGGTGAACGCGTCGCCGATCACCGGGGGTACAGGAGACCAGTCGATCGAGATCGCGGCAAGACCCTGAACAGCTCGTTCTGGCGCGGACCGGGGGTGCCCGTCCAGTCGCGGCCCGGTGGACGTCGGGCCGACAGGCCTCGTGCTCGGCTTCGGACGGGACGAGCCGGCTGCCTGGGGCAGCCGGCTCGCCTGGTTCACGGCGCTCGATCAGCCCGCGATCACATGGAGCTGCGCCTGATACGGCGAAGGAGGACGAAGCCCCCGATCACGAGGAGGCCTCCCACCGCGGCCGGCCACAACTGCGTTCCGGTGTCGGCGAGATCGCCCGTCACCGCCTGCGGCTCGGTCTGGTCGTCGGCCGACGGAGCGGGCGCCTGCGTGGCGGGCGCCTGTCCGGAGTCGCCCGCCTCGCCGCCGTTGTCGTCCGTGTCGCCCTGGCCCGCGGGGGCTTTGGCGCTCTGGGAGGCAGCGGGCTTGGTGTCGGACTTGGTGTCGGGCCCGGGGTCCGACTTTTCGGTGTGCGTGCCGCCGCCGGCCGGTGCGCTGGTCGTCGTGCCGGTGTCGGCCGGAGGCTGCGACGCGTCGTCACCGCCGTTGTCGCCGCCGCCCGGGTTGCCGGTGCCGTTGCCCGGGTCGCTCGTGCCGTTTCCGTCGCCGTTTCCGCTGTTGTTCCCGTCGGCGGGGTCGTCGGCGGTCTGGGTGGGGGTGGGCTCGGGGTCGTCGGCGGTCTGCGTGGGGGTGGGCTCCGGGTCGTCCTGCGGCGGCTCGTCCCCGCCGCCCGTACCGGCGCCGCACTTGCGGCCGCCGTTGATGCAGTCGACCATCTCCCGCATCAGGTTCTCGTCGAAGACGTTGATGAAGTCTCCGTGGTCGGTGACCGGCTTGTGGAGCTGCTCGGGGAACGAGTCCACCGCGAACAGCGGGGTGGTCTTGCCGCCGTCGTCCAGGCTGGGCGCGTCGACGTCGTACACGATGCGCTGAACCAGTTGCGGGATCGCCCGGAAGCCGCCCGCGCAGCTGCCGTCGGCCGCGGCGAACGCCACGTGCGTACGATGGTTGGCGCTGTCGATGTTCTGACCGTCCCAGCAGCTCTGGAACTTGAAGGTGCGGACCACGTCGCTGCCCTTCGGGCAGATCGGGTACTTGTCCTTCAGCTGCCGGTCCTCGAAGCCGGTGCAGCTCCAGGAGGCGTTGGCGTTGCCGGGGCCGTTGACGAAGGCCTTGGCGTCACCGGTGATGATGCGCAGCAGTCGCGGCATGGCCGTGACCTTGCCGCGCGGGCTGCCCACGAAGGTCAGGGTGACCTGCTTGGGCGTGACGATCTGGCCGGCGTTGCCCTCGGTCCCGCCGCCGGGCGCGCCCGCGTCCCGCTCCTGGGTGCCGTTCTGCAGGCGCAGCACGGGCCAGTAGTAGGTGGACTTGTCGCCCTGGTTCTCGCAGGTCGTGTCGGCCTTCGCCAGGTCGTCGTCGGTGGCGAAGGCGTTGTTGGACTGGTTGCCGACGTAGTCGTGGAAGTGGTGCGCGCCGTTGGTGACGCCAGGGGCCACGATCACGTTGTCCGAGTTGAACAGGCCGTTGGCGTTGACGCCGCAGCTGGTGGCGAAGGTGCCGCGTGAGGCGTCCCCGCCGGGGTTCGGGTTCTGCACATTGGGCTGGACGGAGTTGATGTCCGCGTAGTCGGCGGCCACGGGGCCGTTGCCGGCCTGACCGCCGTTGCCGGCCTGGCCGTTGCCCTGGTCCTGGCCGCCGTTCTGGTCCTGACCGCCCGGCTGTTCCTGGCCGGCGCTCTGGTCCTGACCGCTCTGGTCGCCGGCGTTCCCGTCCTGGCCGTCGCCGTTCTTGTTGCCCGAGGCCTGCAGGGTGCAGGGGGCGAGCTCGTCCAGTCCTTCGGGACGGTCTCCGACGCGGTCGATGGCGTCGGCGATCCGCCCGATCGTCGCCGTCCGCTTCTCCTTCAACGGGTTCATGATCGCGTTGTCGGCGAAGCCGTTGTCCTGCTGCTGCGCCTGCGCCGATTCCTGGACCCGCTGGTAGGCCTCGGCTATCTGCTGGTCAAGGAGCGCGAGTTCCTTGTCCACGTCCGCCTTGGCCTCTTCCGGCACGTCCGTCAGCTTGGCGCCGACGTCCGGACAGTCGATCGTGGCGGCACCGGAGGCGAGGACGTGGTCGGCGTCGCTCCCCTGCGTCTGGCCGGAGTCGCCCTCGGTGGCCGACGCGTAGACGTTGACGGCCACGAGCCCACCTCCGCCCAGCATCATGGCGATCGCCAGCGAGGTCGCACGCCGTGCACCCGTGGGTCGGCGTCTGCGCGTGTTGCGTCTCAAGGCACTACTCCTGCGCGTCGTGAGCGGCTCGACATCGAAATCCCCGTGGCCCTATACGGAGATGAGTCATGGCGCGTTCAAGTGCCTCGGAAATTCACAGGAATTGCATACGGCCTCGCGCGTTTCCAGCCGCCTGAGCAGGGGAAGCGCACGCGCGCCGATGCATGGCGGGAGTCTGCGCACGGCGTCCGCGGTTCCGGCCGCCGGCCGGACCGGGCGTCATCGGTCCCGGACGCACGACTGCCCGGCCTCCGCGATCCGCGGAGGCCGGGCAGGCCGCTCGGTGTGCGTTCCGTCAGCCCTGGCGGGCCTTGAAACGCGGGTCCTTCTTGTTGATCACGAACGTCACACCACGCCGGCGGACCACCTGGGCCCCGGGCTTGGACTTAAGTGACCGCAGGGACTTGCGTACCTTCATGACTCTGCTCTCCTCCATGTACGGAAGACCGTTCTTCGGCGCGGGCCTCGGCACGCCGTGTGCGTGTCGGGCGCGGGCCGCTGCGCGAGGGGGCGCTTCAGACTCGGGCCGCGGACGTACGGCCGTAGCGGCGTTCGAACCGCTCGACTCGGCCCTCCGTGTCCAGGACCCGCGAGGTCCCGGTGTAGAAGGGGTGGCTCGCAGACGAGATCTCCACGTCGATCAGCGGGTAGGTGTGACCGTCCTGCCACTCGATCGTCCGGGCGGAGTCCGCGGTCGAGCGCGTGAGGAAGGCGACGTCGGCGGCGCGGTCACGGAAGACGACCGGGCGGAGTTCGGGGTGGATACGGGTCTTCATGCGATGTCCTTCCTGGTGACCGTGCGTCCGGTGGCGTGGCGCCTGGGTCAGCGCTCCTCCCGGAACGCGACGTGCCTGCCGACCACCGGGTCGTACTTGCGCAGGACGAGCCGGTCGGCGTCGTTCTGACGGTTCTTGCGCGTCACGTAGGTGACGCCGGTCCCGGCGGTCGACCTGAGGGTGACGACGGGGCGTGCGGTGCTGCGTGCCATGAGGTGCTCCTTTCACCGACATCCCCGGATTGATCCGAGCATGTCAGTCACGCTCGTTGTAACAGGGCGGGGGGCTTGCGCATTCCCGCCCCTTCTCCCCGTCCTGTGCCTTATCTCACGTCCGAATACCGCCCATCGGCGCCGCCCCCGGAAATACGGGCGGATCACCTGCCCGTTGTCGCTTACATCCGTGGGCTCTCTGGAGGCTGGCATGGACAACGGTCGTACGGGACGGCGAAGGCGGCCGCGATGAGCCACTTCACCCCGGGGCTCTTCCGCGGTGGCTCCGGCCGCCCCGCACCCGGCACGGCGTCGCGCGGAACACGGCAGCGCGGCGCGATCGTCCTGCTCGCGGTGGGTCTCGACCTGGCCGCCGCGGTGATGCTGCTGAGCCGTGATCTCTCGAACGCCCTCGTCGGTCTGCTCCTCGCGGTCCTCGGCTGGTTCGCGACCGGTCGCGTCGCGGCCCGGCACCCGGCGCCCCAGGAGAGCGGAACCGACAGACGGACGCGGCGATGAGCCGGCCGACCACGACCACCGGGACGGTCGCCGCCTTCCCGGATGCACCCCTTCCGGCCAAAGCCGCTCATTGCGGGCGAGGCGGGCGCGCCACCCCGGAGGAGCGGCGCCGGAAGCACGTCGTGGAGCTGCTCACGGCGTCAGCGCTGGTCCTCGTCCCCTGGACGGTGCTGCTCGGACTGACGCTGCCGTCCGACTACCGCGTCCACGCGTGGCGTGCGACCTGGGTCGGATTCGACGTGCTGCTGCTCACGGCGCTGACGACGACGGCCGTCCTCGCCAAGCGGCGTCACCGGGCGGTGGTGATGCCCGCGCTGGCCAGCGCAGTCCTCCTCGTGTGCGACGCATGGTTCGACGTCTCCCTCTCCCTGGGCACGCCGGCCGTCTGGGGGTCCCTCGCCTTCGCCGTCTGCGCCGAACTGCCCATGGCGGCATTTCTCTTCCACCGCACGCACGCATTGCTCCGGCGGCAATGGGCGCCCCGGCAGCCAGTGGACGGCGACGCACGGCAGGCGACCGAGGCCACGACCGGCCGGCTCTGATCACCTCGCGTGCCCCGTGGCCGGTCGAATCGCGACGGGCCGTACGGCACGTCGAGCGATCCCCCGGCTCGGGTGCGCCGCGTCGGCGACAGGGCCGCTCCCCTGCCAGAGGCACACGAAGCGGCCTCGTAAGAAGCGCGCGAAGCGGCGCTGTCAGGACCGGGCGAAGCGGCGCTGGACGTCGGGCCGCGACTTGAGCCGCTCCGGGTAGCCGGGCCCCATCCGCACGGACGTGTTCTCGGATCCCATCGGCTCGCCGCACGCGGAGCACACGACCCGCGCCTCGGCGTCGTGGCCGCAGGAATCGTGGTGAAGTGTGACGGGGACTCCCTCCTCCCCCGCAAGCCATCGGTCGCCCCACCGTGCCATCGCGGCGAGGACGGGGAAGAAGTCGCGCCCCTTCTCCGTCAGCACGTAGTCGTAACGGGGCGGCTCACTGTCGTAGAGCCGCTTCTCCATCAGCCCCTCGGCCACCAGACCGCGCAGCCGGTCCGTCAGGGTGTTGCGCGCGATGCCCAGCTCCTGCTGGAACTCGTCGAAACGCCGGCTTCCGTAGAACGCCTCCCGCAGCACCAGCGACGTCCACGCGTCGCCGAGGAGATCGACGGTGCGCGCGATGGAGCAGGGCCAGTTCGCGAACGACTTCCGCGCGGTCATCACGCATCACCGACTTCACGGACCAGTTCGATGGCCCTGGCCAGCGTGTCGAGCTTCGCCGGCATGCCGTCTCCGGCCGGATACAGCCGTACGGTGTCCACGCCCGCGTCGCGCCATACGCGCAGCCGTCGCCGCACCATGTCCTCGGTGCCGATCAGTGTGGTGGCGAGCACCATGTCGTCGGTGACCAGACCGGCCGCACCCTCGCGGTCGCCGCCCTGCCAGCGCTCCCGGACCTGCGCGGCCACGTCGGCCCAACCCTGCCTGCTGTAGGCGCGGTTGTAGAAATTGGTCGACGCGGAGCCCATCCCGCCCAGGCTGAAGGCCAGTTCCTTCTTGCGGCCCGCGACCATGGCGCCGAGCGCCTCCTCGTCCGGGGCGAAGGCCACCTCGGCGCCCTGGCAGACGTCGAAGTCGGCACGGCTGCGGCCGCTGAGGGCGAGTCCTTCGTCCAGCGGGGCGAAATAGGCAGCCGCCGCCCCTTCGGGGACGAAGCTGGTGCCGAGCCAGCCGTCCGCGACCCGGCCGGTCAGCCGCAGCATGGCCGGGGACAGGGCGGCCAGATACACCGGGATCGGGTGCTCGGCTCGCATGGACAGACGCATGGGTACCGCGTCCCCGCCGGGCCGCGGGATCGTGAACTCCTCGCCGGCGTACGAGATCTTGTCGCCCGCCACCGCCTGCCGCACGATCTCCACGGTCTCGCGGACGCGCGCCAGGGACCGGGCGAAGGACACGCCGTGCAGCCCTTCCATCACCTGGGGACCGGAGGGGCCGAGGCCCAGCAGGAACCGCCCGCCGGAGAGGTTGGACAGGGTGATCGCCGTCTGCGCCAGCGCCACCGGGGTGCGTGTGCCGACCTGCATCACGGCGGAACCGAGCAGCATGCGTTCGGTCCTGGCCGCGTAGAAGCCCAGGGCGGAAGGGGCGTCGGAGCCCCACGCCTCGGCCACCCAGCAGATGTCGAGGCCGGCCTTCTCGGCCTCGACGACGAAGTCCGCCTGCTCCGTCCAGGAATCGAAGCCCGACGCCTCGACCGTCGTCGCCGTGCGCATCACGCCTCAGCCAGGTTCTTGATGTGCTCCAGCGTGACGGTCATGTTGCGCTCGAACTCACGCATGCGCACGAACACGATCTTCTGCTCCTTGTCCGGCATGGCGTCGATCGCGTAGGAGAGTCCGGAGCGGCCGGGGCCCATCTGCATCCACTGCGTCAGCTCGGTCCCCCCGTCCTTGGGTTCGAGCCGGAATCGCCAGACGGCGCTCGGGTGCGCCGGGTCCTCCACGGCCCAGGCGAACACCCGCCCCGGCTCGGCTTCGACGACCGTCGAGGTGGTCGCCCACTCGCCGAAGGAGTCGTGCCTGCTCCGCCCGACGAACCTGGCGCCGGCCGCGGGCCGGGTGGCCCCGTCGAGCCATTCGACGGACTGCAGCTCCGAGCTCATGCCCGGCATCAGCTCCACGTCCGAGACCAGCTGCCACACCCGCTCCGGTGTGGCAGCGATCCACGTCGTCACCTCGACCGTCGGTCTGTCCGCGTACACCGCACCCGTCCACTCCACCGTGGGCCGCCCTCCGCGCCGTCATGGGGTTCCGAACTCCAGAGTTGCGTAATAAGACTCACCAGGTCAAGGGATCCCGGCAGGCCAGGAGTGCGGAACGCGCAACAGGAGTGCGGGCGGCCGGGGCGAAGGGGCCGGGCTGCGCGGTGAAGCGCCGGTGGTCCGGCCGCGGCAGGCCGGCAGCCGTGTACTACTGGGCCAGCTGCGGGTAGAGCACCGCCGGGTCTGCGGCCAGGCCCGCCTTGACCTGCCGCGTGAGGTCGTCCGCCAGTACCTCGAAGGCTCCCGCCTCGACGCCGTCGAGCGCCAGGGCCGCGATGTCGTGGGCACCGGACTTGGGTGCGTCCACATGGGCGGCCATGTCGGTGTCCACGTAACCCATGTGCAGGCCGGTGACACCGATCCCGCGCTCGTGCAGTTCCAGCCGCAGGGTGTTGGTCTGCGACCAGAGGGCGGCCTTGGAGGCGCTGTAGGAGCCCGAGACGCCCAGCCAGGAGAGCACGGAGTGGGCGTTGAGTATGTGGCCGCCGCCGTTGCGCTCGATGATCGGCACAAAGGCGCGGGCGAGCAGGAGCGGGCCGTAGAAGTTGGTCTCGAACTCGCGGCGGACGTCGTCCACGGACGAGTCGAGGAAGGACGCCCCGACGTAGGCACCGGCGTTGTTGACCAGGAGGGTGACGTCCTGCGCCTGCTCGGCGGCGGCAGCCACGGAGGCGGGGTCCGTCACCTCGAGCGCCAGCGGGACGGCGTCCGGGTGCGTCACCGTGCGCGGATCGCGGGCCGTGGCGTACACCTTGGCGGCTCCGCGGGCGTACAGCTCCTCGACCAGAGCCTTGCCGATCCCCCTGCTGCCGCCGGTGACGAACGCGGTGGCTCCCTTGATTTCGGTCATGACTTCCTCCAGAACGTTGGAAACCGATCGGTTTCCGCCTACCGTAAACCGATCGGTTTCCGCATTCAAGTCAGGAAGGGGCAACTGAGTCCTGTCTTCAAACTCACACCGAGGCGTGACAGGCCGACAGCAGCACCTACGGGTCGCCGGGCAGCACTGGATCACGCCCGCCCCAGACCGGGGCGGGCGCCATGTCAGCGTGAACGAAGCAGGTCAGCGCAGTCCTGCGGCGTCCAGGAGCGCGGCCACCGTCGGTCCGATGAGCCCCACGAGGTTGTCGGCACCGACCCCCGCACGGGCGCTCGCCCCGTCGAACACCAGGGTCAGCTGCCGGGCCAGCAGATCGGGATCGCTCGCCCCGCCCTGCTCCGCCTCCACGCGGAAGAAGTCCGTCAGGGTTGCCTTGACCCTGTGAGCCACCCGGCTCGCGGGGTGGTCCACGTCCTTGAGTTCGATCTGGACGGCGAGATAGGGGCAGCCGCGGTATCCCGGCGCGGCGGCCTGCGCCTCCGCCTGCGTGAAGACGTGCAGGATCCGTTCGCGGGGCGAACCGCCGTCGCCCTCCGGGGGCAGCAGCCGGTCGGAGAAGTCGGCCGCGCGGCGCTCCAGACTCTCCGCGAGCAGGTGGTCCTTGCTCTCGAAGAGCTGGTACATCGACCGCTTGGAGACGCCCGCGGCCCTGCACAGCGCCTCGACGCCGACACCGACGCCCTCGGCGTACGCGAGACTGGCCGCCGCATCGAGCAGCCGGTCGCGGGAGCTGGTCTTCGCCTCTGAGGTCATGCCAAAGGCTAACGCGATTGCGCCCGATCAAAAACCGATCGGTTTACGGCACCGTCCGAGGTGCCCCTGGCCGGACGGGCGACGCTCGCTCCGCTGTCAGGCGCGCGCTGCCGAGGCGAGTGCCGCCGTGCGCTGAGCAAGGCGCCTCAGAGCCATCTCGCCCCACTGGATCGTCGATCGTTCCAGGGCGAGTCCGCCCTGCAGGGTGAGGTACGGCCCGAGGCGCTCGACGGTGGCGCAGTACTCGTCCTCGGTGCGCCCGTCGAGCATGCGCTGCTGTGCGCGCTCGTACCGGGCGAGCTTGGCCGCGGCCCGTTCGACGCGCTCGACGAGGTCGGCTCGTACGGCCTCGATGTCGCCGAAGTCGACGCACTGCACCTTGACGAGCAGCTCGTCACGGATGGCCGTCGGCTTCGCGGGCGCGTCGGAGACGAAGGCACGGACGGCTTCGAGGCCCGCTTCGGTGAGCGAGTAGAGGCGCTTGTTGGGGCGGCGCTCCTGCTGCACGACACGGGCGGAGACGATGCCCTCGCTCTCCATGCGCTCCAGCTCGCGGTAGATCTGCTGCGGCGTGGCCATCCAGAAGTTGGCGACGGAGACCTCGAACCCCTTCGCGAGGTCGTACCCGGACGCCTCGCCCTCCAGAAGCGCGGCCATCACCGCATTGCGCAGAGCCATGACGCCCAACCTAACACCGCGTCCGACGCCTGCCGACGCGCCTGATCACTGCCTGAGCGGAGCACTGGAAGCCCCCTCGGCGGGGGCTCTTTCAGACCGCGCCGCCGATCGGTTCGGCGGCCTGTCCCAGCGCC
Source organism: Streptomyces sp. 142MFCol3.1 (assembly GCF_000424945.1). Taxonomy (NCBI): domain Bacteria; kingdom Bacillati; phylum Actinomycetota; class Actinomycetes; order Kitasatosporales; family Streptomycetaceae; genus Streptomyces; species Streptomyces sp. 142MFCol3.1. The sequence continues at coordinate 202,030 of NZ_AUKV01000010.1, forward strand.
TGCCGGCAGGCGACGATCGCGGGATGGCCGCCGCGGCCCCCGCGTACGGCGGTGAAGATCTTCCGTTTCCGCGACCGTGCGGGAGTGGCGTGAGGGGCACCGTCGGCGCGTACCCGCTGCGGACCAGGTCCGGGAGGAAGGCGACGGCGTGCCCCTGCTCGACGAGCGGTTGGGCGCGGCGGGCGCGGGCCCGGCGGGCCTGGTCGCCGTCCCGGCCGGCGTGGGGTCGCTCGCCCATGCCGCCGTCACCCACTACCGCCGAGGCCCGGCGGGACCCGCCACCTCCCTGTTGCCGGTGGAGCCGGACAACGCCGCCTGCGTCCTCGCGAGCTCGTCGCGGCCTGAGACACACGGGTCACGTCAGTGAGCCACGGGTCCTCGGCGGTCAGGACAGGTCTTCGGCGGGCACGGCCACCGGCAGGAGCGCCGGCCTCTTCGCCGTCCGGCCGTCGCCGGACGACCGTCCCCGTACCCGCCGCGCGATCCACGGCCCGAGGAAGGAACCCGCCCAGCGCAACTCCGCGCGGACCGCCCGCAGTCCCGACGGGGTCGCGTGGTCGGCGGGCAATGGCCGCGTCCAACTGTCGTCGCTGCCCGGCAGGTCGAGTGCCTGCGCGACCGCGGAGGCGATGCGTGCGTGGCCGAGCGGGGCGGCGTGCAGGCGGTCCGCGCTCCACAGCCGCGGATCGGTCACGACGGGATGGTGGGAGGTCTCGGCCACCACGACACCGTGCCGCCGGGCGGCCACGCGGATGCCGTCGTTCAGAGCGAGGACGCGGTGGCCGACGGGTCGGGCCAGAGGCGTCATCCTGGCGACGTCCGGGAAGGTCAGCGTGGCGACGCGGGCTCCCTGCGCGGTGAGTGCGGCGAACATGGCGTCCAGGTGGGCGACGACCTCGTCGGCGTCGAACCGGGGACGCAGGACGTCGTTGACACCGGCCACGACCGTGACGAGGTCGGGGCGCAGAGCGAGGGCGGGTTCGAGTTGTTCGGCTCGCACCTGCCCGGCCAGCCGGCCCCGTACGGCGAGGTTGGCGTACACGAGGTCCGGGCTGCTGCGCGCGAGTTGCTCGGCGAGCCGGTCCGCCCAGCCACGCAGCCCCCGGACGTCGTCGCCGTCCCCGAGCCCTTCCGTCTGGCTGTCCCCCAGCGCGACGTACCGCAGGTATGCGCTGTCGGGCACCTGCCGATCACCGTCCTCCGTCACCGCGGTCGCGCGGGCGCGTCGTCCCGCTTCGCGCAAACCACCAGTCAACAATGCACCTAGGTGCATTGTTGACTTTAGCAAGGCATGGTCAGGGCCGCACGTCTCCGCTCCGCCGCACTTCGAAACCCGCGTCCGCGACCGGCCCGTCCAGCGGCAGGTCGACGCGGTTGTGGGGTATGCCCGGACTGCTCGCGCCGTGCACCGGATGCCGGCGGATACGAGTCCTGGGCGGTCGGAACTCGACGGCCGGAAGCCGACCGCCCGGGCGCAGCACACGGCACATCTCGCGCAGCGCCACAAGCCGGCGCGACGCCGCCGCCCGACGAAGCGGACCGCGCCGAGGAGAACGCGGTCGGACTGCGCGCCGTCCTCGTGACGGCGGACCGGGTCGGAGTCAGGCCCCGGCCGTCGCCTCGATGCGCCAGCGGCCGACCTCTTGATGGTCCGAGTCGTAGACGGCCGAGCCGTCACCCGGTTCGAGCGCGTAGTGGTGGAGGTTGCCGCCCCAGTAGCGGAGGATGCGGCCGAGTTCGCCCGCGGGGTCCTCCGCCAGGCGCGCGTCGTCCATGGTGACTTCCAGCAGGAATTTCAAGTCGCCCACTCCCCTGATGCATCCGGACAGCCCGCTCGAACGGCCGGGCCTCGGCTTTCAATTGTTTCATTCAATTGCTTGTGGGGACTTCCGGAGCAATCAGCCCTGGACATGCCCTCGTGATGTCCGAAAAGTCTCAACCGGCCTTGAGGGGTTAAGGTGAGCGTCTCGATACGGGCGGCGGGGACAGCGGAGGTCGATGTGGGTCAGCGACTGCGCGCCGTCGACCTTGCGCGGACCGCCGGGATCTCGGTCCAGCAGGTCCGCAATTACGTGGAGTTGGGGGTTCTGCCGCCGACGGAGCGGACGGAGAGCGGATACCGGGTCTTCACCGCCGCCCACGCGCGGGCCCTCGGCGCGGCCCGCGAGATGGCCGCGGGTCACGGGTGGCCGACGGCCCGCGTAATCATGCGAGCCGTCCACGACGGCGACCTGGAGGCGGCGTTGGCCGCCCTCGACGCCAGTCATGCCCGACTGGACCGCGAAAGAGCGGAGTTGGCCGCGGCGCACGAGGCGCTGGGCACCGTGCTGGCGGGCGGCACGATCACGTCGGCGTCCGCTCGCCGTCACCTGCGTATCGGTCAGGTGGCCAGAGCCGTGGGGGTCCGGCCACCTGTCCTGCGGCTCTGGGAGGACCGCGGTCTGCTGCGGCCGGACCGGGAGCCGGCCACCGGCTATCGGGTCTACTCCCGCACTGAAGTGCATGCCGCGCAGGTCGTCTCGCTGCTCCGCCGAGGCCATTACCCCCTCGCGACGATCAAGGCGGTCCTGGACGAACTGCGGTCCACCAAGAACCCCGACCGTGCGGTCGGCGAACTGGCCGGCCGGGCCCGGGACCTGCATCGTCGCAGCCTCCACCGGCTGCGTGCCTCGGCGGCCCTGGACGATTACCTGGGGTACCTCGGTCACCGGGATTGAGGGGGCGCCGGCGTGTTGCCGGCGCCCGCACCGCCTCCGCGCGCCCGGTCGTCTCCAGCCCGCCGGCTGAGCCGACGGCCCGGCGTGCGGAGCGTCATCGGGACGCCGGTGTGCCGAGAAGTCCGGACAGGAGCGCGGTGGCCGCGGGCTCCAGCAGCGCGCTGCCCTCGGCCTGCGACTCCAGGCCGACGACGAGCGCGATGGCGATGTCGGCGGCCTCGGCCGGCTCGACACCGCCGACCGTGCCCGCCTCGGCGAACAGGCCGATGAGCAGGCGCCGCAGGTCGGCGGTGAAGGCGCAGCAGATCCCGCCGAACAACCGGGCCTTGGCGTCGAGGAGTTCGGCGGTGTGCGGCGACGGGCCGCTGAGCTCGAGGACGAGGTCCAGCTTGGCCGCCAGGACGCCCCTGATGCGTCGGTCGTGCGGGGCGTCCCGGTCGGCGGCGGCCGCCCGGGCACGGACGAGGGCCCGGTCGTGCAGGCGGGCGGCCAGTTTGCAGAAGGCGTCGTCCTTGCTGCGGACGTACTGGTAGACCGCCGACCGGGACACGCCCATGGTGGAGGCGATGTCGTCCATCGTGGTGCGCCGTACACCGTACCTGGTGAGGCAGTCGTACGTGGCGCCGAGGACCTCTTCGAGCCGGTCGGTGCTCATGCGTCAGCCCAGCTTCTGCAGCAGTTCCGCGGCGAGCGGTGCGGAGGACGCGGGGTTCTGGCCGGTGACCAGGCTGCGGTCGACGACCACGTTGGGCGCCCAGGGCTCGCGGACCTGTACGTCCACACCGGCCTCGACGAGGCGGGTCTCCAGGAGCCACTTCGCACGGTCGGCGAGTCCGGCCTGGGTCTCCTCGACGTCGGTGAAGGCCGCGACCCGGTAGCCGGCGAAGGCGTTCGTGCCGTCGTCGCGGGTCGCGGCGAGCAGCGCGGCGGGCCCGTGGCAGACCACGCCGAGCGGCTTGCCCGACGTCAGGGTGTCGATGAGGAGCCGGCCGGAGGTGGCGTCGACCGCCAGGTCCTCCATGGGACCGTGGCCTCCGGGGTAGAAGACGGCGGCGTAGTCGTCGAGGTTCACGTCCTCGAGACGGATCGGGTTCCGCAACTCGGTCATCCCGGCGAGCACGTTCGCGACCTTGTCGGCGCCTTCCTGGCCGCCGTTGACCTCCGGAGCGAGGCTTCCCTTGTCGACGGTCGGGACGACGCCGCCGGGCGTGGCGACGACGATCTCGTGACCGGCCGACGTGAGGATCTCGTACGGGGCGGCCGCTTCCTCGGCCCAGAAGCCGGTGGGGTGCTTGGTGCCGTCGGCGAGGGTCCAGTGGTCGACGCCGGTCATCACGAAAAGGATCTTGGACATGCGCTGCCTCCGAGGGATAGGGGCCCGTGGGGGCCCGGGGCGATGGTGATCGCACACTCCGGCATTCTGCGAGCGCTGACGCTTCGGGTGCAGATCGTCAGTGCGGCCACGTCCTCGAAGGTAGGTCCCCCCTCCTATTCGTTTCCAATGACGATCCCAATGTCAGGCATTGGAAATCCAATGCCTGACAGGAGTGCGGGCCAAAGTGCCGACCGAAGCCACCACAAGCAGCTACCCGTCGGGGACTTAGGACGTATGCCGTAGAACGAGCAAGGGGTGGCCGCGGAACAAGCGAGGGGCGACCACCACCCGCTCCCCGCACCTCGGCCCCCGCACCGCAGCGCCCTCACCCCGTCGCACGGCTCCCGCGGGCCGTCCGACCCTCGTTCAGCCCGGCACGGGGACCGACCGCGCCGTGAGGTACCCGGCGCTGTGCAGCCCGACGACCAGCACGGCACACACCAGCCCGGTGCCGGCCAGCACTGCCCACGGCAGCCAGCTCACGCCCGTGTCGAACAGCGCCCCGACGCCGAGATTGCCGAGGGAGACGGCGATGCCGGAGACGGTGTTGTAGGCGCCGTAGTGCGTCGCGACCAGCCGGTCGCCGCAGAGACGTACGACGGTGTCCATCTCGAACGGGTAGAGGAGCGCCCCGCCCCAGGCCAGCAGTGCCGCGCACACCACCAGAGCGCACGCCCCGGCCACGGGGTCGTACGGCCGGGGCACCAGCGGCAGGAAGGCGGCCCCCATCACCACCAGTCCGCACGCGATCGCCTGCGGACCGGGCAGCGTCCGCTTCGCCCAGGCCGTCAGCTTCAACTGGCCCGACAGCGCGGCGAGCGCGGAGACGGCGAAGACAGCGCCGGTCACCAGGCCGGTCCGCTCGCCGAAGAGTTCGCGGGCGCGCAGCGGCAAGGCGAGGTACACCTGAAAGGCCAGGACGTACGAGCAGCTCATCGCCGCCGCGAAGAGGAGGAAGGGGCGGTTGGCGGCGACCGTGCGCCAGTCGGCGGCGACCGACCGCCGGGCAGGTTCGGCCCCCCGGTCCACCGCGGGACGTACGGGCAGCGCCCGGGCCTGCACGATCGCCAGCGCGCCGAAGATGAGCGCGGCGACCGTGCACACCACCGCGAAGTCCCAGGCCAGCAGGGCGAGTCCGGCCAGCGGGCCGACGAGGATGCCTGCCTGGTAGAACACGTTGAACGCGGCGAACGCCTCGACCCTTCGCTCCTCCCCCGCCTCCGCGGCCAGATAGGCACGCACCGCCGGGTTGAACAGGGCTCCCGCCAGACCCGTCAACGCCGAGGCCGCGATCAGTGCGGGCAGTCCGTCGGCCACGGCGAGCAGCCCGAACCCGACCGTCCGCAGCGCGCACCCGGCGAGGATCGCCGGCTTGCAGCCGTAGCGGTCGGCGATCGTCCCGCCGACCAGGAACATGCCCTGCTGCGAGAGGTTGCGCACGCCGAGGACCAGGCCCACGGTCCAGGCCGCGAGGCCGAGCCCGTGGGCGAGATGGTCGGCCAGGTACGGCATCAGCATGTAGAAGCCGAGGTTGATGGCGAACTGATTGACCATCAGCAGCCGCGCGGGGCCGTCGAAGGAGGCCACCTGGGTACGCAGCCCCTTCATCGGACGCCCGCCCTCACCGCGCCGCGGCCGAGCGGATCGCGCACCCGGCTGCACCGGGTCCAGCGTGTCACGACCCGTTCGTCCTGCTCGGCGATCTCGTCGGGTTCCTGCGGCGCCGGGCGGCCGAGGAGCCGCTGCTCGTGGCACCAGGCGTCGTTGTAGACGGTCTCCAGGTACCGGTGCGGGCCGTCGGGGAAGATCGCGGCGATCCGGGTTCCGGCCGGAAATTCCCGCGCGGCCCATCCCGCGACGAGAGCGACCGCGCCGACGCTCCAGCCACCGGAGGCGTAGTGGCGGCGGGCCAGTCGGCGACAGGCCCACACCGCCTCGTCCGGAGCCACCCAGTGCACCTCGGCGAAAGCGCCGTAGTCGACGTTGGCGGGGTGGATGCTGGATCCCAGGCCGCGCATCAGGCGCGGCGCGGCGGGCTGTCCGAAGATCGTCGAGCCGACCGCGTCCACCCCGATCAGCTTCAGCCCGGGGAACGACTCGCGCAGCCCCGCCGTGACACCGGCAGAGTGACCGCCCGTGCCCACCGCGGCCACCAGGACGTCGACGTGGCCGAGTTGGGCGGCGAGCTCGGCGGCCAGCGGCCGGTAGGCGGCCGCGTTGTCCGGGTTGTGGTACTGGTCCGGGCAGTACGCGTCCGGCGTACGGGCCAGGTGTTCGGCGACGCGGTCACGGCGGGCCTGCTGCCAGCCGCCCTCCCGGTGCGGGACGGGGACCTGGTCGACCCGGGCGCCGAGCGCGGTCAGCAGCCGGACCACGGACAGCTCCGCGCCGGGATCGGTGACGACGGTGACGGGGTGACCGTACGTCAGCCCGGCCAGGGCGAGGCCGAGGCCGAGGGTGCCGCTGGACGACTCCACGATCGGGGCGCCGGGGACGAGTTCGCCGCGACGGCGCGCCTCGCCGACCATGTGCAGTCCGGGGCGGTCCTTGATGCCGCCGGGGTTGGCGCCTTCCAGCTTGGCGTGGAACCCGCGGCCGGGCGGGGCGAAGGGTTCGCCGACCCACAGGACGGGGGTGTCGCCGACGAGTTGGGCGGGGCGGCGGGCGATCGCGGGAAGCGGGCTGCGCCCCCCGCGGGCTTCGAGCAGGGAGAGGTGCATGGGCGTACGGCTCCTTGGCGCCCGGCCGGATTCGGCGGGCGCGTCGCGGCGGATCACGGGCACACGGCGGCGCCCCCCGGCGGCGCCCTTGCGCGGGGGCGCCGACGAGGAGTGCGGGCGGGCGTCTAGAGCCGCCAGACGCAGTGCAGCGCACGGATGCCACGACGGTCCGCCGCGGCGAGCGGCCGGGGCGGACCGCCGCCGGGGGCGTGCGCGGCTCCGGGAGCGACGGCCGTGGCCGGCGGGGTGTCCGGTCCGTCGTGGCCGGGCCCCGGGCCGATTTCGCCGGTGCGGGGCCGGTCCGCCACGTGGTCGACATGCCCGTCGGCCGTGTGGTCGTGACCGGGAGACGGCTTGATCCCGTCGGCGGTGTACTCCGCGCCGTCCGCGTGGGAGATGACCGGGAAGGCCGTGTGAGTGCCCGCGAGAGCGGCGCCGTGCACGGCTCCCGCGAGATGGGCGACGACGATCAGGACGACCCCGAGGAGCAGCCAGAGCCGTCCGGCCCCCGATGTCCTCGTCCTGACGCGCACCCCGATCATATGCACAGAGTATGCGACCGGATGCACTGTGTTACGCAACGACGGTCCGGCTTGCCCGTCACATGCGCACGATCACCAGGGCGGTGTCGTCGGTGGCGCCACTGGAATTCCTCGTTCGCGTCGGCGTAGGCCAGTCGTGGGGTGTGCAGGGCCACCGCACCGGAAGGGCCTGGAAGACCGCCGCGTAGTCGATTCCCGGTTCCGTCACCTGCTCCTGCCTCGCCGTTCGCCCGCCGGGGGCTCCCACCATAGGAGCGGGCGCCCGGCAGGCCGACGATGCGGCCCCGGCCGAGCGGGGGCGTTCGCACCGTCGGCCCCGGACCGGCGGATGTCCGGCCGCCGGCGCGCGATTCCGGAACTCAGGAAGTGGCGGCGGGGGACGCGTTCAGGTCGTGGTTGACCGCGCGGGCGGCGGCCTCCAGGGTGGCCACGCCTTCGTCCATCGTGCGGTTGTCCTGGGAGAGAACGGCCATCCCGTAGTCGTGGCCGCCGCCGGTGAACACGCCGACGCTGTGCACCCTCCAGCCATGGGTCTCCAGCGGCAGCCAGCCGTTCTTGACGTGGACGGCCGCGGTCGCGGGAGCTCCGGCGGGCGCGCCCCAGCGCTGGTCCGCGGCGACGTGGCCCATCAGCCGGAGGGCGTAGGCGCGCGCGTTCCGGTCGAGGACCGGGTTGTCGGAGGTGAGCAGGCGCAGCAGCTTGAGCTGGTCGGCGGCCGTGATCCGGGTCCGCCCCCAGTGGTTCGCCGATCCGGGCACGGTGTCCTTCATGCCGGCCTGGTCCAGGAAGTGCTGGATGCCGTCGGCGCCGATCCGGTGCCACAGGGTGTTGGTCGCCTCGTTGTCGGACTTGGTGATCATCGCGGTGGTCAGCTTCACCTCGTCGGCTGTGAGCTCGCGCTTCTCCTCCGCGGCCTGCCGCAGCAGGGCACCGAGGACGGTGACCTTGACCACGCTCGCCGAGTCGAAGGCCGCGTCGGCGCGGTACGCGCAGGAGGTCCCCGTGGTGCGGTCGTAGAGGGCGAGGGCCGAGGCGTCCTTACGGCCCTTGAGAGCCTCGGCTATGTCCAGCGCCAGCCGGTCCGCCAGCGCCGACCGCTTCGAGGTGCACGTCACCTTCGCGCCACCGACGGTCGTCGAGGCGGAGCTCGCGTGGGCGGGGGCGGCGGCCGCGAGCGCTGCGAGCGCCGTCCCCGCGGCCATGGCCCCAACGAATCCACGGCGCGCTCGGCGCGATGTCTGCGTTCCCGGCATGGAGTGTCCGTCCTGCTGCGTGTCGGCGGGCGTGTCTGTTCGGGGCCGTGGGCGGGTCCCGGCCGACGGTGACGCTACAGGGGGGCATTGATCAACCAGCCGCCAAATGCACCTTTATGTCCGAAATGCGAGGTTGTCGGCAATGTGACATTCGCTACGGAAACGGGCGGTATCGCCACCGCGCCGAAGCCGAGCGTGACGGCGGCAGGCGGTTACTCGACGCATTCGCCGCTGTGCCCTTGCGGGAGCATTCGCCGGTGCGTGCTTCGGCGCGTCCGCACGACCGCCGGGGCCAGATCCCTGTGCGCACCCCAAGCCCTCGGCGCTGCGCGGCACCGCCCGGGCCGGAACGCGTGGCGGCCGGCTCGCAAGGCGTGGCGCCGCCTCGGCGGTCGTACGGGCGATCGGCTCCACAGGCGGGCCCCGCCTCGGCGGTCGTAGGGGCGACGGACTCGGCGGGCGGTACCGGCCACCAGTTCGGCGGACGTACGCACGGCGAGCCGGACAGGCGGCGGGACGCCGTCCCCGGTCCCGTCGGCGCCGCGTGGCCTCTCGGACCTTCCAGCCGTTTCACCTGCGGTTGTGCGGGCCCGGCGGACGCACCCGCGCCCCGGGGACGTCCCCGCCGTCCCCCGGGACGCGGGGACGGAATCCGCCCCGGCGGCCACGGAAACGCTTGGCGACACGAGATCACACCTCGTGATCCAGAACGTCAGTCCGGAGGTTTCCATGTTGCGTCGGACCACGCAGAGCGGCCTTCTTGCCACGGTCGCGGTGTTCGCGCTGCTGCCCACCGCGGCCGTCGCCGCCGACTCGGGCACCACCGTGTCCCGCCCGGCCCACTCGGCGGCGCCGCACGGCACGTACTCACCGCTGCCCGCCCTCGGCTCCAGCCTGCACACCACCACGCGTCACACGCCGAAGTACCGGCACCACACCAAGCGTCACGTCACGCATCACCGCACCCACGCGGTGGGGCGTGTCGTCACCCGGCGCGCCGCGCTGAACGTCCGGTCCGGACCCGGCACCGGGTACTCCGTGGTCGGCCACCGGTCCCGGAACGGTCTCGTCCACCTCACCTGCCTCCGTGACGGATCGTCCGTGTTCGGAGTGCGGCACTGGTACCGGCTCGCACACCACAAGGGGTACGTCTCCGCCCGCTACGTGTACACCCGCGGCTTCGTCCCCTGGTGCTGAGGCGGCCTGACCTCCCCATCTCCCCGTGAACGGCGGCCTGTTCGAGCACCCCGTGCCCGGACGGGCCGTCGGCGTGCCTGCCGCACCGACTCACCCTTCTCATCCGTGCACCAGTGTGTCGCGACACCACTCCCCCGGGAACAGATATCGACAACAGGGTCTAACCACCTATAAAGGACGAAAGATTGGGAGTCGTGTCATGCGGCAGCCCCCAGGTGCACGGTGTCCGACGGCCGCGACGACGCCGGAGCGCCAGGACGAACCGTTCGTGGCCGAACTGCGTCTGCTGCGGTCACGTACGGGACTGAGCCTCGCGGCGCTGGCCGCGCGCACCCCGTACAGCAAGTCCGCCTGGCACCGCTATCTCGCCGGGACGAAGGTGCCTCCCCTCTCGGCCGTGGAGGCACTGGCCGCGCTCGCCGGTGCGGAGCCGGGTCACCTACGGGATCTGCACCAGTCCGCGGTGCGCTCCGCCGCACGGAAGGACGGCGCCGATCCCGGCGACGCGAGCCGGGAGAGCGGTGGACACCCGGCGGGAACGGCCACCGCGCCGTCGCCGTCGCCGTCGCCGTCGCCGTCGCGAGCATCGTCGTCAGGGACGGCGGGCGCCCTCGCCCGGCGGTCGGCCCTGCCGGTCTGCATCCTGCTCGCCATGGCCGTGGCGGCGGTCGTGGCGGCCGCCGCCACCAGCGGGCACGTCAGCCCACGGAGCGGGGGTGTCGCGTTCTCGACGCGCTGCGGCGGCGCGTCCTGCCAGGGCCGGCTGCCGGAGGACGTCGCCTGCGACCGCGACGCGCGGACCGAGAGCACCGTCACCGACACCTCGTACGCGGTTCGCCTCCGGTACTCGCCGTCCTGCGGCACCGCCTGGTCCGAGGTCCGGGCCCGCACCTCCGAACCCCGGGAGCTCTCCGTCCGCTCGGGGCAGGACGTGCTCTCCGCCGCCTATCCGGGGGACGGCCCCGCGGGTTCCACGAGTCCCATGCTGGCCGTGCACTCTCCCGAGGGTGTGGAGGCCTGCGCGGAGGTGGCCGGGAAACTGGCGTGCACCGGCCTCGACGACGGCTGGGAGACCGATCCCGTCGAGCGACGATGAGCCGGCAACTGCCCGATCGGGTCAGGGCCGGCCGCGTCATGAGGTACGAGGAGACACGTGGACGCGAGCACGTCGGCCCGCCGGCTGGCCCGTCTGCCCAGCGGAGGCGGCCTCGGCGACTGCGGCCCGGTCCTCGCCACCGTGGAGTCGTGGCTCTCCGAACGGGCCCTCCGGCACCGGCGCCTGCACGATCCCGACGGCGCCCTCGCCGGCATCGTGGTGGAAGCCCCGGAAGCCGGGCCCGGCCCCGCCGCGCGGACGTCGAACCGGTCGCCACCCGGCCCCGTTCCAGCTACGCCCCGAGGAGGAGCCTGCGGCGGCGCTGCTGGCCGCCGCCCGAGCGGTCGGCCTCGCGCCGCGCCCGAAGACCACCGGACCGTCGAACATCGGGAACCTCCTCGCCGGCGAGGGCATCCCCGCGACAGCAGGGTTCGGCGTGCGCTACGAGGGCCCGCACGGCACGGACGAACACGCCGATCTCACGGACCTCCCCCTGGTCCCACGCCGCCCACCACGCCGCCCACCACGGAGCCGTCCGCAGCTTGCTCGCCGCGCCATGACGGGATGCGGGTGCCGGCCGCGGCGCCGCCGAGGCGCCGATCGCACACCCTCGATCCACACATCACAAACAGGATGAATCGAACATAGTCACCCGTCTGGGGATGTCCGTGATCCACGGGGACCTCGCTGATTCCCCTCGGGACCCGCGGTGACCATACTGGGAACGCACACCGCACCCCACCAGCAAAGTGACACATGCCCAAGCCCCCTACCGCCCGTGTCGCGGCCCCCGAAACGGTCTGGCTGGCACGCGGGCGACACACCGGACCCGATCCGCGGGAGCTGCTGCGGGAGAACCTGCGGCAGCTGAAGGCCGACGGCACGATCGACGGCTTCATGGAGCCGGAGCGCTCCGCGCTCCTTGCCGAACGGGTCTTCGAGGCCCGCTGGCGCGTCGACGGCACCGGCACCGTGCGTGCGAGGCTCAGCGTCGAACCACCGGAACGGCCGGAGCGTTCCGACGACTGGCCCTGGACGCTCGCCGCCGAGGCGGACCGCCCGTGGAACCCCGGCTGGTCCTCCCCCGCGACCAGGTTCTGGCCCGACACGGACGACGTCTCCTGGGACCACGACGTGGTGCCGGGCCTGCGTCTGCGGGACACCAACCCGCTCCCCAAGGAGGACGCCGCGCTGCGCCGGCTGCTCAAGGACGCCGCGCGGCACAGCTGGTGCATCAACGTCGTCGTCCACGAGGCCATGACGCCCGATCCGCGCGGCCGGCTCCCCCTGACCCGTCTGCTGCCGCCGGTGCTGCGGCACCGCGTCGTGGAGCACCGCGCCGCGCCCGAGCAGTTCCAGGCCGTCAACTGGGCACTCAGCGACCTGGGTACTTCGGTGCCTCGCGGCGGCGCGGTCATCCTGCCCGGCACCCCGCTGAGACCCGGGTACGACGACGAGGCCTTCACCGTACGCAGTGTGTTCCTCGACGGCTCGGAGCCGACGGAGCTCCTGGAGAAGATCGTGCGGTACGCGGAGCTGCCCTGGCCGCTGCCGGTCGGTGCGGCCGAGGCGCTCGCGGCGCTGCGCCAGGACTGGCACCTGGTGACCGTCGAGGAGGAACTCGCCCATGCCCGGGCACTGCTGGACTCCTACGCCGAGGCGCTCGACGCCATGACCAAGTCGCGCGACCTGTACCGCGAGGCCACCGAACTCGCGCACGCGGCCCTGGCCGACCTCAAGGACGCCCAGGGCGCGGCGGACACAACGGGCACGGCCCCGCACGGTCGGGCGCCGCACCCGCTGGCGAAGACGCTCCAGCGGGTCGCGGGCAGCATGTGGTCGCGGCGCGCGACGGGCGACGCCACCCCGGCGGCGGAAACACCCGATCCGAAGACCGCGGCACGCAAGCCCGACCACTAGACCACGGGACCCGCGTTCGGCCCGGTCCGGGCGCGGGCGAAGATCCATCTCGGCACGGTGGTGCGGTGCCGAGGGGACCGACAAGCACCTACGGCCGGGCCGAGAACCTGCCGTACGGTCCGCCCGCGCCCACCGGTCAGGGGCCGCGCCAGATGTTGGCGAACGCGGCGTTCTCGATGGCCCGCCGCTGCCGTACGGCTTCGAGTTCCATGACGGCGTCATGGACGGCGGCCAGCACGGTCGTCTCCGGGTCGTCGCCACCGGCCGGAGCCTCCTCCCGCGCGATGTCCTCGCCCGAGGCCCCCTCGCCGGACATCTCCTCGCCGTACCCGGCCGAGGTGTCCTCGCCAAAGGCCTTCTCGCCGTGGATCCCCACGGCGGACGCCAGCGCGTCGAGGACGGGGTCGCGCGACGTCCAGCGGCTCATGGCGTGTTGACGCTCTGGCGAGTCGGCCGGCTCCATACGGGCGGTGCCGAGCGACAGCCGGCCGCGCCGGTGCTCCGTGAGGAGACCTGCCTCCACGAGGGCGGTCTGGTATGCCTGGGACAGGTCACGGCCCCGGCGCCAGAGCCAGTCCTCGACACGTTCGTACGGAGCGTCGCGCTCCAGCAGGGACGCGGCCTCGCCCAACAGCGCGTCGTCCGTAGCCGGCTGACCGGCAGTCGGCACGATGCGGTCTCCGTCGATGTCGACGGCCCGGCCGCCGAGGAGATCGATCAGCTCGGCTCCGGCGAGCGCCAGCGACAGGTCGCCCTGCCCCACGGAACGGCTGGGCTCCACGTCGAGGGCGACGATGAACAGATCCTTGGCCGTGGTCATGAACGGCTCCCCTCGCGGTTGTCGGCGACGGCGCGTCCGGCCCACCGCCTGCCCGTCGCCGGTCCGCCCGCGGGCCGGTCGGCGCACGGGACGCCTACGGTGTCAGACACATAGGACGACATGCCAGGCGTCCGGCTCCCCATGTGCCCGGGACACCCGGCGGATGGGCTGGGCCGCGGCTCATCGGGCCGCCGGCTGTGCGGGCAGGTCGAAGACGTGCTCCGGTGTGATGATCTTGGTGATCGCCTGGCCGAACAGCGTGCTGGGCTCCGTGTCGTCCTGGCCGATGTCCGTGTTGAGCACCACCACGAGCGTCGCCCGGGCCGACGGGAGATAGATGGTCAGGGACTCGTAGCCGGGCAGCGAGCCGTTGTGGCCGATCCAGCCCTGGACATCGAAGATGCCCAGCCCGTACCCGGCCCCCGGAATCGTGGTGGGCGGTGTGGTGAGCCGCTGCTTCTGCGTGGCGGGGCTCACCATGGTGCGGCCGTCGGGCAGGATCCCCGTGGCGACCGTGCGCGCCCAGATGCGCAGGTCCTGAAGCGTCGAGATCATCGCACCGGCCGCCCAGCCCCAGGACGGGTTCCAGTCGGTGGAGACCTCGACCTTCCCCGTCGCCGTCTGGTTCGTGTATCCCTGCGCGTGCGGAGTGGGGAACGCCGCGTCGTCGGGGAACGACGTGTCGTCCAGGCCCGCGGGCGTCAGGATGTTCGTCCGGATGAAGTCCGAGAGCCGCCGGCCGCTCTCCTTCTCGATGACCAGGCCGAGCAGGATGAGGTTGGTGTTGGAGTAGGAGAACTTCTCACCGGGCGGGAACAGCACGGGGTGCCTGAAGGCGTAGTTGAGCAGTTCCTGCGGGGTGAAGGGGCGCTGCGGGTCGGTGGTCAGGGCCTTGAAGAAGTCCGGGTCCTCGGAGTAGTTGTAGAGGCCGCTGCGCATCCCGGCCAGTTGGCGCAGGGTGATCGTGTCCCCGTTGGGCACTCCGCTGATGTACTTGCCGATCGGGTCGTCGAGTGTCACCTTGCCCCGGTCGACCAGCTGCAGCAGCGCGGTCACCGTGAACGTCTTCGTCTCACTGCCGATCCGCGTGAACAGATCGGGCGTCATCCTCTGCCCGGTGCTCTTGTCCGCGACCCCGAACGAGCGGACGTAGTTGCCCTTGTCGGGTGTCCACACCCCCACCGTCACACCTGGAACCTTCGCCTCCTGCTGCACCTTCTGCACGGCTTCGTCGATCTGCTGTCTGACGGCCGGGGTGAGTTCCTGGAAGCCGGACGCCGACGAGTCGGACGGTGACGGTGGGTCGGCCGACGCGGCGGCCGAGGGTACGAACGCGGGTGCCCCGAAGGCCGCGCCACCCGCCGTCGGCACCATGAGCACCCCCACCGCCACGGCGGTGACGGCCCCCCTGCGCAATCGCCTGGACGAGTGGGTCATGGGCTGACTCCAACCGCAAGAGGACGAGACCCGCGATCGCCTACGACGACAGCGGGTCGGAAAGGTGTCCG
This sequence comes from Streptomyces sp. 142MFCol3.1, assembly GCF_000424945.1. Classification (NCBI taxonomy): domain Bacteria; kingdom Bacillati; phylum Actinomycetota; class Actinomycetes; order Kitasatosporales; family Streptomycetaceae; genus Streptomyces; species Streptomyces sp. 142MFCol3.1. The sequence goes on from NZ_AUKV01000010.1 coordinate 217,178, forward strand.
CCTGCGGGGACGCCCGACGGAAGTTCCGCCGAGCGAGAGCGTCCGGGGCGAGCGGACGAAGTGGTGGGGGCGGGCGAGTCGCCTGCGGCGGAACCGTGGCGGACGGCGCGGGACGGCCGCGGTCACGGCGGACGTGCCGCGTCACAGGCCGCGATGACGCCGTAGGAGACAAGCTCCATCCCCCTACGGCACCAGCATAGGAGCGGCCGCCGCACCCCGCCTGTCGGACGTCGGGGCACGTGCGACGCCGCCCCGGGCACGGCCGGGACCGCGTCGCGCGCCGCTCTTTGGGCCGTGTCCTCGTGCCGCGGTTCAGACGAGATGGGCGAAGACGACCAGATTCTCGGTGTAGTCCTCGGCGGCGTGGTCGTAGGAGCCCGCGCAGGTGATGAGCCGGACCTGGGCCTGGGGGGTGTCGGCGTACACGCTGTCGGGGAAGTCGTCCTTCTCGAACGTCTCCGAGCTGTCGACCACGAACCGGGCCGTACGGCCGTCGGCCCGCTCGACCTCGAAATGGTCGCCCTCCTCCAACTCGCCGAGGCCCACGAACACGGCGGCGGAGGTCTTCGTGTCGACATGGCCGGCGATGATCGCGGTCCCGGGCTCGCCGGGCGAGACACCGGCCGCGTGCCATCCGACGAGGTTCACGTCGTCGGCGGGCGGAGGTTCGAGGCGGCCCGACGGGCCGATGGAGAGGGCGGTGAACGGTGCGTCCACCGAGATCTTCGGGATGATCAGGCGCGTCGGAGCGGACCTCGGCAGATGTTTGCCCGCCTTCGCGACCACCGACGGTGAGAGCGCCGCGGAGCCGTGGGGTCCGCGGGAGGCTCCGGCCGACGGGTCATGACTGCCGATCAGCCCTAGGGCCAGGATCAGCAGGCCGATGGACCAGGTGAGCAGGGTGCGGCCGGCGCGGGCGCCCTGCCCCGGCTCGGCGTTGTCGGTTGGTGAGGACGACCGGGCTGTCATCGGGAACCACCTCACAAGAACGCGGCAGCTGTGGGGCACAGCGGGAGGAGGGGCGAGCCGCGGCCGCCACGGTGTGCACACGCGGCGGCCGCGACTGCTATCGCGTAGGCCTTCGGTCAGGACAAACCGCCGGACGTCTTCTTGCGACGCATCGCGAAGGCGCCCGCCGCGGCGACGGCCAGGACCGCCGCCCCGCCGGCGGTGACGCTCGGGGAAGCGAGCCCGCCACCACCGGTGTGCATGCCGCCGCTCGGCTTGTCGCGGTCGCCGCCCGAGTCGCTGCCGTAGTCGGAGTCCTTGTCCTTGTAGGTCTCCGGGTCGAACCTCTTGTCGTTGCCGTTGTCGTTGCTGTTGCCGTTGCTGTTGCTGTTGCCGTTGCCGTTGCCGCTGCCGCCGCCGTCCTTGCCCCAGTCGTCGTCGCTCTTCAGCATCGCGAGCGCACCGCCACCGGTGTGCATGCCGCCGCTCGGCTTGCCGTGGCGGCTGCCCTCGTCGTCCCCCTTGCTGTACGAAGAGTCGTGATCGCTCCCCCCGTCGCGGGAGGAGTCGTCACCCTTGCTGTACGAGTCGTCCTTGCTGTGGGAATCGTCCTCCTTGCTGTAGGACGAGTCGTCGCCGGAATCCCGGTCGAACAGGCCTGCGGCGTGGGCACCGGGTGCGGCGATCGCGAGGGCCGCCGTGGCCGTCGCGGTGGCGAGGAGCATGCGGGCAGAGCGCATCGTCGGATTCCTTCCGTCTCGGCCGGGCAGCTGGCGCTGTGTCAGCTCAAGAGAACCCGGCCTCGACGTGATCCACCGTCAGTGAGTCCCTTCCGTCCCACCACTCGGGCGGCTCACCTGGGCTACCCCTGTGTCCGCTCATGGTCGGCCTGGCCGACGTCCCACCCCGCCCGGCCGTGAATGGCTGACCTGGTGGTTCGTCACGGATGGCGGAAGGCCCCGGCGCCGGGGCGACGCCACGGAAACAACCCGTTCGGCTGGACACACCTCCGGCGCGCCTCCGGCACTCCGTGATCAAGGTGTGGCACCGGCATCGGGCGGGCCGTCCCGAATGACCGGTCAGTAGGTTACGTACTGGTAGCCGTGGCGGGGAGGTCCGCTGCCGGGACCGGCCACCGGACGCGAGCGGACACAGAACTGACATTCCCTGACGCCCTGTTCGACACCGATGGGCGTCCCCTGCCCGCCCCCTGACCGGTTCTGGCCGAGCCGACCGGATCACCACGGCGACGGCATCCGGGCCCTAACGTCGAGGCAGCGCAGTACCGAGACACACCCCACCGACCCGAGCCGAGGATCCACGCGTGCACGACGCACCGATCTACGCCCAGCTGATCTCAGAACGCGGCGACATTCCCCTCCTGGTGCGCAGCGAAGCTCGCCGACTGCGGCGCGAGTTCGAATGGATCCTCAGCTGGGACCCCTCCGCGGGCGGTCCGCTCCCCGGACACAAGGGCCGGTCGGAGTCCGCTCCCCGGCCGTCGGGCCCCGACGGCTCCCGTGCCGCCCCGGGCGACCGGACAGCCTGACATCTCGAAGACGCCGGGGGACGGCGCCGGGTGGTAACGCCCTGGTGAGGACGACGTCGGACACGCGCGGGGTCCTCGACGACGGCGTTCGCGTACGCCCCGGGTTCTCCCCGGCGGACGGTTACTCATTCGCCGTGCGCCCGGACCGGCCGTCGAACAACCCGTCGGGGTGAACCGGGCGGCGCAGGGGGCTGCCTCCTTGGCGCCGCACGGTCCGGCCAGGCGCCGCGCTCGACGAGGCCGAGGATCAGGGCGGCGATGTTCCAGGCGTCGTCCTCGCCCCGGTGGTGCCGTCCCTCCAGCGGAAGTCCCGCGACGCGCAGCGCCTGTGCCATGCCCGGCCGCTTGCGCAGGCCGTGCGCGTCGGTGAAGACCGCCTTGGCGTTGGTGTGGCGATGGCCGAAGGGGTACGTGGTTCCCGTGGCGCGGCACTGGCGGATGAACTGATGGCGGTCGTAGTCGCCCCAGCTCGCCCATGGGCGTTCACCCGCCCGGTGCCGGACGGCCAGGATCCGGCAGGCCTCCGCGAAGCCGACTCCCGCCGCGACCTCCTCCCGGGTCAGCCCGGTGAGTTCGGTGCAGAAGGGGCTGACGGCCGAGCGGGCCGGCGCCACGAGGAGGCGGTGCTTCTCGACGCGCTCGCCCGTGCCCAGATCGACGACCGTCAGTCCGATCTCGATGATCTCGCTGACCGCGCCCGGCGGGGGTCGCCCATCCCAGCAGGTCGCCTCGACGTCGATGACATTCAGAAGTCCCCCGGTCTCGGTCATGCGGGGAGCCTAGACAGGCGTAAGTCGCGGGGCATGCGGTTTTTTTTGGGCGGTGACCGGCCGCCGCCGCGCGCACGCGGCGGCGGCCGTCAGGGCCGGGGCCAGGGGCGTCCGCCGAGGCGCTCGATGTCGGTGTTGAAGCGGCGGAGATAGGCGGCGAACGCGGCGATGTCCTCGTCCGGCCATTGCGCCATGACGTTGTCCAGGGAGCGGATGAGCCCCATCCGTTCCTCGTCGAGCAGACGCGTCCCCTCGTCCGTGATGCGGAACTTGCGGGCCATGCCGCCCTCGGGGTCCGGGATGCGCTCCACGAGCCCGGCGCGCATGGCCGCCGCGGTCTGCCGGTTGAGGGTGGACGCGTCCAGCCCGAAGGCGTCGCTCAGCTCACCGATCGACATCGGCCCCTGGACGCGGATCCTGCTGAGCAGGATGTAGGCGCTGCGCTCCAGCACGCTGTCCTTGGTGCGGCCGCCCTTGTAGTGCAGGAGGCCGTGGCGGCTCAGCAGCATCTGCTCGTACTCGACCTCGTGCGTGGGCCTGACCATCCGCGTGCCGCCTCCTCGTGTTCAGCGAAGCCGCCTGCGCATCTCGTTCCGGTGCGGCCCGAATCCATCCTCCCACACATGCATGTATGGGACACATCACATGCTCTATGCATACGACATGTACGATGCACATCCTTGCTCCCGCAGTCAGACACACGAGGAGTCCCGCTATGGACGCCCCCCAGCCCACCGCCCGCGCAGGCGGCGTGATCGCCACGCTCGCCTTCGCCGGCACCGTGGCAGCGATCATGCAGACACTGGTCACGCCACTGATCGCCGAGCTGCCGCAGATCCTGCACACCTCGTCCTCGAACTCCGCGTGGGTGATCACCGCCACTCTGCTGGTGTCGGCCGTGTGCGTCCCGGTCTCCGGCCGCCTGGGCGACCTCGTGGGCAAGCGGCGGATGCTGCTCGCGTGCTCCGTCCCGCTGGTGGCGGGATCCGTCGTGTGCGCGCTCTCGTCCTCGGTCGCGCCCATGATCGTCGGACGCGGTCTCCAGGGCATGGGCATGGGCATGGTGCCCCTCGGTATCGCGCTGCTGCGCGATGTGGTGCCCGCCGAGAAGCTCAGCTCGTCCATCGCGCTGGTCAGCGCCTCCATGGGCATCGGCGGCGGCCTCGGCCTGCCGATCTCGGCGGCGGTCGCCCAGTACACGAGCTGGCGCGTGCTGTTCTGGGGCTCCGCGGCGCTCGCCGTGGCGATCGGTGCGCTGATCTGGTTCCTCGTGCCGGACGTACCGGCCGGCGCCAAGGGTCAGCGCTTCGACGGACCGGGTGCGATCGGCCTGGGCGCCGGCCTGGTCTGCCTGCTTCTCGGGGTCTCCAAGGGCGCCGACTGGGGCTGGGGCTCCGTGACGACCCTGGGCCTGCTCGGCGCTGCGGTCGTGGTGCTGCTCGCGTGGGGCGTGTGGGAGCTGAAGGCCCATGACCCGCTGATCGACCTGCGCACCACGGCCCGCCCCCGGGTCCTGCTCACCAACCTCGCCTCGATCTTCGTCGGATTCGGCATGTACGCGAGCATGCTGATCATCCCTCAGCTGCTCCAGTTCCCCGAGGCCACGGGATACGGCCTGGGCCAGTCGATGCTCGCGGCCGGCCTGTGGATGGCCCCCGGCGGCATCATGATGATGATCGTCTCCCCGCTCGGCGGGAAGCTGACCGACGCCCGCGGCCCCAAGTTCACGCTGGTCTGCGGAGTTCTGGTCATCGCGCTCGGCTACGGCCTGTCGCTCGCGCTGATGGGCTCCGCCTGGGGCCTCATGCTCGTCGGCATGGTCATCAACAGCGGTGTCGGTCTCGCCTACGGCTCGATGCCCGCCCTGATCATGACCTCGGTCCCGCTCTCCGAGACCGCGGCCGCCAACGGCTTCAACACGCTGATGCGCGCACTGGGCACCTCGGTCGGCGCCGCGGTGGTCGGCGTCGTCCTCGCGCAGCTGACCACTTCCGTGACGGGCTACACCTTCACCTCCGAGAACGGCTTCCGGACCGGACTCGTCCTCGGCGGTGGGGTCGCGCTGATCGCAGCGGCGATCGCGGCCGTCATTCCGGCGGCCCGCGCCGCGGGGGGCGACGGCAAGGGCGATCCGGCCACCGCGCCCCGGACGGCCGCGGTCGAGGCCTGATCATCCGGAGCGGATCCCGGGCCGGCGTTTCGGACCCGGCGGCCATCGCTTCCGTTCCAGTGGCCGTCTTCGTACCGGGGAGGCCCGCGGGCTTTCGTCCCGCGGGGCCGCTCGCGCGCCGTCCCGCGGGAGGCGTCACGGCAGCGGCCGGGCGCCTCACACGTCGTCAGGGGAGGGTCGGCGCCGCCCCGGGCGACGTCGACCGTACGGCCGTCGATCGGCCCAGGTACGTGAGAGGGCCCGGGTCCGGAACGTCGATCTCGTAGAAGCCGAGACGGTCGTAGAACGCCCGCGCGGCCACGTTCGCGGTGACCATGCCCAGGTGGACGGCGGGCACCCCGCGGTCGTACAACGCGGCCAGGAAGGTGGCCATCAGGGCCCGGCCGTGGCCGCGTCGCTGGAAGTCCGGCAGAAGGTCGATGTGCAAGTGCGCGGGGTGCTCGGCCAGTTCGGGCACGAGCATGCGCTCGGGCGTGTGCAGCAGCGAGATCATCTGCTCGCTGGGGGTGACGGGTGGTGCGGTGGGGGCGGGATAGCGGTCGGCGACGCGCGGGATCCACTTGTCGCGGAAAGCCCTGACGAACACGTCGGTGTCCGCGGTGCCGACGACGTAGCCGACCACCCGGCCGTGTCCGTCGTCCAGGACGAAGGCCAGTTCGGGCTCCAGGTGGCAGTAGGGCTCGGCGAACAGGGACGGCATCAACTCCTCGTCCGGGTAGAGGGCGCGTGAGTCCCCTCCCAGATCCGCGGTGCTCACGCACACATGGGCGACGTCCGCCCGGTCGGTGGGCCGGTAGGCGCGGATGAACGGCTGTGGCTCCATGGAGGCATCCTGACTATTTTGGGAGCGCTCCCACAAGTGGTTTGACGCCTCTCGTCCGGGTCAAAAACGGGGGCTCGACCACTTCGGCTGCGGAGCGACGCCTCGTGACATGCTGGAACCGCTGATCATGCGGTGCGGAGAGGCAGGAAGAACGGCCACGTGAGGACCGGGAAGAACGACCACGTGAAGACCGCGGGGAGCGGCCGGGGGACGGCACGGGCACGATCCCGGCCGGCGGAGATCTGGGACCGGTTCGCGGCCTCGGACCCCGGACTGCTGCGGCTCATGGCCGGTCTGCGCACCGTGGCCGCCATCGCCCTCACGCTCGCCGTGATGGCTCCCTTCGGGGTTCCCGTGACACATCTGGTGGCCGGCTCCGTGGCGGCCATGGTCGCCACCTTCGCCCTCAAGGAGAAGCAGTGGCGCGGGCAGGCCGTCACTCTCGCCCTCGGCCTGCCGGTGGCGCTCGCGGCGCTCTCGCTGGGCGCCCTGCTGAGCACCCGGATCGTCGCGGGCGACCTCTTCTTCATCGCGCTGATCTTCGCCGCGGTGTACGGCCGCCGCTTCGGAGACCGTGGCACGGCACTCGGACTCATCGGGTTCCAGACGTACTTCGTCGCGCTGTTCGTCGGGGCCTCGCCCGCCGCCCTCCCGGGGCTGTGCGCGACCGTGGCGGTCGCCTTCGCGTGCAGTGCGGTGGCGCGCTTCGCCCTCGTGCCCGAGACACCGGAGCGCATCCTGCACAGGCTGCGCCAGGCCTTCCGGACACGGCTCGCTCAACTGGTGTCCGCCCAGATCGACCTGCTCGACGCCGGGCCCGACGAGGCCGACAAGGCGCTGGACGACGTACGACACCACACCGCGCGCCTGCACGAGAGCGCGATGATGATCCAGGGGCGGCTGGAGGAGGGCACCGGTGACCGCGCCACCGCCGCGCTCGTGCAGCGTCGTGTCGCCGACGCCGAGATCGCCGCGGAGCGGCTGGGTGTCCTGCTGCTCACCGCCCGGAGCGCCGAGCGAGCCGACACGCTGACCCTTCATCTGCCGGACGCGCCGGTGCCCGCCCCGGGCGACCGGCTCCGGCCCCAGGACGACACCACCACGACGCTGCGCCGCGACCTCGACTCCCTGCGGGTGCTCGTCATGCGCCCGGTGACGCACACGGGCGGCCTGGCGGTGGCCCAGGTGCGCAACCGGCTGCTGGGGTACCGGGACGAGGAGAACCTGCCGCGCGCCTCGGCCGCCGTGCAGGACGTGTTCCGCGGCATCGGCGAGGCGGCGCGCGCCGTCCTGGGACTACGGCTCGCACTCGACGGACCACAGGACGAATCCGACGACTCGCCCGCCACCGCCCGCTCGCGCGAGGAGCTGGAGGCGGAGCACGTCGCCATCGCGGGTGCCGAGGAGAAGAAGCCGACCGCGGACGAACGTCGGGGACTGCGGCCCACGACCCGTACGGCCGTGCAGGTGTCGGTGGGTTCGGCGCTGGCGATCGCGGGCGGGGAGCTCCTGTCCAGCCAGCGCTGGTACTGGGCGGTGCTGACCTGCTGGGTCGTCTTCCTCAACACCTCCTCCACCGGGGAGATCCTGGTGAAGGGCTACCGCCGGCTGCTCGGCACGGTCGTCGGCGTCGTCGCCGGTGTCGGCCTGGCGGGCCTGGTGGGCACCCACACCTGGACCGCTTTCGCGCTGGTCCTGCTGTTCATCTTCGCCATGTTCTTCACCGCCCCGCTCTCGTACGCCCTGATGTCCTTCTTCGTGACGGCGATGCTGGGGCTGCTGTACACGCTGCTCCACACCTACAGCACCCAGGTGCTGGTGCTGCGGATCGAGGAGACGGCTCTCGGCGCCGCCTGCGGTGTGATCGCGGCAGCCCTCGTCCTGCCGGTCAACACCGACCGCCGTACCGACGAACTCCTCGCCACGGTGCTGACCCGGCTCGGCGACGTGACGGGAGCGGCGGTGGAGCAGCTCAGCGGAGGTCCGGCGATCGACCTGCTGGACAAGGCCCGGGATCTGGACACGGCACTGGAGGATCTGCGGGCCTCCACGCAGCCGCTGACCCATCCGATCACCCCGCTGCGGGCCCGCCGCCAGACCGCCCGTTACGTCGTGGCGCTGCTGGAGACGTGCGCCTATCACGCACGATCGCTGGCGGCGACGGCCCAACTCCTCCCTTACAGCAAGACCGTGGCCGCGGATCCGCGGCTGAAGGGGGCCGGCCGGCGCATCGCCCACAACATCGACGTCCTGATCGCCCGTGTCGAGGACGAGGACAGCGACGGTGTGGCCGAGACCGGCGCGAGCCTCGCGGCCATGCTGGAGACGGACCGGCCGGGTACGCCCCGCCACGACCGCGTGACGGACCGGGTCCTGCGGCACCTCCAGCGGCTGGACGAGGGCGTGATCGGACTGGCCCGGCCCCTGGAGGTGCCGGTGGCGCGGCCCGAGGGATCGTCGGCCAGGAGCACCGTCGCCTAGCCGGTTCGGGGTCGAGCCGCGAAATCCGGCCGGGCGACGTACGAACCGTACGGTCGGTCCACGATCCGTGCGGTCCGCTCGGGCGACGCCCGGATCAGCCCACGTTCCACAGGAACCGGTGCGTGTGGATGCCGAAGTAGGGGAACGACTGGACCTTGCCGACCCCTTCGAGGGGGCGGACCACGTCGTTGACGAAGTCCAGCAGTTCTCTCGGCCCCGGGCAGACCACTTCGGCGAACAGGTCGAAGCCACCGGAGGTCAGTACCGAGTACACGACCTCCGGACGCTCGGCCAGTTCGTCGGCGACGGCACGCGGATCGCCGTCCACGGCGATGCCGAGCAGCGCCATCGACTGCCCGCCCATGCCCATGGGGTCGGTGACTCCGACGACCTGCACGGCCTGGGTGTCCAGCAGTCGTTGCAGTCGCTGGCGGGCCGCCGACGCGGACAGGCCCACCTTGGGGCCGAGTTCGGCATAGGCGATGCGCCCGTCGATCTGCAGCTCCCGCAGGATGGCCCGGTCGATCTCGTCCACGCTGTTCCTCTCCGGCTCGCCCGGTCCAAGATTAACGGCGTGGGTCAGCCGACGAGTTCGGCGAGGGCCGCGGCGAAGACCTCGGTATGGGTGTCCACGTCCTGTTCCGTGGTGGCCGGGCACATCAGCGCCATGTTGTGGAACGGCGTCAGCAGGATGCCGCGGTTGGCGAGGTAGAGGTGGAGGAAGTCCTCCACCTCCGTGTCGGACGCCGCGGCCGATTCGGTTCCGGTGCGCGGCGCCGGATCCGCGAACCGGTACTCGGTGCGGGCGCCGAGGCGGCTCACCGACCACGGCAGCGACCAGGTGTCGATGCCCGCGCGCACCCCGGCCTCGAATCGCTCCGACAGCTTCGACATGGCGTCGAAGGCGTCGTCGGTGAGGACGTGTTCGAGGGTGGCGCGCATGGCGGCGACGGAGAGGGCGTTGCCGGCGAGGGTGCCCCCGACGCCTCCCATGTCCACGAGGTCCAGGTCGTCGCGGTCGAGCAGCCGCTCGGCGAGTTCGGCCGAGAGCCCGTAGGCGCCGGCCGGGATGCCTCCGCCGATCGCCTTGCCGATGGTGAGCACGTCCGGTTCCAGGCCCCAGGCGGCGGTGCAGCCGCCCGGTCCGGCGGAGAAGGTGTGCGTCTCGTCGTTGATGAGGAGCGTGCCGTACCGACGAGTGAGGGCGCGCACGCCTTGCAGGTAGCCGGGTTCCGGCAGCACGATGCCTATGTTGGTGAGGGCGGGCTCCATCAGGACCGCGGCGACGTCGCCGTGGGCGAGCTCGCGTTCCAGCTGCGCCAGGTCGTTGAACTCGGCGACCCGGCTGGTCAGCGTGACGTCGCAGGGGGCTCCGACGTTGCCGGGCCGGGCGGTGCCGTGGCCGTCGGGTCCGACCACGATCAGCGACTCGTCAACGCTTCCGTGGTAGCTGTAGCTGTTCACCAGGATCTTGGGGCGGCCCGTGACCGCGCGGGCCAGCCGGATGGACCAGCGATTGGCGTCGGTCGCGGTCAGCGAGAAGCTCCAGCGCGTCAGTCCGAAGCGGCGGGTGAGCTCGGCGCCCACCCATTCGGCGTCCTCGGTCGGCAGCATGGCAGTGGCGCCGCCACGTTCGGCGAACTGGTGCTGGACGGCCTCGGCCACCACCTCGGGCGAGTGTCCGGCCATGGCGCCCGTGTCCCCGAGACAGAAGTCGATGTACTCGTGGCCGTCGATGTCGGTGACGCGGGCGCCGCGCGCGGTGTCCAGGTAGCGGGGGAAGGCTCCCGCGGCGGTCTTGTTCATCCAGGTCATCGGAACCCGGCCGAAGAGGTGGTCGGCCCGCGCATAGGCGGCCTTGGAGCGCGGGTTGCGGCGCGCGGCTTCGGCGCTCTCACGGGCCAGGAGCTGCTGCAGGCGGATGCGATCCATCGGATGTGCCCTTCGTATGCTGACCGGATACGCCGATGCTACGAGTGAAAACGCCGCGTCGGCAAGTTCTTACGATCGATTCAATCGTCTCAACGATCGAATCGCGCGCGGTGACGACCGATCCCCCTGTCCCGATGCGTCGCGGACGCATCGGATCCGGTCGGAATGAGTCACAGAGCGACGCCCTTCGTATGAGTGGATCAGCGCGGACACGCCCCGTCCTGTCGGTGGGCGACCCCGCGCTCGCCTCCCGAGCCGCCGGTCACGGACGAGACGTGGCCGCGCGCCGGGACCGGCGTCGAGGATGAGCGAGGAGCGGTGAATGGCAGGCATCACGGGGGCGTCCACGTGCGCGGACCACAACGGACGGGAGAGCGGGAGCGCCCGCGGGGCCAGGACGCCGGGCCCGGCCCGTCGGCGTGTCAGCCTGGTCAAGGACACTCCGGCCCCCAGGGACCGCGGCCCGGCCGGGGATCCGGCACCACCCGCGCCGGGCGCGCCGGTGGACGCAGCCGTGTTCGTGGACGTGAGCGGTCGTCGGCGCGCATGGCTGCGCGGGATGGGTTGGATGGTGGCCGCGTCCTGCGTCTGCTTCGGGGCGACGCTCGCGGCGGTGCTGAGCGGCGCCGACTCGGCCGCTCCGCGGCTCTCGCTGCCGGGTGGGGTGCGGACCCACGACAAAGCGGGCACCGGTGCCGCGACGCCGGGGGAAGGCCCCGGGCGCAGCGCCGTCCGGTCGCCGTCGCCGGGGGGCGGCCTCGGCGCGCCGCCCCGGCCGGCCCAGGTCGACACCACGGGCGGCGCGGTGCGTGCCGACGGTTCGTCCGCTCCGGCACCTGCCGGCACGCCCCCGCTGACGCAACCGCCTCCCGGCCCTTCGCGCGGCACGGCCGCGCCCTCGCCGAGTCGCCGGTCGACCGCGACACCGCCGGGACCGTCGCCGACTCCCCCGGCGGGCGAGGCGACCGGCTCTCCCTCGGCCTCCGCCGGCGACGACCCGGCCGGCACCGGCGAACCGTCGGCCTCGGCACCCGGCGGCGAACCCACCGAGGGCACGGCTTCGCCGGGCGCGCTGCTCGAACGGGTCTCGCGGCTCCAGGCATCGGGCTGACGCCACCGCGGCCAGGCTTACGAGGTGGCTGCGTCGGCCGGCGGCCCGGGGACGCAAGAGTGCCGCCCGCCGCGCAGGACCGGGCGGGCGGGACGCGAGGAAGCGGCGCTCAGCCGGAGGTCTCCGGGGCCCAGACGCGTTCCGCGTAGTCCAGGAAGTTACGGCCCATGATCTTCTCGATGCGTTCGGAGCGGTACCCGCGGCGTTCGAGGAGCCTGATCAGCTCCCGGAACTGCTCCACCCCGCGCAGGTCGAGCACGAAGGGCAGTGTGTCGCTGCGCTCCCCCGCCGCGCCGACCCCGGCCGCACGGCGCAGTTCCACGTGCTCGGCGAGCCGGTCCCGGTACGCGTCGAGGTCGTCGACGGTCGTGACGGTCCCGTCGGTGCCGATGCCGACGTGGTCCTCGCCGCACACGTTCACCGCGTGGTCGATGTGTTCGACGACGTCCGCCGCGCGGGCGTGTCCCGAGGTGTCGAGGAAGGGCATGAAGTAGATGCCCACGAAACCGCCGCGCGAGGCCACCAGGCGCAGCTCCTCGTCGGTCTTGTTGCGCGGCAGGTCGGCCAGCGCGCGGCAGCCGGTGTGGTTGACGGACACCGGGACGCGCGAACTCCGCGCGGCGTCGAGGCAGGTGTTCTCCCCGCTGTGAGAGAGGTCGACCATGAGGTGGTGCTCGTTGAGCGCGTCGACCAGGCGGCGGCCGAAGTCGGTCAGGCCCCGGTTGTCCGGTGCCATCGAGCCGTCGCCGATGTGGTTGGCCTGGTTGTACGTCAGCTGGACCACACGGACGCCGAGTTCGGCGAAGGTGGCGACGCGACCGGTGTCCTCGCCCACGGCAACGGCGTTCTGGAAGCCGTAGATCACGCCGATCCTGCCCTCGCGGTGGGCCCGGTGCACATCGGCGACGGTCCGGACCTTCAAAAGGTCGGCCTCGTTGTCCTGGACGATGCGGTCCCACACGGCGATCTCGTGCACAGTGTGCTCGTACGGCGGCATGTCGCCCATGGTGTATCCCAGGGTGACGTTGACCGCGGTGAGGCCGGAGGCGCGGGCGTCGGCCAGGGTCCGGGCGTCGACGGTGAGTTGTTCGCTGGAGGGGTTGAGCTCGGCGGCGGCCTCGGCCGACCTGGGCGCGTTGGGATTGTCGAGCTGGCCGAGCGCGTTGATGATCATGGGTGTGGTGGTCATCGGGTCTCCTCGACGCGGTGGGGCTGCCGGTCTCCCGGGTTCGGGGTGCGGTGCTGTGTCTCCGCGGCCGGCGCTTCGGGTACGAAGTCGCCGCGCTCGAAGCGGCGTCCGCGCTTGACGGTCAGCGACACGCTGCGCAGATGACCGATGTCGGCCAGCGGATCGGCGTCCAGGACGACGAAGTCGGCCAGCTTGCCCGCTTCGACGCTTCCCCTCATGTCCTCGGCGCCGGCGCTCCGGGCGCCCAGGAGCGTGGCGGAGCGCAGCACGTCCGCGGGCGGCATCCCGCAGCGGTCCACGAGGAAGGCCAACTCCTCGTACAGGGCGGGGAACGGGTCCTTGAGGTCGGTCTCGTAGTCCGTGCCCGTGCAGATGTCCACTCCGGCGCGATGGGCCTGCGCGGTGAGGCGGGCGGCGAGTTCCGAGTCGGCCGCCGCCTTGGCCGCGGCCTCGGGCCCGTCTTGGGCCAGGGCGTCGCTCGCCCACATTCCGGCGGTCGCGTCGAGCACGGTGCCGCGTCGGCGCATCAGGGCGAAGAGTTCCTCGACGCGGGGGTCGTCGCCGGCGGCGAACCGGTCGTGGTCGACAGGCGGTTTGTGCTTGTAGCTCGTCAACTCGGCGTCCCGGCCCTCGAAGGCGAGCAGGGTGACGTGCGAAACGCTGTCCGCACCGGCCAGCACGACCTGTCGGGGCGTGGCGGGGAACACGGCGGCATGCGCCCACACGGGGATGCCCTGGCGGTGCGCCTCCTCGGTGATCGCGGCGACGGTGCCGTGGTCGAGATCCGCGTAGACCTTGATCGCCGCAGCATGGGTGCCCCGCGCCAGGGCGACCGCCAGGCGCAGATCCGTGTCGGCCGTGACGGCCTGCATCCACGGCACCGCCCCCGGCACCTCACCCTGGGTGACCTGGTGGGTGCGCGGATCGTCGAAGAACCCCGGGCCCGCCATCAGCGCGGCGTACCGGATGTCCGGTCCCGGGATCTCTCCGACGAGCGAGGCCCGTGCGAGGTCGCCCACCTGCCGCAGGTCGTCGGCCATGTCCCGGATGGCGGTGACGCCGCTGTACACGAGCCGGCGCAGCACCGCCTCGGCCGCCGGCCGGTCGGGGGGCGTCGCGAGGTGCTGGTGCGAGTCGATCAGACCGGGGACGACGAAGCGGCCGTCCAGGTCGAAAACCTCGGCGCCCGCGGGCAGTTCGGCGGAGATCTCGGCGTCGTCGCCGACGGCGAGGATGTACTGGCCGTCGATCACGATCGACGTGGAAGGCCGGGACGGACTCCCGGTTCCGTCGAACAGGGTGGCTCCCCGGTACACCGCCACGGTTCCCGCAGCCGGGGGCGCGTACGGGACCGGAGCACCCGAAGTCTCGTCCGCCATCTTCACCTCGCATATCGTTGTTACGCTCTACGAAACAGCTGTATCGCTTGCCGAAACATGCGTTACCGTACGCTCGCCGTCGCGGACACCACAAGGAGGGGTGGGCATTGCCCGAAGCACCGCGCACCGCCGTCGACAAGGCGCTGGACCTGGTCGAGGCCGTGGCCCGTTCACCGCATCCCCTGCGCCTGACCGACCTGGCCGAGGAGGTCGGCCTGCACCGGGCGACCGCCTATCGCGTGCTGCTCGACCTGGTGCGCCGCGGCTGGGTGCTGCGGGCGGGCGACCGCTATCTGCCGGGCACCGCGGTCCTCCAGCTGTCGTCGTCCGCGGCCCGGAACTCGCTCGTCGCCCTCGCCCGGCCGGTCCTCACGGCGCTGGCCGAGCGCACCGGCATGATGGTCAATCTCCAGGTTCCGGAGACCGACCGCTCCCGGGTGATCGACGTCGTGCGCCCCGACCGTCTCTCGATGATCACCCGTCTGATGGGCGAGGCCCTGCCGGTGCACCGGTTCGCCGGACCGCTGGCCCTGGTCGCCGCGCTGGCCCCCGCGGAGCGGGCCCCGTATCTGGGCGTCGCCGAGGAAGCAGGTCACGCGCTGAGCGGTCCGGAGGGTCTGCTGGCCGACGTCGAGCGCACCGAACGCACCGGATTCGCCGTCGAGTACGGACGCAATGAACAACCCGTCGCCTCGCTGAGCAGGGCGGTCGTGCCCCAACCGGGCAGACCCGTCTGCGCGGTGACCGTGGTCGGCCTCGCCGCGGAGTTCGACGAGGCCCGTCTGCCCGAACTGCGCCGGGCCCTTTGCGAAGCGACGGACGCACTGTCCTCGCTCCTCACCGGCTCGGCGGGGCCGTCCGGGACGGCGGAGGGGACGGCATGAGCGAGCTGCTCTTCCTCGACGGCGCACGGACGCGCGCGGCGCTCGAACCGCGGCGTGTCATGGACGCCGTGGCGACGGCTCTGATCGCCGTCGGCCGGGGCGAGGCCTCCGCGCCGCCCCGGATCGCGGCCCGCGCCCCCGGCGGTCTGCTCGGAGCCATGCCCGGATACGTTCCCGGGCTCGGCCTCGCGGCGAAACTCGTCTCCGTGTTCGGTGATCCGGCACGGCCGGGGCGCAGCAGCCACCGCGGCGTCGTCGCCCTCTTCGACGCCGAGGACGGAAGCCCGCTCTGCCTGATGGACGCCGAGCCGCTCACCGAGATCCGCACGGCGGCGGTCGCCACCGTCAGCGCCCGCGCGCTGGCCCGGCCCCGGCCCGAGCGCATCGCCGTCGTCGGGACCGGCGCGCAGGCCCGAGCCCAGGTGGGACTGCTGGCGGCGCTCGACCCCGGCGTCCCCGTCGTCGTCGCCGGACGCGACCGGCGACGCGCGGAGAGCGCCGCCGCGCCGCATCCGGCCGCCCGGGCCGCGGACACCGTCGAGGCGGCCGTCCGCGAAGCCGACACGGTCTTCTGCTGCACCGGCGCCGTGCGGCCGGTGATCCGCCGAGACTGGCTCTCCCCCGGCACACACATCAGCTCCGTGGGCGGATCCCACGGTCCGGAGGTGGACGCCGACACCGTGCGTGACGCCGCTCTCTTCGCCGAGTGGCCCGGCGCCGCGGACACCCGGCCGCCGTCCGGCGCCCACGAGTTGCAGGACCTCCCGGCCGGGCGGACCGTCACGCTCCTCGGTTCCGTCCTGTCCGGACGGCACCCCGGCCGCCTGGACGAGAGCGAACTGACGCTGTTCAAGTCGACCGGGCATGCCGCCCTGGACGTCGCCGCGGCCCACGTCGCCCACGCCGTGGCCGTCGAGCGCGGGTGGGGCCGGCCCGTGGCGATGTGACCGCGGGCCATATGCCGGGCCTGCCCACCCTCCGCTTCACGCCAGGGGGACGAAGACCCTGACCGACTTGCCGCCCCGCGGACCCGGTTCGATGGTGATGTCGCGGGACAGCCGGATGATCAACGGCCAGCCGTAGCCGCTGACTTGGTGCCCCTGGGGGAACTCCCCGGTGCCGTGGGCCGGGGTGGGGACGACATCGCTGTTGTCGCGCACGTCGAGCAGTATGCCGCCGTCGGTCACCGTCGCGGTGAAGCCGGCCAGCCCCCCGCCGTGCCGAATGGCGTTCGTCACCAGTTCGGAGACGACGAGGAGGAGGTCGGTGACGGCGTCCGGGCCCATCGCGCCCTGGGACGGATTCCAGTGCTCGCGCAGCAACGACCGGACGTGGTCGCGTGCCGCCGCCGCACTCGTGATGGCGTGACCGCTCGCCGGGAGCGGGGCCAGGTTCTCGTGAGCTGCCGGAAGGCCGTTGATATGGTTCATCGCTCGGTCGCCTGGTCCGGGAGGGCCAAGGCGGCCTGCACGTTGTCCACGAGGACGAAGAAGTCCTCGGTCCCTGTCACCTCGAACAGCCTCCGAACGATGTCGCTGAACGGTCCGCACACCACCATGACGGTTTCGCGGGACCGGTGGGCACGCTGTGCTTCGAGGAGGACGTGCAGGACCGAGGAGTCCGCGAAGGCCACTCGCGAGAGATCCACGACCGTGCGCGAGGCGCCCACTCGGTGCGCCTCGTGGAGGGCCTCCTCCAGCCGGGGGGCGCTCTCGTAATCGATGTCGCCGCCCACGCGTACGACGAAGGCGTCTTGGGCCGCCCCGTGCGTGACCGTGGCCTGCAACTCGTCGGGCATCTGCACACTCTTTCCGGTCTGCTCTGTCAGGGGCACGCCTCGCGCTGCCCATCAGTCTGGCCTTCCGGCCGGCAGGCTCCGGTAATAGCTGCCGACGTCGGCCAAGTATGCGGGGTCGAACGTCTCACGGTCGGTCTTGAACACGGGGGCCGACTTGATCTCCTCCCGTGTGCACGACACGGTGATCTTCTGGCTCTCCGTGTCGATCCCGGCCACGACACCCACGGGAACGAGCACGCTCTTCCCGAACACCCATACACCCGTGTCGACGATCAGGTGACGCATGCCGGAGTCGTCGGCCTGCCGGTCGACATGCCCTATCGTCCCGTCGGTCGCCTCGACGGAGTATCCGGTGAGTTCATGGGCCTCGGGATGACCGAACTCAGGGGCGTAGGACCAGATTCTGTCGACAGTCACCATGTACTCCTTCTGTGTCACCGGCATCGCCACCGGCGTTTCCCGCCCTGGGCGGGAACCGGCAGGCGGAGGCCCGGTGGGGGGAAATCCGTCCGCGTCGCGCTCCAGGGCTGCAATTACCCTGTCGGCCGCCCTGCATTCGGTGCACTTTCCCTTGCCGTGATAGCGCCCGGGGCATGCCCGCACGCCCCTGTTCCGTCCGAGGCCCCCAGATGTCAGCCGGCTCCCGGGCGCTGCTCGCGTCGGCCCACGTCGCAGGGTGCGGTGAGGTGGGCGAGCGTTCCCGTGATGTCCAGGAGCCGCTCGAGGCCGGCCGGGCGCTCGTCGAGATGCAGACGGACCCCCGCGGCGTCCGTCTGACGCCGGATCATCAGCAGGGCGGAAAGGCCCATGGAGTCGATGTTGTCGAGTCCGGCGAAGTCCACGTGCAGCCCCTGGACGCCGTGGGGGCCACCGCCCCGGCCGGCGAGGGTCTGTCGGACGGTGCTCACCAACGCGTCGCACGTCTCGTGGTCGAGATCACCGACGACGCGGACGACGGCTTCGGTGGTCTCGACCTCGACGGTGAGCGAGAAGGACGGATGATGTGAAGTGGTCATGCGGGCTTTCCGGGGCGGGGGATCTTCTGTGCCGGCGTTCGGGTCCTGAGCGCCTCCCGTGCGTGGGCCAGTGCGTGACAGGCGCGCGGGAAATCCTTGAGCTGTGCGGCCAGCAGGTCGAGAGCGGGGTCGAGGCTGCGGGCGGGAACGCGTCGGGCCGTGAGAATGTCCGCGGTCCAAAGGATGAACCGGGCGAACGGCTCGTCGTCGGCGACGTACAGCGCGGTGGCCAGGTACTCGACGATGTGGGCGATGTCCTCGGCGGTGTGCCGGCGCTGGCGTTCCGTGTAGCCGCGCATCGGCGCGAACCGGTCCTCCAGTTCCGTCAACGTCCCCTTGACGAGCTGGTGCGTGGTGCGCACGACCATGGTGTATTCCTGGTCGGCCAGATGGGGCAGGTCGTCCACGACCTGGTGGGCGGCCAGCGGATCGGGGCGGCTCAGGCCCTTCTCGAGGATCGTGGCCGCTTCCCTGGCGTGCGGGGCCCAGGCGTCCGCCCCGAGCGCGCGGGCGTAGCGGCCGTCGGGCCCGAACGCCGCGCCGCCCGCGATGACGGGGACGCCGGTCGCCTGACAGGCCGTGATGGCGCTGTGCGCCGTGGGCAGATGGGTGGGGATCGAGGACGACAGGGCGATCGCCTGGGGGCCCGTCCGGTGCAGATGCGCGATGAGGTGCGGGGTGGGCACGTGTGCGCCGAGGAAGTCGACGTTCCAGCCGCGCAGCCGCAGCACCTCGGACAGCAGTCTGGCGGGCAGGGCGTGCCATTCGCCGTCCACGCAGGCCACGGTGACGAGGGGGCCGGCCGGTACGCCTGTTCGGTGGTCGGGGTGGTGGGCCAGAGCCGCGATGACGCGCTCGTGTATGGCGGTCGCGGTGTGCTCCTGTGCGACGGTCAGCCGGTTCGCCGCCCACTCCATGCCGACCTTGGCCTGGACGGGGGCGATCAGGTCGAGCAGTACCGCCTCCAGGTCGGCGGAGGACCTCGCGGCGTCGAGGACGACGGCGACGGCGCCGTGTTCGTCGCCGCCGTGCACCGCGGACCACAGACGCTCCCGGGCGTCGTCGAGTGCCACGCCGCCGTCGGCGTGGGCGGGACGTCTCATCATGCGGTGTACCTGCCCCGGGTGTGGCCGTTCACCGCACTGAGGTGCGCGTGGTGGGGTGCGGTGACGGCGACGGTCGCCATGTCGTCGTGGCCGCCTCGTCCGACCCACTGGGCCGCGAGCATCTGCACGTGCTCCACGACCGCCTCGGCGGGCATGCCCGCGCACTGGGTGAGCGCGGCCTCCAATCGCTCGGTACCGAAGAGTTCGTCGCCGAGCGGGCCGCCGCGGGCCTCGGTGATGCCGTCGGTGAAGAAGAGACAGGTCTCGCCCGGGGCCAGTTCGAGGTGCGCCGTGGTGGAGCTGACATCCCAGAACGCGCCGACGAGCGTCCCGCGTGTCGGCGCCTGTTCGACCTGCCCGTCGGCGCGCACGATCAGCGGCGCGGGATGGCCCGCGCTGGTGACGCGAAGATGGACAGTGCCGCCGCGGCGCACGACGGAGGCGAGCGCCAGGGTGGCGAACCGGGCGTGATGGGAGTTCATCAGCGCTCCGTTGAGCAGGCCGAGCAGCCGCTGGTGGTCGTCGGCCAGCGGCAGCAGCGCCTGCACCGTGTTGCGGATCTTGCCCGTCAGCACCGCGGCTTCCAGCCCCTTGCCGCACACGTCCCCGAGGACGACGAGGGACTCCTGGCCCGCGTCCGTACCGGGGTGGACGTCGTAGAAGTCGCCGCCCACCCGGTCGGCCTGGCCCGAGGGCCGGTACTTCCCGGCGAACTCCACGCCGTGCACGCTGTGCAGCGTCGGCGGCAGCAGCTCACGCATGAGCGTGGTGGTGATGGCCGCCTGCTCGGCGTACATGCGGGCCGCCGACATGGCCGCGCCCGCCCGCGAGGCGAAGAGCCGGGCGAAGATCTCCTCGCCCTCCGAGAAGGCCGCCCGGTCGCGGGCCCGGAGCAGGACCAGCGCACCGGCCGGAACCCCGTGACCGGGCAGCGGTGTCACCACGGCGGAGCCGACGGGCTGTGCGAAGCCGTCGGGGACGGCCCAGGCCGGCACGGTGGCCGGATCGATCCAGCGGGACGGGACGGGCGGGAATCCGCGCAGGGCGTCGCTGAGTCCCGGCAGGAGGTCGATGTTCTCCTGCACCGTGCGGTGCGTGACCGCTCCGTCGGGCCCGCAGTACGTCAGCGGTACGTTCATGCCGCGCGGCGGCGCCACGATCACCGCGGCGTCCGCGAGGTGTTCGGCGGCCAGGCGGGCCGTGACCTCCATACAGCGCTCGACGTTCAGCGACGACAACAGGGCGCTGGACGCGCCGGCCAGGAAAGCGGTGCGCTCGCGTTCGCTCTTGAGGGCGTCCTCGGCCAGCCGCCGGTCGGTGTCGTCGACCAGCCACCACATCACGTCGCCGTCGTCGGTGCAGGTGGGATGCGCCTCGAAGGTCCGGTCCCCGACCGCGCCGTGGGCCGGCCACCCGAACTCGCCGCCCTCCGGGCGGGTCCGGACGCGGGCATGGGCGTCGGCGATCCACGCCGGGGTCACATCCGTCAGCCAGGAGCCGGTGACCGCACCAGGGAAGAGCACGGCCGCGGCCGCGTTCAGTTCGACCACGCCACCGGATGGGTCCGCGACCACCACGGGGTAGGGGGCGGAACCCCACGTCGCGCCGAGGCCGACACTGCGCGGGCTGGCAGGGGGCTGCTGGGAAGTGTCCACGAGCAAGGGCCCGCGTAGGCGGGCCCACCACCTTTCCGGTCGGCTGAGATTGTTTCCTTCCGACAACCATCTCGCGCCCGGCGGTGCGACTGCAAGTCGCTGACCCCAAGTCCCTCCGAGAACATTCGTGACGGTCACCATGTGTTTTGGCCCTGCCCAGAGATGCCGCGTCCGCAGATGCCGCGTCCGCCCGCCCGGCGGGCGAGCGGGAGACGACCGGGACCGGGGCGCGGGGTCACCGCCCGCCGCGCCCCGGCGCGTGGGCCTGTACCGGCGGGGACGGGGTAGCCGCACGCTACGAGCGACCACAGCCAACCCCTGCCTGGAGGACCGTCATGCCCGGAATCGTGGACCGGATCAAGCAGTTCGCGCGCAGCCCGCAGGGCCGGCGCGCCACGGAGGAGGTGCGCCGGGCCGCGGCGGACCCCCGTCGCCGGGCGCAGGCGCAGCGGCTCCTCGGCAGGCTGCGCGGACGGCACTGACCGCCGCCGCCCGGCGCCGAGGGTGCCCTCGGCTCGCACCGGAGCGATGAGCGCCGTGGGACCTGCTCGCACAGAAGTCCGCTTCCGCGGGCCGGGACCAGACGGGGTTCCTGCCGCCATCATTGACTTCACGCCACCCGGGGTGCGAGCGTCGCACGTCCTGCTCCCGTCGCCGCGCGCGCACTCCGGGGGCCCACGCCTTGTCGCGAACGGAACGAAATGCCCGACACCGGGGACTCCTCGGCCCGGCCGCCCACCGGGATCCCGTCATGACGGCGGACCGCATCCCGGGACTGATCCTCCCCGTGATCTTCCTCTGTGCGGCCGGCACGGGCCTCGTCTGGTACTGGCGGCATCGGGGCGAGTAGCGGCCCGGGCGAAAAAGATCCGTCTCCGCGACGCGTCGAATCGAACAAACGGGTTACCAGGCCTCCTACTTGTCCTACCTGTGGGAGGAATCCATGTCCGGAGCCCAGAATCCGTTGTCGATCGATGTCTCCGTGCCCCGCGAAGACGCCGCCCTGCTGGCCGTGGACGGTTTCCTGGACATCGACACGGCGACGGAGTTGCACCACCATCTGGCCAATCAGCTCCATCACGGACGCCGGCACTTCCTTCTCGATCTGTCGGGCGTCCCGTTCATGGACTCGTCGGGGATGAACGTCATCCTGAGGGGCTACCAGGAGACACGCGAAGTGGCGGGCAGCGTGCACGTCATCGCTCCCACACCGGCCGTGCGGCGCATCCTCGACCTCACCGGGGTCAGTCTCACCGTGTCGCTCGCGGACAGCGTCGACGAGGCCCTGGCACACGTGGACGCCCGAACGGCGCAGCCCTCGCCCGAGGACCGGACGGACACGCCGGGCGCCTGAGGACGGGCGACCGGTGAGGGGCGTTGTCGCCACCCCCGCGGGGGTGGCGACAACGCCCCTCACCGGCACGGTGCGAACGGCACGCCCCGTCAGACGAGCGTCCCGGGCACGGCGCCGCCCCGGCTGCCGGGCACGGTGGCCGGCCGGCCGTGCGCGGCGACCGCCTCGACGGGCGGCCGTACACGGGCCACGGGGAAGGGGGGCTGTTCCCGTCCCTCCTCGTCAGCGGATCCGCGCTGTCCGCCTGCGGCGACCAGCAGGGCGTCCGCGGCGGCCACGGCGTCGTGGACGCGGTTGGTCCCCGTCATCACACAGAGCGTGTAGGTGACGTCCTCGAGCGCGCGAGCCGTCTCGAGGGTCTCCTTCTCGGCGTACGCGATCTTCAGTGACGCGTAGCGGGTCAACAGCCTCCGCACTACCTTCGGGTCAGGCACGAGCACGGCGAGGGCTCCTCTCTCCATTTGGCCTTCGTGTGCCCGCCTGTCGCCTCTTCATTCACAAGTACCCCCTCTCACAACCCTTTTGGCGCAATCGCGAAGCCGGTCCGCACACGTCGGGGCACCACGGCGAAGCGGGGCCGACCGCGGGGAAGCGGGCGGCGAAAGAGATCAAGCGCGGGCGAGATAGCTGCGCACGGTGGTCCCAAACCTCCCGGTGTGCACCCGGACGAGGTCGGAGACGAAGTGGACGAGGAACAGTCCGCGCCCGCCGATCTGGTCGGGCCGCACCGGGCGCCGCCCGGCCATCGGGTCCGACAGGCGCCCCTCGTCCTGCACCTCGCACACGATCCGGTCGTCCTCGGCCCAGATCCGCAGCGTCCCCGAACCACCCCCGTGCACGACGCTGTTGGTCGTGAGCTCGGCGACGACGAGGTTCAGGTCCTGCAGGCGAGCCGGTCCCATCCCCCGCTCGCGCGCCTCGGCGACCGCGAAGTCCCGTGCGGCCGGGAGGAACCCGGCGTCGAACCGGACCGCCGCCGCTCCCGGCGGATGCCGCAGCGCCTCGTTGTAGCGGGCGAGCACGCCGTCGGGGTCGTAGGCGTGGCTGACACCGGCCCGGCCCGCACGGATCACGACGGGGTGCGTGGCATGGGCGTCCGCGATCACGTCCTCGGCCAGGGCCCGTGCGTCGTACGGACACAGGATCGTGACGTCGCGTCCGCCGAACGCCGCATTGATCAGCGCTTCGTGCTGGACGCAGGCCGGGTACTCCACGGACGTCCGCCCGTCCCAGATCGGCTCGCCGACGATGCGCACGCGCCTGCCCGGGTGGGCATCGGCGAAGGCGCGCAGCACCGAGGGAATGATCCGGCCGGGGTTCCGTCCCGCCTCGGTCATGTCGATCCAGCGGACATGGTCGGCGTCCGCGCCGAGGGCGGACCGGAGAAGTCCGAGCCGTCGGACCGGCACGGCCACGGCGACCGGATGCCCGGCGGCCAGTCCCTCCTGCACGAAGGGAGCGGTGCCGTCGACGTACTCCCGGTCGCCGTCGTAGAGGAGAGCGGGGTGGGCGAAGGGTTCGGCGGGCGGCGTCGCGGGCGTCATGTCACCGCCCCTGGCGTCCGGCCGTCGCACCGCGCCCGCACGAAAGAGCCACGACCGCTGAAGTGCGCCGCTCGGTGAACTCCGCGGCCGGACAAGGCTGTGAGGGCCTGCTTCCAACCGCGTGGGGCAAGCGGCTCGGTCCCGAGGCACAGAAGGGTCAGAAGTGGCGGAAAAGTGCCTTCTCGCTGCTCCATGCCCACATGCTCACCCCGAAACCCAGCTTACTCGGCGACCGTCGCCCCGGTCCTGTGGCCCGGCGGCTTAGGAGCACCGCCCATGGTGCGCCCCGGCGCTCCCCTGCCCCGAGGCCTGTCCACCGAACCGTCCACCGCGCCCGCGAGAAGACACTGCGCGAACTGCATCCGGACGACGGCTTCGTGAGGAAGCACTGACCGGTCCGGCTACGGAACGTCCGCGGAAGATCGCCTTCCAGAGATTTTCCGGAACCGGCAGGCATGACCCACATGAAGCAGGGCAGACGCGCCCTGTCATCAATTCCTTCGGAGATATGGGGTGGACGGCATGGCAGCCGTGGCGGAGGCGAACGCGACGGACACGGCACAGCGGGCAGTGACGGCAGAGGGGGCGATCCTTCCTCAGATCGACGAGCCGCTGAAGATCAGTCCCAAGGACGCCCGCGAACTGTCCCGGCCGTTCTTCGACCGACTGGCCGTGTTGGAAGAAGGCACGCACGAATACCAGTACGCGCGCAACACCCTCATCGAGATGAACCTCTCCCTCGTGCGGTACGCGGCGGCGCGGTTCCGCAGCCGCAGCCAGGGCGAGATGGAGGACATCGTCCAGGTCGGCACGATCGGCCTCATCAAGGCCATCGACCGCTTCGAGCTGTCCCGCGAGGTCGAGTTCACCTCCTTCGCGGTGCCGTACATCGTCGGTGAGATCAAGAGGTTCTTCCGCGACACGAGCTGGGCCGTCCATGTGCCCCGCCGCCTCCAGGAGGCGCGGGTAGAGCTCGCGAAGGCGACGGAGGAGCTGCGTACCCGACTCGGCCGTACTCCGACCACGCGCGAGCTGTCCGAGCTGATGTGCCTGTCCGAAGAAGAGGTCATCGAGGCCCGCAAGGCCTCGAACGGCTACAACTCGTCCTCCCTCGACGCCGCGCTCACCGCCGACGGCGGGGCGGACGGCGAGGCCGTGCTCGCGGACTTCATCGGCGAGGACGACCCGTCGCTGGAACTCGTCGAGGACTTCCACTCCTTGGCACCACTGATCGCCGAACTCGACGAGCGTCAGCGCCGGATCATTCACATGCGGTTCGTCGAGGAGCGCACGCAGGCCCAGATCGGTGAGGAGCTGAACATCTCCCAGATGCACGTCTCCCGCCTGATCACGCGCATCCTCAAGCGGCTGCGCGCCGGACTGCTCGACCCCTCCGTCGTCTGAGATCCGCACGCCACGACCGGTCCGTCGGCCGCCGCCCCGACTCCGGGCGGCGGCCGACGGCTGTCTGCGTGTGTGCGATGCGCTGCGCGGGCCCGTGGCGCTCTCTCCGGCGTGCCGGTCAGTGGGCCAGTTCCCCGATGTGCGGCACGACCCGGGTCAGCCTCACCACGCCCCACAGGATCAGCCCGACACCGACTGCCTCGGGCAGCAGCCACCAGCCGGTCCGGACGCTCTCCTCGAACAGGAAGACGCCCAGCAGCAGGCTGACCGTCGCGTCGCCGATGGTGAGGGCGGGCTGCGACGCGGCCAGGGGGCCCGCCTGCAAGGCGTTCTCCAGCAGCAGGATGGCGCCGACACCGGTCACCGCGAAGCCGTACGTCTGCCACGCACCGAGGAAGGCGTCGAAACCGTGGTCGGCGAGTGCCCCGGCGGACGATTTCAGCAGCGCGGCCGTCAGCGCGTTGCTGACGGCCGACGCCGAGCCGAGCACGGCGGCCCGGAACAACGGCGGCCGCCCCGGCCGGGCCAGTGCGATCGCGCAGCCGACGGCTCCGAGGCACACCACCAGCACCGGGACCCACCGCGTCATCGGCGCCTGGTGCGTCACACCCGACGGCGCGGCCGCGCCGAGGACCAGTCCGAGGCCCACGACCACTCCCGCGACGGCCCACCAGCCCGCGCGGGGCAGACGCCGGTGCAGCAACGGGATGGCGAAGAGCAGAGCGAAGGGCAGTTCCAGGATGAACAGGGGCTGCACGAGTGCCATTGGCCCGTTCACGAGAGCCAGCGCCTGGAAGGTCGCGGCCCCGATCACTCCCGCGATGCCGATCATCCAGGCGGGCTGCCGTGCCAGTGCGATCAGCAGGCGCAGACCGCCGCCGGTCGGGACGGTGGCTGCCGCCTTGCGCTGGAACGCCGTCCCCGCCGCGTTACTCGCGGCCCCCAGCAGAGCGAACAGCACAGCCAGCACAGTCACGCCTCCACCATGCCCTCCGGAACGGGCCCGGGCCTCCCGTCGCGGCCGGGACACACCCGCGCGGAGCAGCCCGGGGACCGCTCCGGAGCTCTAGAGCGCGGCGGCCTCCCCGTCGCCCTGCGCGAGCGTCTCCTCGCCCGGCGTGTCGGTGACCGTGTCGGCTGCTTCGGTCGTCGGCGTGTCGCTGAGCGAGGGCATTGGACCGGGGGGCGTGCTCGGCGAGGGCGGGCCGGAGGACGGTGACGTGGCCGCGATCGTGCTCGGCGCGGCCGCCGACGTTCCCCGGGCGTCCGGGTCCCCGTTCCCGCACGCCGTCAGCGCCGCGCACAGAATCCCCAAACTTATCGCCGCCACGAGCCGGGGCCGGACGGATCCGGGCAGCCCGGTGGCACCTGTCCTGACGGACATGACATCCCCTCCCCCACCTGAAGGCTCCCCCACGAGCCTCAGGAGGCAGGACGTTACGCTTCGCGTTCGTTCCGTCACGTGATACGCGGCCTTCGTTACCTTTTAGTGCCTGCGCCCGCACGTCTGTCCGGTCGTCGACGTCCGGGCCCGGCGGCGCGGGCCTCCGGTGCCGCCCTCAGCCGGCCGGGCGGTTCAGCCGGGCCCGCTCCTTGGCCGCGTGCACCGCGGCCGTGAGGCTCTCGATGTCGTACGCGCCATGGTGGCGGCGGCCGTTGACGAAGAACGTCGGCGTCCCCGAGACACCGCTCAGGTCGGCGGACTCGACGTCCTCGGCGACCCGCGCGGCGCCGGAGTGGAGGCGCAGGGCCTTGTGGAAGCGTTCGGTGTCGAGGCCCAATTGCTCGGCGTACCGGAGCAGATCGACCGCCCGCAGGGCGCCTTGGTGTTCGAGGAGCAGATCGTGCATCTCCCAGAACGCGCCCTGTTCGGCGGCGGCCTCCGCGGCCTCGGCGGCGAGTTCGGCGTGCGGGTGCACGTCGTCGAGGGGCAGGTGGCGAAAGACGTAGCGGACGTCTCCGTAGTCGGCAAGCAGTTCACGGATGACGGGCTCCGCGAGCCCGCAGTACGGGCATTCGAAGTCGGCGAACTCGACGACCGTCACGGGCGCGTCCAGGGGACCGCGGACGTGGTCGCGGTCGACGTCGACCGGCGGGACCAGGTCGACGATCGTCGCCCCGGTGCCGAGCAGGGCACGGCTGCGCGCCTGGCCCGGCAGGTGGCCGACGATCCAGGTGACCAGCCACGTCGTCGCGAAGGAGCAGACGACCGCGCTCAGTACGCCGATCTTGGCCTGGGTGAGGCGCTCTCCCGAGAAGGCGAGGGTCGCGATCAGCAGGGAGACGGTGAACCCGACCCCGGCGATGGCCCCTCCTGCCGTGGTCGCGCCCCAGCCGACCGGCGGGCGCAGGTTCCCGCGGCTGAACCGGGAGACGAGCCAGGAGGCACCGACGATGCCCACGGGCTTGCCCACCACGTAGCCGGCCAGGATGCCCAGGGTGATCGGTGACGTGTACGCCTCGGCGAGCCGGCCGCCGTCGACGGTGATCCCCGCGTTGGCCAGCGCGAACAGCGGAACGATCACGTAGCTGGTCCACGGGTGGTACATCCGCTGGAGCCGCTCGTTGGGCGAGATCGCCGAGGCGAGACCTAGTCGCACCGACCGTTCCAGCTCCGGCGTCGGCTGTTCACGGAACAGCCGGAACAGCCCGCTCGCCCGCTCCAGGTCGCTGCGGCTGGCCGGGTACGCGTAGGTCAGCAGCCCCATGGCCAGTCCGACGACGACCGGGTCGACGCCCGACTTCTCCAGGGCCACCCAGGTCGCGACGGCCAGCACCGCGTACACCGCGCCGCGCCGCACGTGCGCGGCCCGCACCGCGAGGATCACGACGAACAGGCCGAGGGCGGCCCACAGGGCCGGCTGGTCGATGGGGCCGCTGTAGGCGACGGCGATGACGACCAGCGCCACGAAGTCGTCGACGACCGCGACGGTGAGGATGAAGACCCGCAGGCCTGTGGGCAGGCGTCCGCCGAGGAGTGCCAGCATGCCGAGCGCGAAGGCCGTGTCGGTCGACATCGCCGCGCCCCAGCCCTGCGCGGAGGACTCGCCCATGTTGAGCGCGAGGTAGATCACGACCGGCACGAGCATGCCGGCCAGTCCGGCGATCACCGGCAGGGTGACCCGTCTGCGTTCGCGCAGCTCGCCCATGTCGAACTCGCGCCGCGCCTCCAGGCCGACGACGAAGAAGAACAGCGTCATCAGACCGCTGTTCACCCACTCGCGCAGATCGAGGGCCACCCCTCTCGCGCCGAGGTGGACGGACAGCTCCGTCCCCCAGAACGTCTCGTAGGCACCAGGAGCGAGGTTGGCCCAGGCCATCGCGGCGAGGGCGGCGGCGAGCAGGACGGCGGCGCTGCCCGTCTCCGTGCGCAGGAAGTCGCGCAGTGGTGTGTGCATGTCCGAGCCGCACTCGGTCCGCCCGGTCAGGTGGGGCGCCGTCGGCGGCATGCTCGTCTCCCGTTCCGCCCGCTCCGTGCCTGTCGCCGACTGGTTCGGCGTGGCCGGCGTCCGGGTCGGGACGCGGTCCGAGCGGCTTGATCGTACTTCGAGGTGAACCCTCGCCCATCGTGATCTGTTCCGGGCCGAGGCGCGCGGAGCCGCCGACAGCGCCGACACAGGCGGCGGCCCGGTGTGCGCCGAGCCTCGCGTGCTCTGCTCCTGACCACGAGCCTGCGTCGCGGCTCCGGGTGAGCGCCATCCTCGGCCACCGGCGTCCCGAGCATCGCCGAAGGCCGGTCCGGGCGGGCAACGGCACACACATCGCGACAACCGCCGCACATGTGCGTCAACCTCGATCACGACCAGACGGTCGGCTGCTCTTTTCCGTCATGTTCCGCAGCAGGCACACGAAAACTACACAGAGGCATCACTATGTGACGCGACGAAAGCGTCGACGGCCGGCGTCTGAGGGGGGCGACGGCGTCACGCAAGGGGGTGCGTCCGCTCCATGGGAGCAGTGATCGCCCCTGCCCGGGGAGGGAACTTCACCGCATGAAGCGGACCATTGGCTCGACCGCGCTCGGCGTGGGCGCACTCGTCGCCCCGCTCGGCCTACCGGCCGGGGCGGCGTACGCCGACACCACCGCGCCCCGCATCGACCCGCGGGTGCTGGTCGTGAGTGACGGCGGCGCGACCACCGACGCGATCGCGGCCGAACCGGACGCGGCCGCCGACGTCCCCGAGCAGGACGCGAGCAACAGCACTCCACGCCCACGGGTACCGGCCGCAGTGAACGAGCGGGTGCCCTACGCCGCGGACAACTGAACGGCGCACCGACCGAAGGTCCCGGCCGCGCACGGCGGCCGGGAAGGCCCGACCACCCCACACCTCGGCCGTGGAGCACATCGATGCACGTTCCCCACGCCGCGCGGCGCCCCAGCGCGACGCGCGTCACCCTGCTCACCGAAGGCACATACCCGCACAGTCACGGCGGCGTGAGCGTCTGGTGCGACCAACTCGTCGTCGGCATGCCCGACATGGACTTCGACGTCATCGCCGTCACCGGAACCGGACGTGAACCGATCGTCTGGGACGTGCCCGACCACGTCTCGCGCGTCGTCGGGGTCCCGATGTGGGGCCCGCCGCCCGAGGGCGGTCCGCCGCGCGGGCGCCGCCGCGACCGGCTGTCCGCCGCCTACGAGCAGTTCCTGACCGCACTGCTCGACCCTTGTGCCGAGGACCGGTTCGGCACCGGCCTGTACGAGATGGCGACCGCGGCTGCCGACGGGCAGCTGAGTCCCTTCCTGCGCGGCGACCGGGCCGTCGCGATCCTCGCCTCCGCGTGGAACCGCCCGGGGCTCGCCGTGCGCGAGGCCCGGCCGACCCTGCACGACGCCGTCACCGCCACCGCTCTGCTGGAGCACGCCCTGCGTCCGCTGGCCGCGCCGCTGCCCGAACACGGAGTGGCGCACGCCGTGAGCGGCGGCCTCGCCGTCCTGCCGGGGCTGGCCGCGCTCCGACAGCACGGCGTGCCACTGCTGTTGACGGAGCACGGGGTATATCTGCGGGAGCGCTACCTCGGCTACCGCACCGCTCCCTACCGCTGGCCGGTCAAGGCCCTCGTCCTGGGCTTCTTCCGGCTGCTCGCCGAGGAGACCTACCGGCGGGCCGCGCTGATCACGCCGGGCAACCGCTACAACCGGCTGTGGGAGGAACAGGGCGGCGCCGACCCGGCGTCCATCCGCACCGTCTACAACGGAGTGGACCCGAGCGCCTTCCCGCCGGCCGGTCCC
Organism: Streptomyces sp. 142MFCol3.1; assembly: GCF_000424945.1. Taxonomy (NCBI): domain Bacteria; kingdom Bacillati; phylum Actinomycetota; class Actinomycetes; order Kitasatosporales; family Streptomycetaceae; genus Streptomyces; species Streptomyces sp. 142MFCol3.1. The sequence continues at coordinate 247,524 of NZ_AUKV01000010.1, forward strand.
GAACCGGAGGAACCCACGCTCAGCTGGGCGGGCCGGGTGGACCCGATCAAGGACCTGGAGACCCTCATCCGCGCGTTCGCGCTCGTCCGGGCCCGACTGCCCGCCGCACGGCTGCGGTTGTTCGGCGGCACACCGCGGGGCGGCGAGTCCTACCGTGAACGGTGTGAGGCCCTGGCCGCCGAGCTTGGGCACGCGGACGCGGTCACCTTCGAGGGACGCGTCGACGCCATCAAGGACGCGTACGCGGCGGGCAACGTCGTGATGCTGTCCAGCATCAGCGAGGGATTCCCGTTCACCCTGATCGAAGCCATGTCGTGCGGTCGGGCGACCGTCTCCACGGACGTGGGTGGCGTACGGGAGGCCGTGGGCGACACCGGACTCGTCGTCCCGCCGCGCGATCCCGCCGCCATGGCCGCGGCGGCGCTGGAACTGCTCGCCGATCCCGGGCGGCGCCGCACCATGGGCGAGGGGGCCCGGCTCCGGGTGGTCGAACAGTTCACCCTGCGCCGGACCGTCGACACCTTCCGCTCGATCTATCTGGAGCTGTCGGCACTCGGCGGCTTCACCCTGCGCGACCCGTGGGAGGCCGGCACCGCCGCCGACCTCGCTTCGACGGGCGAGCCGCGGGCCGCCCTGCCGAGGAGTCTGGCCGGATGAGCGGACCGATGGCCCTCGAACCCGGGGGCGCGGAGGGCGACATGCTGTCGCTGCGGCTCGCCGGCCACCGCGCACCGGCCGCGGCGGCGCCGGACCACCCGGAACCGGACGCGGTCGACCGGCTCGCCGCGGAGCTGGCCGACCGCATCGGCCCGGCCGTCCACCCCTACGAGGTGGCCGCGCTGCTGGAGTCGGAGGGCCTGACCGCCGAGGTGATCCAGGAGCGGTACCGGCACCCGAACCTGTTCTCCCTCGCCTCCGCGCTGTACGAGCGGGTGCCGCGCACCTTCCCCGAGCCCGCGACGCCACCGGACCCCTGGCGGCCGGACCATGTGCGCTGTGCCCTGCGCGGTGTGCTGTTCGCCCTGCCGGGACTCGCGTATCTGCTCACCGCCGGCCTGTGGCACGCCGCGCGCGACACCGACGTCCTGGTCGTGGCCGGGCTGGTGTCATGGGCCTGGGCCCAGGCGCTCGGGCACCGGGCGCACCTGCGGATGGGCGCGGGACGGCGCGAGGCGGGTCTCACCCTCCGGGCCGGCGCGCCGCTGGGCGCCGCCGTGGCGACGGCCTCGGGGGTCCTGTTCGCCGGTACGGGCACGGCGGCGGCCCTGGCCACCGCGCAGTCGGTATACCTCGCGGCGGCCGGGGTCCTGCTGGTGCTGGGCAGAGAACGGCTGCTGCTGGCCGCGCTCGCCCCGGTGGTCGCAGGATCGGTGGTGCTGCCCTGGTGGGAGCCGGGCACCGTGCTCCGTGTCGCCCCGCCGCTGCTGTCCGTGGTGGGCGCCGTCGGCGCGGCGGGCTGGGCAGTGCGGGCCACCCTGGCGGTCGCGCCCGCGCCGGGCGCCGTCCGGCCCCCGCTGCTGCCCTCCCTGCCGTACGGCTTGTTCGGCCTGGCCGCCGGAGTGCTGGTCCTGCTGGAGGGGCGGCAGCACCCGTACGCCGTGATCGTGCTGACGGTCAGCATGGGGCCGGCCGAGTGGCTGCTGTACCGGTACCGAGGGATGTCGGTCGCGGCGCTGCGGGCGACCGCGACCCCGCCCGCGTTCCTGTTCCGGTCCACCGGTGTGCTCGCTCTGTGCCTGTGCGCCTATCTGCTGCCGCTGCTGCCCGCCGCGCTGCTGACCGATGCCGAGCCGATACCCCTGCTGCTGCTCGCGGCGACGCTGTGGACCGCGCTGCTCCTCCAGGCCTTCGGGGCCGCATGGCCGCCCGCCGGGGTGTGCCTGGCCGCCGCGGCCGGTGCCACGGCGACAACCCTGTCGTACCCGCCGAAGGGCCCGGGACCGCTGTCGCTGTGCTGCGGCGCCGCCGTGCTGTGTCTCACGGCGTGCGTGCTGCGCCTGCTGGGGCGGCCCGCACCGCACTCCTGAAGCTCCCCGCCCCATCCGACTTCTCATCCCGTCCGCTGTGTCGCACGGGTCGCGCCCGGCATCCCGCCGGGACGACCGGACACGACCGCGGCCGTCGCGGGACGCCCGCGACACCGTCGCCAGACGCGGACACCGCCTGCGCAAACCGACCGGAAGGACCAAGAGTTGACCACCGCACCGCTCGCCGCCGTCACCGGAGCCGAAGGCTTCATCGGTTCCCATCTCACCGAGGCACTGGTCGCCTCCGGGTGCCGGGTGAGGGCCATGGCGCAGTACAACTCCTTCTCCTCCTACGGCTGGCTGGACACGCTGGACCCCGGCGTCCTCGACCTGGTCGAGATCGTCCTCGGCGATGTCCGCGACCCCGGCTCGGTCCGGGATCTGGTCGAAGACGCCGACTGCGTCTACCACTTGGCCGCCCTCATCGCCATCCCGTACTCCTACCGGGCACCGCACAGCTATGTGGACACCAACGTCACCGGAACGCTCAACGTGCTCGAGGCGGTGCGCGCGCTGGGCACGCCCCGGCTGGTGCACACCTCCACCAGCGAGACCTACGGCACCGCCCGGAGCGTGCCGATCACCGAGGACCACCCCATCAACACCCAGTCCCCGTACGCGGCTTCGAAGGCGGGCGGGGACCGGCTGGCCGACAGCTACCACGCGAGCTTCGGCACCCCCGTGGTCACGCTGCGGCCGTTCAACACGTTCGGCCCGCGCCAGTCCATGCGGGCCGTCATCCCCAGCGTCATCGGCCAGGTCGCGGCGGGCGAACGCACCCTCACCCTCGGCGATCTGCGCCCGACCCGCGACTTCACCTACGTCAAGGACACCGCGCGGGCGTTCCTCGCGGTGGGCACCGCGCCCGCCGACCGGGTCGTCGGCAGGACCTTCAACGCCGGTACCGGCGGCGAAATCTCGGTCGGCGACCTGGTCGCGCTGATCGGCAAGGTGATGGACACCGCCCTCGACGTACGGGAGGACTCCCAGCGCATCCGGCCGGCCGACTCCGAGGTGATGCGGCTGGTCGCCGACGCGACCCGGCTCACCGCGGCCACCGGCTGGAGTCCGGCCCACGACCTCGAACAAGGCCTCGCCCACACCGTGGAGTTCTTCCGCGACCCGGCCAACCTCGCCCGCTACAAGACCGGCATCTACAACATCTGAGCGACCGGTACGTCCACGAAGGAGGAGTCCCATGCACGCAGTGATCCTGGCGGGAGGCAAGGGCGTCCGGCTGCGGCCCTACACCACCGCACTGCCCAAGCCGCTCGTGCCCATCGGCGATCAGCACGCCATCCTGGAGATCGTGCTGCGCCAGCTCGCCACGTCCGGTTTCACCGGCTGCACCATCGCCATCGGCCACCTGGGCGAGATCATCCGCGCCTACGTCGGTGACGGCTCCCAGTGGGGCATGGCCGTCGACTACGCCACCGAGGAGAGCCCGCTCGGCACGATGGGCCCGCTGCTCACCATGCGCGAGCGTCTGCCGGAGTCGTTCCTCGTGATGAACGGCGACGTGCTCACCGACCTCGACTACGCCGCCGTCCTGAAGCGGCACCGCGCCTCCGGTGCGCCGCTGACGATCGCCACGTACGCGCGCAAGGTACTCATCGACTTCGGGGTCCTGACCACCGACGCGAGCAAGGTCGTCGCCTTCACGGAGAAGCCGAGCATGGACTATCGCGTCTCCATGGGCGTGTACGGGCTGTCGCGGTCGACGCTCGACGGCTACACCCCGGGACTGCCGCTCGGCTTCGACGAGCTGGTGCTCGATCTGCTCCGGATCCAGAACCCCCCGCACGCCTACGAGTTCGAAGGCTACTGGCTCGACATCGGCCGCCCCGACGACTACGACCGGGCCAACGCCGAGTTCACCACCCGCAAGTCACTGCTGCTCAAGGGAGCCTGACCACCGTATGCGCATTCTCGTCCTGGGCCTCACCGGCTATCTGGGCGGTCACGTCGCCGACCACCTGCGCGCCCTTCCGGGCGTGCGGGTGCTCGGCGGCGGCCGATCGGCCGCCGCCGAGATCGGCATCGACCTCGCCACCGACCGCAGGGACCAGGTGGCGAAGGCCCTCGCGTCGGCGGCACCCGACGCGGTGATCAACTGCGCGGGAGCGACCGGCGGCGACGCCGTGACGCTGGCCGAGGTCAACTCCCGAGGCCCCGCCGTGCTGTGCGCGGCCCTGCGTGACGCCGCTCCCACCGCACGCCTCGTCCATCTCGGCTCGGCCGCCGAGTACGGTCCCGGCACCCGGGACGTCGATGTCGCGGAGTCGGCCGCCACCCGCCCCGTCACGCCGTACGGGGCCACCAAGCTCGCCGGAACCGTCACGGTGACCGCTTGCGGTCTCGACGCGGTGGTCCTTCGCGTGGGCAACCCGGTGGGACCCGGCGCCCCGCCCGCGGGACTGCCCGGCCGGATCGCCGGGCTGCTGCGCGAGGCCGGCGGGGACCCGGACGCGGTGATCCGGCTGGGTGACCTGTCCGCCCACCGCGACTTCGTGGACGTACGGGACGTGGCGCGAGCGGCGGCCGCGGCCGCGACGGCGCCCGCTCCGCTGCCCCGCGTGCTCAACATCGGCGGCGGGCGGGCCGTTCCGGTGCGCGACCTGGTGCGGACGCTGGCCCTGATCGCCGGGTTCCGGGGGCGCATCGAGGAGAAGGGCGGCGGGTCCGTGCGCTCCGGGGACGTGTCGTGGCAGTGCTCCGACATCACCTCCGCCGCCCACGCCCTCGACTGGCGCCCGTCGTACTCGCTGGACGAGTCGCTGTCCGCGCTGTGGGCCGCGGTCACGGAACCTGCCGGCCGGGAGCGGGAGGGCGACCGCACATCATGAGCCTGCTGATCCCGCTGTACGTGCATCCGGGCGAGGACCCGGCCGCCTGGCACCGTCTGATCACCATGGCGGACCGGACGTACGCGGTGGTCCTCAACCCCGCAGACGGCCCGGGTCCGAGCCCCGACCCGGCGTTCACCGCGGCGGCCGGCGCACTGCGGGACTCGGGGGCCCGGCTGCTCGGCTACGTGGACACCGACTACGGCGCCAGGGACCCGGACGAGGTCGCGGAGGACGTCACCCGGCATCGGGAGTGGTTCGCGACGGACGGCTGCTTCCTCGACCGGGTGCCGTCGGGCCGGGCCGAACTGTCCACCGTCAGAAGGCTGGTACGGACGGTGCGCCGGCTCGGTGCGGCTCCCGTCGTCCTCAATCCGGGCGTCCACCCGGCACCGGGGTACGCGCGCCTCGCGGATCTGGTCGTCACGTTCGAGGGCCACTGGTCGACGTACGTCTCGGCGTTCAGCAGACCGGAGTGGACCTCGCGCCATCCGGCCGAGCGCTTCTGTCATCTCGTGTACGGCGTGCCCGAGGCCCTCGTGCCGCTCTCCGTCCGTACCGCCCGGGAGCGGGGCGCGGCGGTCTGCGGACCGGTCACGGGCGAACTGCCCAATCCCTGGTCCCGGTTGACGCCCGCGCTGGACCAGCCGCAGAGCTGAGGTCCGCGCTTCGGGTGACCGCCCGGAGGGGACGGCCGTGTCGCCGGGGTGCGAGCCCGGGCGACACGGCAGCGACTCGCGGCCGGGGTCCAAAGGCGGCTCCGCTGCACGCCAACGCCAACGGCCGGCACCGCCGGTCGGCCCGGCGACGCGGCAGCGCTCTCGGCCCGAGCCCGAAGAGGCCCGAGCGATGTGGCAACTCGCTTGGGTCGGACCGGGAGAAGTCAGAAGTACGCGGCTTTTACCCGCACCTGATGGCATGCTCCGGTCAAATCTGCGACGCTTCCGGCAGTCGTCGCCCCGACTGTGGGGCGACGCGGAAGAGCTCCCCAGCAATCACGCAACCGTCAGGCACAAGCCCCTGACCGCCCGCGGCACACCCACGCCGTCCGGGCGGCACCGAGCAGGCCGCGATCCCGGCCGCCTCAAAGGAGTTTCGCGTGAGACCAACCCCCCGCAAGGCCATCGCCGCAAGCGCACTCGCCGTCACGGCACTGGCCGCCCTGTCGCTCCCCGGCACACCGGCGGTCGCCGCGCCACCCGCAGCCCCCGTGGCCGCCGACTGCACCCCGACGCAGGTGGTCGCCAACGGCGGCTTCGAGAACGGCACTTCACCCTGGAGCCAGTCGTCGACCAGGCTGATCACCAACCGCGCCGGCCAGACCGCCCACAGCGGCACCAGCTTCGCGTGGCTCGGCGGCGTGGGCAGCACCCACACCGACACGCTCTCGCAGAGCGTCACCGTCCCGTCCGGCTGCAGCAGCGCCACCCTCACCTTCTGGCTGCACATCGACACCGCCGAGACGACGTCGTCCATCGCGTACGACAAGCTGACGGCGAAGATCGGCAGCACCACGCTGGCGACCTATTCGAACCTCGACAGGAACACCGGTTACGCGCAGAAGTCGTTCGACGTGTCGGCGTTCGCCGGCCAGACCGTGACCCTCGTCTTCACCGGCACCGAGGACTCCAGCCTCCAGTCCAGCTTCGTCGTCGACGACGTCGCGCTCGACACCTCGGGCGGAACGACCCCGCCGGCCGACTCCACCCGCACGCCGGCCGCCCCCTCGTACACCGTCAGCCTGAGCAGCGACACGAGCGGCACGGTCTGGTCGGGCCACGAGAGCGCCACCTTCACCAACGCCTCCTCCACCCCGCTGAGCGAGGTCTATCTGAGGCTGTGGGACAACTATCACGGCACCTGCTCGGCCATGCCGATCAAGGTCAGCAACGTCACGGGCGCCACCATGGGGGCCCTGTCGGTCGGCTGCACCGCCCTGGAGATGGACCTGCCCGCCCCGCTGGCGCAGGGCCAGAGCGCCACGATCGGCTTCGACCTGGGCATTACCGTCCCCAGTGGTGCCGACCGGTTCGGCCACGACGGCGCGTTCAGCTTCATCGGCAACGCCCTGCCCGTCCTCGCCGTCAAGGACGGGGCCGGCTGGCATCTGGACCCGTACACGAACAACGGCGAGTCGTTCTACTCCCTGGCCGCCGACTTCAAGGTGACCCTCGACCACCCGAGCACGCTGCTGGTCCCGGCGACCGGCACCTCGGTCGACACCCCCGGCTCCAGCGGACGCACGGTCACCACGGCCACCGCCTCCAAGGTGCGTGACTTCGCCTGGGCCGCGGGCCCCTTCAGCAAGATCTCCGGCACCTCCACCGCCGGCACCCGCGTCAACGTCTACTCCGTCTCGGCCATCAGCTCCACCGACGCGCAGTCGATGCTCACCACGGCCAAGTCCGCGGTGGACGCCCACGCCTCGCGATTCGGCGCCTACCCCTACGGCGAGCTGGACGCGGTGATCGACAACAACTACTGGTTCGGCGGCATGGAGTACCCGGGCTTCGTCCTCGACCTGGTCAGCACCACGGCGCTGACCCATGAGATCGGCCACCAGTGGTGGTACGGGATCGTCGGCGACGACGAGTACACCAGTCCCTGGCTCGACGAGGCGTTCACCGACTACGCCACCGATCTGGCCCTGAACAAGACCGGCACGAACTGCTGGAACAGCGTCTCCTGGGCCTCCTCGACGGAGAAGATCACCAACTCGATGGCGTACTGGGACGCCCACTCGTCCCGCTACTCCACCGTCGTCTACGGGTACGGGAAGTGCGCCCTGCACGATCTGCGGCGCCTCATCGGCGACACGGCCATGACCAAGCTGCTGAAGGACTACGCCACCGCGCACTGGTACGGCGTATCGACCACGGCCGAGTTCAAGGCGGCCGCCCAGGCGGCCGCCGGCACGGACCTGACCTCCTTCTGGAGCACGCACCGCATCGACGGCTGACACCGCACCGGCTCGCCGCGGTGAGCGCCCCAGGCGCCGGCCGCGGCGAGCCCACGCCGCGCGGCCTGCCGCGTGCCGTCACGGATCTGTGCCGTTCCTGCTCACGACGCGCCTCCGCGCGATCACCCGGGCAGGCCCTGCGTCCACGGCCCCGTTCACCCGTCTGCGAGCCGACCGGAATGCGCGCCCCGGCCGAATGGTGGAGCGTGGTGGATGAGGAGGAGCGCTATGGCCGGGAGGGCCGGGTCGGGGCGGCGGGACGGCGGGAAGCGGGGCTGGCTGCGCGGCTCGCCTCCTCCGCGCTGGGTGCGGGCGCTGCCGCCGGGCCTGCTGGTGGCGACCTGCGCGATCGAGCTCGGGATCGCCCATCCGCTCGACATCGGCTTTCTGCTCGGCGTCATCCCGACCATGGCCGTGCTCTCCTACGGCCCCCTGGCCACGGCTCTGTTCGGAGTCGCCGTCGTACTGCTGCTGAACGTCCCCGCCCTGGGGCTGAACCGAGCGGGCAACACCGACCTGCTGACCATCACCTTCATCGCCGTGCTCAGCGTGTTCGTGTCCCTGGTGCGCAGCCGCCGGGACGCGCAACTGGTCACGGTGCGCAGCGTCGCGGAAGCCGCCCAGCTCGCCGTCCTGCCGCCGCTCGCCGAGCGGGTCGGCACTGTGCGCTGCTCCGGTCTGTACCGAGCGGCGCAGAGCGAGACGCTGGTCGGCGGCGACTTCTTCGACGTGCGGGAGGGGCCCTTCGGTGTGCGGGCCCTGATGGGCGACGTGCAGGGGCACGGGCTGTCGGCCGTGGGCACCGTCGCCTCGCTTCTCGGGGCGTTCCGGGAGACCGTGCTCGACCAGCGGGACCTCAAGGCCACCGCCGCGCGCCTCGAACGCAGACTGGTGGTGGACTCGGCGGGCGAACACCCCGCCGAGATGTTCGCCACCGCTCTGCTCCTGGACTTCCCGCCGGGGACCGACACGGTCCGGCTGGTGTCCTGCGGGCATCCGTACCCCCTGCTGCTGCGCGGCACGAAGGCGTTCGAGCTCGAACTCGAAACGGGGGCGCCGCTCGGGGCGGGGCTGTTCGACATCGCTCCGCCGATGACCCGCACCGTCCGTCTGGAGCCGGGTGACCGGCTGTTCCTCGCGTCCGACGGCGTGTCCGAGAGCCGGGACAGCAACGGGGCCTTCTACCCCCTGGCCGAGCGGCTGACCGCGCTCGCCGAACAGTCGCCGGTCTCACTGGTCGACAGCGTCTGGGAGGACCTCACCCGGTTCTGTCCCTCGATCCGCGACGACGTCACCATGCTGCTTCTGACACCGGGCGAGGAGGAGCAGAACCGTACCGACTAGTACCCGGGGTCAGGACGCGGCGGTCGCCGCGATGTCCAGGGCCGCGATGTAGCCGAACGTCATCGCGGGACCGATCGTCGAGCCCGCGCCCGCGTAGCTGTGCCCCATGACCGCCGCACTGGCGTTCCCCGCCGCGTAGAGGCCGCGGATCACCGAGCCGTCCGGGCGCAGCACGCGCGCCCGGGCGTCCGTGCGCAGTCCGCCCTTGGTGCCCAGGTCGCCCGGGACGATCCGGAAGGCGTGGAAGGGGGCGAGCCAGAGGGGAGCCAGACAGGAGTCGGGGAGGATCGCCGGGTCCGTGTAGTAGTGGTCGTAGACGCTGTCGCCGCGGTGGAAATCGGGGTCCCGCCCGCTCAGGGCGAGGCCGTTGAAGCGGCTGACCGTGGCGCGCAGGGCCGCCGCGGGCACGTGTATGGCCGCGGCGAGGGCGTCGAGCGTCCAGGCCTTGTACGCGGCGCCCGAGGTGTACCAGGCGTCGGGGAACGCGAAGGCCGGCGCGACGTCCTTGAACAGGTACCGGTTGCGGTAGTTCTGGTCGACGATCAGCCAGGCCGGGATGTCGGGCGCGGTCGCGTTCCGTTCGTACATGGTGTGCACGACGTCGCTGTAGGGGGCGGCCTCGTTCACGAAGCGGGCACCGGCCGCGTCGACCAGCAGGCCGCCGGGGAGGGTGCGCTCGGCGAGGCAGAAGTAGGGCTGGCCGGGCAGCGGGATCGTCGGCCCCCACCAGGCGTCGTCCATCAGGTCGAGCGCCGCGCCCGCCCGCTCCCCCGCCCGGATGCCGTCGCCGGTGTTCTCCTTGGCGCCGACCGTCCACTCGGTACCGATGGGCTGTTGCTGGTACCGGGCACGCATGGCCGCGTTGTGCTCGAAGCCGCCGGAACCGACGATCACCCCGCGCCCGGCGCGGACCAGACCTGGAGTGCCGTTCCGGGTGACCACCGCGCCGGTGACGGCGCCGCCCTCCGTGTACAGGTCGGTGAGCGGGCTGTTCAGCCATACCGGGACCTGCGCGGAGAGCAGACCGGCGCGCAGGCCCGCCGCCAGCGACTGGCCCATCGTCAGGGGTTTCTGGCCGAGGAGGGCCGCCTTGGTGCCGCGGGCCAGGCATTCGGCGGCCACCGCCGCGCCCTTCGCGCTCACGGCGGCGAGGGTGAGCCACTTGTAGTCCGCGCTGAAGACGACCATGCCGGCCGGGACCGGCATGTACGGCGGGTTCAGGTGCGCGAGTTCGGCGCCCAGGACGGTGCCGTCGAGCTGGTCCGGCTCCATCGACCGGCCGCGGGGCAGTCCGCCGGGGAGCTCCGGGTAGTAGTCGCTGTACCCGTCCATCCAGCGGAAGCGGAGCGGACTGTTCGCCATGACGAAGGAGATCATGGCGGGTCCGTGGTCCAGGAAGGCCTGCCGGCGCTCGGCGGACACCTCGTGACCCACCACGGCCGCCAGGTAGGCGGCGGCCTTCTCGGGGGTGTCGGGGACTCCGGCGGCGAGGACGACCGGGTTGTTCGGGATCCAGATGCCCGCTCCGGACCGTGCCGCCGAGCCGCCGAAGGTGGGGGCCTTCTCCACGACCACGCAGCTGAGCCCCTGCCGGGCGGCTGTCAGCGCGGCGGTCATGCCCGCCGCCCCGGAGCCGATCACCACGACGTCGAAGGTGCCGAGCAGGGGGAGGTCGGCCGCCGCGGCGGTGCCCGGCAGGCTCGCCGCGAGCGCGAGCCCGGCACCCGTCGCGGCGCCGAGCACATGGCGTCGCGAGGGCCCGGGTGCCGGGGAGGGTGCGGTGGCACGTCTGACGGGTTCCGCGCTCGGGGACATGGCAGGGCACTCCAGCAAGGCGAGGGAACGTGGGGGCGTGCGGGTGCTCCGGGAGGCGGCGGGGCGCCTGCCGTCACGTTTTCTGATGCGGAGTCAGAAATGTCGCGCGAGGGTCTTGTGAAGTCAAGAGGCGCGGTCACCGGCCCTTAACGCCTCAAGATCGGACACAAGTTACCAATCGGTATGTAGTGACTTGACAAGCAAGTGACAGTAGAACGTGTTCCCACTCATCGAGAGTGAGGAGCGTCACATGGGTGACACTGTCCAGTACAACAACGAATCCAGAGGTGTTTCGCGGCGAAGATTCATTGCTGGAACTGGTTCTATTCTTGGAGCGATTACACTCGCGGGACACGCCGCGGCGGCGCCGCAGAGGTCGCTCACCGCCGCCGGTCCGATCCCCTCGGGAGCCCACGTCCCCGTCCTGGTGATCGGCACCGGATACGGCGGATCCGTCACGGCACTGCGCCTCGCCCAGGCCGGTGTCGACGTACAGATGGTCGAGATGGGCATGGCCTGGGACACCCCGGGCCCGGACGGCAAGATCTTCGCCAACACGACCAGCCCGGACTACCGGTCCTTCTGGCTGCGGACCAGGACGAAGCAGCCCATCAGCAACTTCCTCGGCTTCCCGATCGACAAGAACGTGCCCCGCTACACCGGGATCCTGGACGCCGAGGAGATGGGCGGCATCATCGTCTACCAGGGCCGCGGTGTCGGCGGCGGCTCGCTCGTCAACGGCGGTATGGCCGTCACCCCCAAGCGGGAGAACTTCGGCGCCGTGCTCCCCTCGGTGAACGCCGACGAGATGTACGCGACGTACTACCCGCGCGCCAACGCCGGTCTCGGCGTGGGCACCGTCGACCCGACGTGGTTCGACAGCGCGGACTGCTACCAGTACGCGCGGGTCGGCCGTAAGCAGGCGCAGCGCTCCGGCTTCCCGTTCGTCTTCGTGCCCGACGTGTACGACTGGGACTACATGGAACAGGAGGCTGCCGGAACCGTCCCCAAGTCGGCCCTGGCCGGCGAGATCCTGTACGGCAACAACTACGGCAAGAAGTCGCTGCAGAAGACCTACCTCGCCCAGGCCGCGGCCACCGGGCGGGTCACGGTCTCACCGCTGCACAAGGTCACCTCGGTCTCCCCGGCGTCCGGCGGCGGCTACACGGTCCTGATCGACCAGATCGACACCACCGGGGGCACCACGGCCACCAAGACCGTGACCGCGGACCGGGTGTTCTTCGCCGCCGGCAGCGTCGGCACGAGCAAGCTGCTGGTCAAGCTGAAGGCCACCGGCGCACTGCCCGGTCTGAACGACCAGATCGGCAAGGGCTGGGGCGACAACGGCAACGTCATGTGCGGTCGCGCCAACCACCTCTGGGACCCGACCGGCGCACTCCAGGCCAGCATTCCGTGCGGCGGCATCGACAACTGGACCGCAGGGGGCGCGTTCGCCGAGGTCGCACCGCTGCCCACCGGCATCGAGACCTTCGCGTCGTTCTACCTGTCCATCACCAAGAACCCGAACCGCGCGGAGTTCTCCTGGAACGCCGGCACGGGCACCGTCGGCCTGAACTGGCAGACCGCCTGGAAGCAGCCGTCCATCGACATGGCCAAGTCGATCTTCGACAAGATCAACGCGAAGGAGGGGACGATCTACCGCACCGATCTCTTCGGCACGTACAAGATCTGGGGCGACCACCTCACGTACCACCCGCTGGGCGGCGCGGTCCTGAACAAGGCCACCGACAACCACGGCCGTCTGCACGGCCATCCGGGCCTGTACGTCGTCGACGGCGCGCTCATCCCGGGCAACACCAGCGTCAACCCCTTCGTCACCATCACGGCGCTCGCCGAACGCAACATCGAGAAGATCATCGCCACCGACCTGTAGCGGTGACCGGGCCGACCGAGCGGCCCGGACCCGTCAGTGGGTGGGCAGCACGCACACGGCGTCCAGGCCCAGCACATGGTTGAGCCGGCCGAACGCCAGCCAGGAGCCGATGCTCATGCTCAGCTCCACGATCTCGTGCTGGCTGTAATGCGCGGTCATCCGAGTCCAGAACTCGTCGTCCAGACCGTGGTGATCCAGTGCGTACCGCTCGGCGTACTCCGCGGCCAGCCGGGTGCGGTCGTCGAAGGCGTCGGTGGTACGCCACTGGGTCACCGCGTCGGCGAACTCCTCCTCGACCTTCTGCCCGTCCCGCTCGGTGCGCCAGTCGAGACAGAACAGACACCCGTTGATCTGCGCGATGCGCAGCCGCGCCGCCTCGAACTCGCGCAGCCCCAGGGTCGTGTGCTCGTACACCGACAGCGAGAAGTTCGCGGCGGCCATACCGATGCCGGGGACCATCTCGGCCCACACGTAGCCGATCGGTTCCTGGCCCTCGGGAATGTCGATGTGCATGGTCGTGGTCACTTCCTTCCGAGTCGGCCGACTGCGGGACGCAGCGGGACGTCGAGCGCGTCGTAGAGTCCGGGTTCCGCGTCCACCAGCCAGTCGATGGCTCCCACCAGCCGTCCGACGGCGGTGGCATTGCCGCCGGCCGAGCGGTTCTCGCCCTCGTCGGTGGCCTCGACGGTCACCTGGATGCGCGGCCGGCCCTCGATGATCACGCGATGGGCGCCGTCGCCGTCGGGCGGCATCGGCCAGTCCGGTGCGCAGGACGGATGGATGCGGGTCACATGCTCGATCACGATCCTCGGTTCGCCCCCGACGATGCCCCGCACCTCGAACCGCACCGCACCCTGGGTGCCCGCCTCGAACTCGCCCATCGTCCGGGTGCGCACGGTGTCGGTGAGCGCACGCCGGTCCGTGGTCTCCCGGATCTCGTCGAGTTCGACGCCGAGCGCCCGGGCCATCAGCCGGATCTGCCCGCCCCACACCATGGTGGGAACGGACGGCGCGAGCATCAGCGGCTCGTAGTCCATCGGGTGCCCCATGCCGATGAGCTGACGGACCGAATACTCCTGGTCGTACGTCGAGTAGTCGAAGATCTCCTGGCAGCGGACGGCGTCCACCGTGGTGCCGAGTCCGCTGATCAGCAGGGGCAGGACGTCGTTGCCCCACCCGGGATCGACGCCGGAGACGAAGAGGGAGCCGCCGCCCTCGGCGACGGCGGCGAGCATCGGGTCCCTGAACTCCGGCGGGGCGTTGCGCTGGTCGTAGAGCGGATAGAGAGCCGGGGTGACGACCACGGCACCGGCGCGGATCGCCCTGCCGATGTCGGCGAGGGCTTCGTCGGGACGGATGTCGCCGGTCGCCGCGTACACCACGGCCCCCGGTGAGCCGGCCAGGACGGCGTCGACGTCATCGGTCGCCGCGACCCCCAGACCGTGGTCGAGCCCGGCGAGTCCGCCCGCGTCGCGGCCGACCTTGCCGGGGTTGTGGACGAGCACCGCGGCGAGTTTCAGAGCCGGGTGCGCCTCGACGGCGCGGATGGCCGCGCGGCCGACATTTCCGGTACCCCACACCACCGTGGAAATCATGCGCGGAGGGTAGCCAGAGGACCTCGAGGTTCATAGAGCCGTGAGCGGTGAAATGTCCCGGGCCGTGCGCCGCCGGCGCGTCCGGGCCGTGCGCCGGTCGTCCTGGCGGGTCGGCGGCGGATCTAAGCTCGGTGTATGGCCAAGTACTTCGACGTGCACCCGGAGAACCCGCAACGGCGCATCATCGGCCAGGTGGCCGAGATCGTCCGTTCCGGAGGGCTCATCGTCTACCCGACGGACTCCTGCTTCGCGCTCGGGTGCCAGCTGGGCAACCGGGAGGGGATCGACCGCATCCGCTCGATCCGCCGGCTCGACGAGCGTCACCACTTCACCCTGATGTGCCAGGACTTCGCGCAACTGGGCCACTTCGTACGCCTCGACAACACCACGTTCCGCACCATCAAGGCGGCGACGCCGGGCAGTTACACGTTCATCCTCCCGGCGACGAAGGAGGCGCCGCGCCGGATGCTGCACCCGAGGAAGCGGACGGTCGGGGTCAGGATTCCCGACCATGTCGTCGCCCAGGCGATTCTCGCCGAGCTCGGCGAGCCGCTGCTGTCGAGCACCCTGCTCCTGCCGGACGAGGAGAAGCCCCTCACCCAGGGCTGGGAGATCAAGGAGGAGCTCGACCACGTGGTGGACGCGGTCATCGATTCCGGGGACTGCGGCACCGAACCGACGACCGTCATCGACTTCTCCGGCGGGGAGCCGGAGATCGTCCGCCTGGGTGCGGGGGACGCCTCCCGCTTCGAGTGAGCCCCGGAGCACGCGAGTGACGCCTTCCCTGCCTCCACTCCCCCGGCCTGCATGACGAGGCCGCGGCGTGGGCCGTCCTCATGGAGGACCCACGCCGCGGCGGACGCGCGGTGGTTCAGGCGGTGCCGGTCAGCTGGTCGTCAGGGCGGTGTCGTCGACGACGAAGCTGGTCTGCAGGGAGGAGTCCTCGACGCCGCTGAACTTCAGCGTGACGGTGGAGCCGGCGAGCGAGGACAGGTCGAAGGTCTTCAGGGTGTACCCCGAGGCCTTGTTGAGGTTGGAGTAGGTCGCCAGCGTCTTCGACCCGGCAGTGACCGTCAGCTTGTCGTACTGGGTGCTGGTCGTGGTCTCCGCGGAGTCGATGTGCAGGTAGAAGGTGAGCGTCGCCTTGCAGCCGCTCGGAATGGTCACCGACTGGGACAGCGTGTCGGTGTTGGTGGTGCCGTAGCCGTCCAGCCAGGCCTTGTAGGAACCGCCGTGCGCCGCCTGGCTGCTGGAGTTGGTGATGACGCCGCTGGTCGCGGTCCAGGTGATGTTGCCGGACTCGAAGCCGGGGTTGCCGAGCAGCTGCGTCGAGGTGCATGTGCCGCCGGAGGAGCTGACGGTCCAGGTGAAGGACGCGGTGCCGGTGGCGCCCGTGCTGTCGGTCACCGTGACGGTCGTACTGTACGTGCCCGCCGTGGTCGGGGTGCCGGAGATCACGCCGGTGGAGCTGTTGATGGAGAGCCCCGTGGGCAGACCGGACGCGGCGTACGACAGTGCGCCGCTGTTGGTGCTGCTGGCCGAGATCTGCAGGCTCACCGCGGTTGCGACGGTGGAGGACTGGCTGCCCGGGTTGGTGACCGTCACGCCCGAGGACGGCGGTGTGATGTGGCTGCCGACGTTGATGCCCGCGAAGGCGTTGCCCACACCGGCGTACTGGGTGGAGTTGGTGCCGTAGAGCGCGGCGGCGGCGTTGAGCGCCGCGGTGCGGGCGCCGGCGTAGTCGGTGCTGGACGTCATGTACGTCGTCAGCGCCTTGTACCAGATCTGCAGCGCCGCGGCCCGGCCGATGCCCGTGACGGCGACACCGTCGGACGTCGGCGAATTGTAGGTGACGCCGTTGATGACCTTGGTGCCACTGCCCTCGGAGAGCAGGTAGAACATGTGGTTCGCCGGGCCCGAGGAGTAGTGCACGTCGAGGTTGCCGACACCGGAGTACCAGCTGTCGGCGGAGCCGCCGTCCTTGCTGGGCTTGTCCATGTAGCGCAGCGGGGTGCCGTCGCCGTTGATGTCGATCTTCTCGCCGATGAGGTAGTCACCGACGTCGCTGCTGTTGTTGGCGTAGAACTCCACGCCGGTGCCGAAGATGTCGGAGGTCGCCTCGTTCAGGCCGCCGGACTCGCCGGAGTACTCCAGGCCCGCGGTGTTGGAGGTGACACCGTGGCTCATCTCGTGGCCGGCCACGTCCAGCGAGGTGAGGGCGTGGGTGCCGCCCGATCCGTCGCCGTAGGTCATGCAGAAGCAGTCGTCGTCCCAGAAGGCGTTCACGTACGCCGTGCTGTAGTGGACACGCGAGTAGGCCGCGACCCCGTCGTTCTTGATGCCGCTGCGGCCGAAGGTGTTCTTGTAGAAGTCCCAGGTCTCCTGGGCTCCGTAGGCGGCGTCCGCGGCGGCCGTCTGGTCCGTGCTGGAGCTGGACGCGGTGCCGGTGCCCCACACGTCGTCGGCGTCCGTGAACAGCGTTCCGGTGCCCGAGGTGCCGTGCTTGAGGTTGTACGTCTTGTGCCCGCCGCGCGTGCCGTCGGTCAGCTGGTACGTGGACCCGGACAGCGTGGTGTTCAGGGTCACCGTGCCGCTGTACTGCGTGTTGCCGGTGCCGGTCTGGACGCCCTCGTAGCGGTGGAGCTCCTTGCCGGTCGTGGCGTCGGTGACGACGTGCAGTCGGCTCGGTGTGCCGTCGTCCTGGAAGCCGCTGACGACGGTCTCCCAGGCGAGCCGCGGGGTGCCGGTGCCGGCCCAGATCACCTTGCGGGCGCTGTCGGCGGCGGGCTTGTGCGCGTCGAGGGCCTGGGCGGCCTTCAGCGCCTTGCCCGTGGCGGCCGACTTGGTGACCTTCGCCGTGGTGGAGGCGACCTTGATGGCGCGCTTGTTGTTGAAGGTGGTGCTCACCGTGCCGGAGGCCAGGGAGGCGGGCGGGGTGTGGACGACGAGGTCGCCGCCCAGCACCGGCAGGCCGGCGTAGGTGCGTTCGTAGCGGGTGTGGAGGGTGCCGTCCTTGTCCTTGACGACGTCCTTGACGACCAGTTTCTCCTTGGCGCCGAGGCCGAGGGAGTCGGCGGTCGCCGCGCTCCGCTGCGTTGCGTTCTTCAGCAACGCGGTGTGCTGGGCCGGGGTGAGTGCGGCCTCCAGTCCCCCGGTGCGCAGGGGGCTGGCGTGGGGGGCGGGCTTGGCGGCTGCCGGGACCGTCTGTATGCCGACGGCCAGGAAAGCGGCGGTGGCCACCAGGGCTCCGGCCGCGGTCGCCTGACGGGGGATACGTCTCACTCGTACTCCTACTGCTTCGGCCGCGTAGGGGCGGCCGCTGACAGACCGGGCAGACGGGGTTGTGCTGTCCGGACGAGCTGAGCTGGGGCGTGCGGGAACGCGACCGTGGGCAGACCGGGTGAGGCCTGCACGACAGGTGGGGGAAGGATTGCACCGTTGACCGATGCATGACATGACCTCGCGGTCGATCGAGGGACGATCGAGGGTTATCCCTACGCCCCGCCCTCAGGGACCCTCGTTCCGCCGTCGGCCGGCGGGGCAGGACGCCCGCGCGATGGCCGACAATCGGCACATGGACGTCCTCGAACTGCTCGAATCCGCCGCATTGTTGGTGCCCGAGGACCGGGCGTCCGGGAACGACGTCACGGTGAGCGACGTATGGGAGTACCTCGCGGCCGACGATTGGGAGCTCGCCGTCGGTCTGCTGGAGGAGCTGACGGACACCGGTCCTCTTCCTGTGCCGTTCTGGGAATCGCTCGCCGCTGCCGCGGAGGGGCTGCGGCTGGAGCGGAGCGCCGCATGGTGCCACTGGCGGTGCTCCGAGCTCCGCAACGGCGTGGTGCTGGCCGATCTGACGCTGCGTCCGGCCGCGGAGGGGCCACGCACCACGCCCGTCCCCGGCGCGGGCGTACTCCGCCCGATGTGGGACCTCGGGGAGCGGACCGCCGACGGCGAGCCGGCGGTTCGCATCGCCGGGATGTGGGTGGAGCGCACCGCCCTCCTGGAGCCGGGCGGACAGGGCCGGGTCCGGCTCGTGCCGCTGGTGCCGTCAGGCTGGCGGCACGTCGAGCCGGGTCAGGAGATCACGATGTACGAGACCCGGGCCGCGGCCGGGACCGCGGTCGTCGTGGACGTCCGTCCCCCTGCCGGGGAGGGTGGCTGACCCGCGGGGGCGACTCCGTAAGGCGGACGGCGCATCGGCGCGCGGCGCCACGGGGCGATTCCCCCACAGCGGACAGAGCTTCGACGCGCAGCCTCACCGAGGACGACCCCCCACAGCGGACGGCGCATCGGCGCCCGGCCCTGTCGAGGGTGACTTACCACGACAGACAGAGCTTCGGCGCGCAGGCCCCCGGACGGCGACAGCGCGCGGCGCGCGGCCCCTCGCTGCCCGGCGCACCCCCTGGCGCGGCGTCCGCCGGCACGGACGCCCCCGGGCGCGGGAAGCCGCCTGGAAGCGCGCGGCTCCCCCGCCGTACCCCGCCAGGATAACGGCCGGCCCGCCCCCGGCACCTCGACCTCGACGGCCAGCACCTGGCCGCTTCCGGGCGTGACCATCTCGGATGCCGTCATCCCCCGCCATTCCGCGGCCACGACGAACAGGGTCGTACCTTCCGGTCCGCCCAGCGCGCAGGCGAAACCGCCGCGATCGAGGTCGACGCGGTCCAGCACCTTGCCGCCCTCCGCGACGCGCACGCAGCAGCGGTTCGGCACGTCGGCGTACCAGACCGCCCGCTGCGCGTCGACGCAGACGCCGTCCGGAGTGCCGTCGCCGAGGTCGGCCCAGACGCGCCGGCCGGACAACCCGCCGTCCGGGGCGATGTCGAAGGCCAGCAGGCAGTGCCGGTACGAGTCCGCGACGACGAGCGTGGCGTCGTCGGGCATCACCGCCATCCCGTTGGGGAAGGCGATGTCGTCGGCGACCCTGCGCACCGAGCCGTCCGGGGTGACAGCCGAGACCCAGCCCGGCCTGAAGTCCTCCCCCGCCATCGGGGCGAAGTCCGCACGGTTCACGTAGGCGGTGCCGCGCCCGTCGATCACGATGTCGTTCCAGCCGGACCTGCCCAGTTCCGCGTACGTGGTCAGCGAACCGTCGGCCTCGCGACGCAGCAGCCGCCCGTCCGGCGAGGAGACGATCACCATCCGGCCGTCGGGATGCCAGGCGGTGCACAACGGCAGCGACGCCACACGGGCGAACACCTCGGCATGCCCGGCCAGGCCGACGGAGACCACCTCCCCCGCCGTCCAGTCGGAGAAGTACAGCCGGTCGCCGTGCCAGCGCGGCGATTCGAGAAGTCCTCGCCCGTCGAGCAGTGTCCGTACCTCGCGCATCCTCACCACAGCCCTCGTCCGGCACCGGCACGGCGCCGGCGTCTCACCCTCTGGACGAACGCGCACCGGCGGAATCGACAGGTTCCCGCCGCACGGCGCCGGCCGGCACAAATCCGGTCGCCAGTGGAACCGCCGCTGCCTAGCATGACCGGATGCCCGAACTCGAACGCCTCCGCCCCGAACACGCCCCGGCTCTCCTGGAGTTCGAGCGGGAGAACAGGGAGTACTTCGCCGCGTCGATCCCAGACCGCGGCGACGACTACTTCGCCCGCTTCGACGCACGCCACGCCGAGCTGCTCGCCGATCAGGCGGCGGGCCTGGACATCTTCCACCTGATCGTGGGAGACGGCGGCGAGGTCCTGGGGCGGGTCAACCTGGTCGACGTGGCGGACGGTTCGGCCGAACTCGGATACCGCATCGCCGAGCGCGCGGCCGGACGGGGCCTGGCGACCGCCGCGGTGCACGCGGTCTGCTCCCTGGCCGTCGCGGAGTACGGTCTGCGCGAGCTGCGGGCCAGGACCACCGTCGACAACACCGGTTCACGGACCGTCCTCGCCCGTACGGGGTTCGTGTCCGTCGGCGACGTCGAGTTGAGCGGTCGCCCCGGGATTCGTTACGTGCGAAAGCTTCGGGACGCCGACTCCCCGGCGTCCGGCACGTTCAGGGAATCGGTTCGGCGGACGGGTTGAGCGGCGACTGATAGGCGCCGCTCGCCAGCATGCGCACCTCACCCGCCGGGGTGATCTCGGCACGGAGTATGCCGGTGGGATCGGTGTACACCGGGTGGCCACCCGGTCCGAGACTCTCGGTCCGCTCGACGACCACCTCGTCGGTCAATACGCCGGCACCGCCCGATCCCGGATGGGTGAAGGACAGCCGGAAACGGTCCGGGTTCTTCATGACGACCTCCCGCGCTCGAGCCACAAATGCGGGCAAAAAGTTCCTTCTCCATCATGCGGCCAGATGCTCGCGAAGGCAGCCCCGCCATGCCTGCATCGGCAGTTCCGCCCCTGCGGCGGAGGGCCGGGCCCGTTGCGCGGACCGGCATCCGCGGCCTCTCACGCTGTGTGACGCCTCTCGCCTCCGGGCGCCGGGCAGTGTAGACATAGCACATGGTCGGACTATTGGGTCGAACCCGGGCTCAGTCGACCCGCCGCACCACCACACCGCTCTCTCACCGTGGGTCGAACGAGGGCAAGAACCGTCGCGGCGCGTCCGCCGGGCCCCGGTCGGCACTCAGTGTGCGCAGTGTCGCCGGACAGGTGTTCGTCCTTCAGGTCGTGATCGTGCTGCTCCTGGTGGTGTCCGCCGTGGTGGCCCTGGTGCTCCAGGTGCGTCACGACAGCACCCAGGAGGCCCGTAACCGCTCCCTCGCGGTGGCTGAGACGTTCGCCCACGCCCCGGGCACCCGGGCGGCCCTGAGTTCTCCCGACCCCACCGCCGTCCTCCAGCCGAGCGCGGAGGCGGCCCGCAAGGCGGCGAACGTGGACTTCATCGTCGTGATGAACACCGACGGCATCCGCTACACCCATCCCGAGCCCGACCGGATCGGCAAGAAGTTCGTCGGCACGATCGCGCCCGCGGTGGCCGGCAGGTCGGTCGTCGAGGAGGTCAACGGCACCATCGGTCCGCTGGTGCAGGCGACGGTGCCGATCGAGGACCCCGGGGGCAAGGTCGTGGGCCTGGTGTCGGCCGGCATCACCACGGCGAACGTGGGCGGCGTGGCCGAGCGGCAGCTGCCGCTCGTCCTGGCCTCGGCCGGCGTCGCACTCGCCCTGGCCACCGCGGGCACCGCGCTCGTGAGCCGGCGGCTGCTGCGCCAGACGCGCGGCCTGGGCCCGTACGAGATGACCCGGATGTACGAGCACCACGACGCGGTGCTGCACGCCGTGCGGGAGGGAGTGATCATCGTCAGCGGCGAGGGACGGCTCGTGCTCGCCAACGACGAGGCCAACCGGCTGCTCGACCTGCCCGACGACGCCGAGGGCCGGCACGTGCTCGATCTGGGCCTCGACACGGACACCGCGGACCTGCTGGCCTCGGGGCAGGTCGTCACGGACGAGGTGCACCTGGTCGGCGACCGGCTGCTCGCCGTCAACCAGCGGCCCACGGACCTCCAGGGCGGCCCGCCGGGCAGCGTCGCGACCCTGCGCGACTCGACGGAGCTGCGCGCGCTGTCGGGACGGGCGGAGGTGGCACGCGAGCGCCTGAAACTGCTGTACGACGCCGGAGTGGGCATCGGCACGAGCCTGGACGTGCGGCGGACCGCCGAGGAGCTCGCCGAGGTGGCCGTCCCGCGCTTCGCCGACTTCGTGACCGTGGACCTCTCCGACGCCGTCCTGAACGGGCAGGAGCCGGACCCCGTCAACGGTCTGCGCCGCACGGCGTCGGGCGGGATCCGCGGGGACGCACCGCTGTATCCCGTGGGTCACCACATCGGCTTCATGGCCTCCTCCCCCCAGGCCCACAGCCTGCGCACCGGGCGGGCGGTCATCGAGCCCGCCCTCGGCGACGCCCCCGGATGGCTCGCGCAGGACCTCCAGCGCACCACGCGGGTCGTGGACTACGGAATCCACTCGCTGATCGCCGTGCCCCTGCGCGTGGGCCCGCTGATGATGGGCGTGGTCAACTTCTGGCGCTCGGAGAAGCCCGAGCCCTTCGACTCGGAGGACCTGGCCCTCGCCGAGGAGCTGGTCGCGCGGGCGGCGGTCTCCATCGACAACGCGCGCCGCTACACCCGCGAGCACACGATGGCGGTGACGCTCCAGCGCAGCCTGCTGCCCCGCACCCTGCCCGAGCAGAACGCGCTCGACATCGCCTACCGCTACCTCCCGGCCCAGGCAGGGGTGGGCGGGGACTGGTTCGACGTGCTGCCGCTGCCCGGCACCCGGGTCGCGGTCGTGGTGGGGGACGTGGTCGGCCACGGGCTGCTGGCCGCGGCGACGATGGGGCGCCTGCGGACCGCGGTCCACAACTTCTCCGCCCTGGATCTGCCGCCGGACGAGCTCCTCGGCCTCCTCGACGAGCTGGTCGGCCGGATCGACCAGGACGAGCTGTCCGAGGAGAGCAGGTCCGCCGTCACCGGCGCCACGTGCCTGTACGCCATCTACGACCCGACGACCCGGCGGTGCACGGTGGCGCGGGCCGGGCACCCGCCGCCCGCGGTGGTGCGCCCGGACGGCAGTGTGGAGTTCCCCGACGTGCCGGCCGGTCCGCCGCTCGGCCTCGGCGGCCTGCCGTTCGAGACGGCCGAGCTCGAACTGGAGGAGGGCAGCCGGCTGGTCCTGTACACGGACGGCCTCGTCGAGGACCGGGAACGGGACATCGACGAAGGCCTGCGACTGCTGCGCACCGCCCTGGCCGGGGCGGACCGCTCGCCCGAGGAGACCTGCCGCGCCGTGCTCCACGCGCTGCTGCCCGCCCGGCCGAGCGACGACATCGCGCTGATCGTCGCCCGTACCCACGCCCTGGGCGAGGACCGGGTCGCCGACTGGCAGGTCCCCTCGGACCCGGCGGCCGTCGGCGAGGTGCGCGCCTCGGTGACCCGCCGGCTGGCGGAGTGGGGGCTGGAGGAGATGGCGTTCACCACCGAGCTCGTCATCAGCGAGCTGGTCACCAACGCGATCCGCTACGGCAACGGCCCGATCCGGGTCCGTGTGCTGCTCGACCGCACGCTGATCTGCGAGGTCTCCGACGGGAGCAGCACCTCACCCCATCTGCGCCACGCGGCCTCCATGGACGAGGGCGGGCGCGGCCTGTTCCTGGTCGCGCAGCTCGCCGAACGCTGGGGCACCCGCTACACCCCCGACGGGAAGGTGATCTGGGCCGAGCAGCCGCTGCCGTGACCCGGCGCCGAGGCGTGCGCGGCCATCCGTCGTGGGAAGTTCTCGACCTCGCTCCGCGTGGTCAGCGAGCCACCGCCGAAGATCGCGCCCCGAAGACGAGCGGCTCGAGCTCGGCGCGCGCTGCAGAGGGCGGCGGCGTATCCGGCGGGGCCGGATCCGATGACGATGACCTCGCGTATGCCGGTGTCCGTCACCGATGTCACGCCTCCCGCTCCGCGTCGATCTCAGCGATCAGCGCCTCGATGCGGATCTTGATCTCGTCCCGGATCGGGCGCACCGACTCGACGCCCTTACCGGCCGGGTCTTCGAGC
This sequence comes from Streptomyces sp. 142MFCol3.1, assembly GCF_000424945.1. Classification (NCBI taxonomy): domain Bacteria; kingdom Bacillati; phylum Actinomycetota; class Actinomycetes; order Kitasatosporales; family Streptomycetaceae; genus Streptomyces; species Streptomyces sp. 142MFCol3.1. Next base: position 271,494 of record NZ_AUKV01000010.1, read on the forward strand.
GCCCAGTCGAGGTACTTCTTGCCGGGGAAGATCGGGCAGGCATCGCCGCATCCCATGGTGATGACGTAGTCGGACGCCTGGACGGCCTCGGTGGTGAGGATCTTCGGCTTGGCATCGGTGATGTCGACGCCGACTTCCTTCATCGCCTCGACGGCGGCGGGGTTGACCTGGTCGCCCGGGATCGAGCCGGCGGAGCGGACCTCGATCCGGCCGCCCGCGAGGTGGTTCAGGAATCCGGCGGCCATCTGCGAGCGCCCGGCGTTGTGGACACAGACGAACAGCACGGAGGCGAGCGGGCTGGAGGACATCGGTTCTTCCTTCACGAGTGATCGAGCGTGTCGAGCGGATGGTGCGGGACGGGGGCAGGCCGACACCGGGTGCCCCCTGGACATGTGCGAGTGCGTCGAGCCTGTCGGCGGCGATGTTCGGCCGGCACGACCGGGTGGGTACGGGCGCTCGCGTGCTCGGCGAGGCGCTCGCAGGAGGATGACCAGGCACTGGATGGTCTCGGGCGAGAAGCGCCCACGGTAGCGGAGGGCAGGAGCGGAAATGCCTGCCGCGAGACGTTCATCCGGCAGCACAGGGGGTGAGATGCGGTCATGGCAAACCCCTTTCGGGGCACGGGTCCCCACCTGTGCCGGGACGCGGATCCCAAGCATCACTCCAGGCTGGTATCAGCCCAGATTGATGTGAGAGTATCAGTCCATGATGACGTCAGTCGACACTGATCTGATGCGGGTTCTCGCCGACCCGCTCCGGCTGCAGATCGTCACCCTGCTCGCCGGGGAAACGCTCTGCAGTACGCACCTGATCCAGGAGACGGGGGCCAAGCAGACCAACCTCTCCAACCATCTGAAGGTGCTGCGCGAGGCCGGGATCGTGGACACCGAGCCGTGCGGCCGGTTCACCTACTACCGGCTCAAGCCGGACGTCATCGCCTCCCTTGCGGGCCAGTTCGCCGATCTGGCGGAGACCGCGCGCGCCACCGCCGAGAACAACGTCAAGCGGTCCTGCCCCTGATCTCCGCCCCTGCGGAGACCTGCACCGAGGAGTCCTGTTGACCGCCACCGAGGCCACCGAGCACCCTCGCGTCGAGGGATCCGCGACAGCCCCCGCCGCCGGGGTGCCGCAGCCCGCCCCGGGCGCCACTGCGCCCCAGGCGCCCCCGCTGATCGCCAAGGCCGCAGCCGAACTGGTCGGCACCGCCGCCCTGGTGGCGATCGTGGTCGGCTCCGGCATCCAGGCCACCGAGCTGACGAAGGACGTCGGCCTGCAGCTGCTCGCCAACTCCATCGCCACCGTCTTCGGCCTCGGCGTCCTGATCGCCCTGCTCGGCCCGGTCTCCGGCGCGCATTTCAACCCGGTCGTCACCCTGGCCGAGCGGTGGACCGCCCGCCGCGGGGGAGCCGGGGTCACCCTGCGCGAGGCGGCCGTCTACGTCCCCGCTCAGATAACCGGCGCGATCGCGGGCGCTGTTCTGGCCGACGCGATGTTCGGCGAGGCGCTGGTGAAGTGGTCCACCCACGACCGTTCCGCCGGGCACCTGCTGCTGGGTGAGATCGTCGCGACGGCCGGACTCATCCTGCTGATCTTCGGGCTGGCCCGCACCGACCGGCTGCGCTTCGCGCCCGTCGCGGTCGCCTCGTACATCGGCGCCGCCTACTGGTTCACCTCGTCCACTTCCTTCGCCAACCCGGCGGTGACGATCGGCCGAGCCTTCACCGACACCTTCGCGGGCATCGCCCCCGCCTCGGTCCCCGGGTTCATCGGCGTGCAACTCGTCGGTGCCGTGGTGGGGCTGGCGCTGGTGGCCCTCATCTTCATGCCCGGCCGGAGCGAGGCCGAGCAGCCCGCCGGATGACGCGGACCGTCCAGGTCGCGGTGACCGGCGACGGCCGGGCCGGGCTCGCCGCCGGCTACCACCTGTGCCGACCGGGCATCGAGTCCGTCATCCTCGACGCCCGAGCCGCACCGGGCGCCGGGCGACGTCGTCGCTGTCCCGCCGGTTCATGAAGCCCGCGACCGTGGCCTGCTCAAGGCGAGCCCGACGTTCTCCCGCCTGGTCCCGGGGGGCGTCGAGTGGGCCGTCGGTACGCGCGCGGAGGCCGACGCGATCATCCGGTGCACCGGCTTCCGCCCCGCCCTGTCTCGTCTCGCACCGCTCCGGCTCCGCCGCCGGCGCGGCCACCTCGCCGTCGACGGGACGAGGGCGGTCGACGAGCCGCGGCACCGCGGCGAAGGCTGCGACACCGCGTCACTTGTGCGCGTCCGAGCGGGCAGGCCGTGGTCTGGGGGCCCTGACCGTGGTCAGGCGGCTGCCGGGGTGATGCTCAGCAGCTTGCCCATCGAGGCCAGTACGGAGGGCTCGACTCGGTAGTAGACCCAGGTGCCGCGCCGCTGAGAGGTGAGCAGGCCGGCCTCCTTGAGTTTCTTCAGGTGGTGGGAGACCGTCGGCTGGGAGACCCCGACGTCGGAGATGTCGCACACGCAGGCCTCGCCACCCTCGCGCGAGGCCACTGCGGAGAACAGACGGAGTCGCACCGGGTCACCGAGAGCTTTGAACATCCGTGCGGCCGTCTCGGCCTCTTCCGCGGTGAACGGGCGCTCGGTAAGCGGCGGGCAGCACGGCTCCACAGTCTGGTCCGCGGGCTCCGACAGCGGCAACAACTCCATATTCGACATGCATCTATGTTGACATACATCGAAACAGCCCGGCGAGGGCTGGGGTCGGCTACTCGAACGCGCCTCGCCGAGTGAGCTGATTAGATAACCGTCTATGTTGACGTTTGTCGAATCAGGCGTCATGCTGACGTTGCAAGCCATCGACGGATGTCGAATTACCGAGGAGTCGACCGTGAACGCGCCTGTCACCACCGATCTGCCCGTCGTCGTGATCGGAGCCGGCCCCGCCGGACTCGCTGCCGCCGCCCACCTGGTCGACCGCGGGCTCACCCCGCTGGTGCTGGAAGCCGGGCCGCTCGCTGGAGCCGCAGTGCGCGACTGGGCACACGTCCGGCTGTTCTCCACCTGGGGCGAGGTCACCGACCCGGCCGCCGAGAAGCTGCTCGCCCCGACAGGATGGGTGAAGCCGGATGCCGCCACCTACCCTTCGGGCGGGGACTGGGCCGAGCAGTACCTCCAGCCGCTCGCGGACGTCCTGGGCGAGCAGGTGCGCTTCGGCGCCACTGTCACCGGCGTCTCCCGTGCAGGCCGGGACCGGATCGTGGACGCCGACCGCGAGGACCAGCCGTTCGTCGTCCACGTCGCCCACGCGAACGGCCGCGAGGAGCGGCTGTTCGCCCGCGCGGTGATCGACGCCTCCGGCACCTGGACCACACCGAGCCCCGCCGGCGGCAGCGGCTTGCCCGCCCTCGGCGAGAAGGCCGCGTCCGACCGGATCACCTACCGCGTGCCCAACCTCAAGGACCCGGTCGTGCGGGCCCGGTACGCGGGCAAGCGCACCGCGGTCATCGGCTCCGGCGCATCCGCGTTCACCGCGCTGGCCTACCTCGCCGACCTCGCCAAGTCCGACGACGGCACCGGCACCAAGGGCGTGTGGATCCTGCGCCGGGGCATCTCCGGCTCCACCTTCGGCGGCGGCGAAGCCGACCAGCTCCCCGCCCGCGGTGCTCTCGGCCTCGCCGCCAAGGCCGCCGTCGAGCAGGGCCACGCCGACGCGGTCACCGGCTTCCGCACCGACGCCGTCGAGCGCGACACCGACGGACGCCTGGTGCTCGTCGGCGAAGACGGCCACCGCCTCGACCCGGTCGACGAGATCATCGTCCTCACCGGCTTCCGCCCCGAGCTGGCCTTCCTGTCCGAGCTCCGCCTCGGCCTGGACGAGCGCCTCCAGGCACCCACCGAGCTGGCACCGCTCATCGACCCCAACCAACACTCCTGCGGCACCGTCTACCCGCACGGGGTCAACGAGCTGTCCCACCCGGAGAAGGACGTCTACCTGGTCGGTATGAAGTCCTACGGCCGCGCCCCCACGTTCCTGGCGATGACCGGCTACGAGCAGGTCCGCTCCATCGCCGCATCACTCGCCGGAGACCGGGAGGCCGCCGAGCGGGTCGAGCTGACCCTGCCGGAGACCGGGGTCTGCGGCGGCGCCGGCCTGTTCGACGACCCCTCCGCCGCGCAGGGCAGCGACGGCGGAGGCTGCTGCGCGGCCCCGACCACCCTCCAGATCGGCATCGGCGCCCCGGCTCAGCCCGGCGGCTGCTGATCCACCGTCCCACCCATCACCAGCAGGAGGCTCGCCATGTCCCGCATCCAGCTCGCCCTCCGCGTCCCCGACCTCGCCGCGTCCATCGCCTTCTACACCAAGCTGTTCGGCACCGAGCCCGCCAAACTCCGCGACGGCTACGCCAACTTCGCCATCGCCGAGCCCCCGCTCAAGCTCGTCCTCGTCGAAGGTGCCCAGGGAGAGGACACCCGCATGGACCACCTCGGCGTCGAGGTCGAGACGACCGAGGCAGTGCACGCGGCCACCACCCGGCTCGCCGAAGCCGGGATGGCCACCGTCGAGGAGAACGACACCACCTGCTGTTACGCCCTCCAGGACAAGGTCTGGGTCCATGGCCCGGGACAGGAACCCTGGGAGGTGTACGTCGTGAAGGCCGACGCCGACTCCCTTGCCAAGCAGCAGGGCAGCACCTGCTGCACCGGGCCGGGCGAGAGCGCCCCGGACGAGGCGGCGGCCTCAGCGGCAGGCTGCTGCTGACCGTAGAAACAGGCGGGCGTGGACACACGCCGAGGGGCCGGTGGCACCGTTCGACCACGCGGTGACGTGGCTGCACAAGAACCGGGTGCTGCAGCCCGGGGTGTGCGTGCGCCGGCCCGTGAGCCGCTGCGTGAAGTCCTGGTCGCCACGGTGGACGAGCTCGTCGGTGACGGCGGCCGACGAGCCTGCCTGATCGTCGGCGCCGCCGCGGAGCGCATCGCCCGCGACCAGGAGGCAGCCGCCCAGGTGCGCCCGACAACAGCCTCGTTGGAGGGCGCACCTTCCGCGGTCATCGCGGAGGCTCAGGCGGATGGGCACCTGCCAAACACGCGCGATGCCGGGGACGTGGCCCGGTATCGCGTCGTGACGATGCACGGCCTGCGGGTCATGGGTGCCGTCCAGCCCGGCCGGACGTCACTGATGGCGGTCGTCGAGGCTGCCCTCAGGGCCCTGGAGTGACCCGCCCTGCCGAACCGCCGCCCACACCGCCGCCCGGCGGATACGAGTAGCGGGGTTCGGACGAATTCCGCGCTCGGCGTCGTCCAGGCGGTCCACCTGGCGCCGCACGAGTGCCGCCCGGCGCTCGCGCCAGTCGCGCAGCCGCGCTTCGGCTGCCGGTGCGGGCGGCAGGCACGCGGCGCGCCCGTCGGCCGGGTCCGTCTCGCGGCGCGGACCGCCGTCCCGCTGGTGACCAGCGTCGAGACGCAATTGCCCGCGAGATGGAGCTACTTGGCCGCTTCCGACACACCGACGCCGGGACGGGCGGCGACCAGCCGCAGCGGTTCGACCTCGGCACCGCGCAGCCGCGCGGCCGTCATGCCGCCGCGCAGCCGCCGCCGGATGAGGCGCCGCACCCGGCCAGGGTGTCGGGAAGGCGCGGGTCCAGAGCAGGCAACCCTCCGCAACCCGTCGTGCGCGAAAGATCCGGGTGTGCACCGCATTTCGAGGGGTACCCGGGGATGTGCTCGCCGGCGTCCCGCACGCCGGAAGGATTCCGACGGGTCAGTGTCCATTGGAGGGAACCGTGCCGGCCGAACCAGCTCCCGTGTCCATCGACGTGACGCTGCCCCGGGAGGGCATCGCCCTGGTCATCGTCGAGGGGGACCTGGACGTCGAGACCGCCCCCGAACTTCGTCATCGTCTGTCCGAACAGGTCCGCGCCGGGCGTCGGCATCTGCTGATCGACCTGGCCGCGGTCCCGTTCATGGACTCGTCCGGCATCAACGCCCTACTCAAGGCCCACGAGGAGACCCGGCTGGCGGGCGGGACCGTACGCCTCGTCTCGCCCGCACCGGCCGTCCGGCGCGTCCTCGACCTGACCGGCGTCCACCTGGCGATCGCGTCCTCGGACAGCGTGGACGCCGCACTGGCTCTCGCGGCCGAGGACGCCACGCCCCGCTAGCACCACCGGCTCACCGACAACGGTGAACCGTCGCCCTTTCGGGGTCAATAGTTGTCATTTGACAACTGTAGCCGTGAGGCAACAAAGTGATCGATGTCGGAGTGCGGAAAGGATCTGAGACATTGCAGTGGGTGAACCCGGCTGCCCACTCGGGACGACAGCCACGCAGGGACCGGAACACGCCGGCGCCCACCTGCCGCGACCGTGCCGGTCAGGCCGTACGGGCGTCCATCGTGTCGTCCTCGTGCATCTGCGCCGCCGCGGCGGTGCAGAAAGCCTCCAGCCCCTCCAGGAGCGCCTTCCGCTTGGCCGCGGGCATCTGCGCCAGCACGGCCTCCAAGGCCCGCTCGCGACGTGTCCGCAGCTCCTCGAGGAACGAGGTGCCCCGAGGACTGAGGAAGAGGCGCAGTTCACGGCGGCTGGTGGAACTGGGTCTCCGGTCGACGTATCCCACCGCCTGGAGCCGGTCGCAGAGCCTGCTCGTCGAGGGCGGAGTGGAGCCGAGCGCGTCGGCGAGCGTCCGCAGGTTGATTCCCTCGTTGTGCTCCAGGATGAACAGCACGCGCAGTTGGGAAGCCGAGACAGGGGCCGTCGAGGCGCGGCCCCAGAGAATCTCCAGCAGTTCGGCCGCCTCGGAGGTCACACGAGCCACCTCGCTGGGCTGCGGACGCGGGCCGGAGGATGTCACCGTCTCACTCTCCCAGTCTTCATGCGCGCTGTCAGCCCGCAAAGGCTCCCACACGACCAAACAATAGACAGCGGTACCCATCAGAGACCGAGCCGCTCCCCATGAGCGTGGACCAGGCATCGCACCAGTCGAAGAATGGCATATCCGACATCGTGAACAGATTCGTGGCCGCGGAACGGGCATTGCGCACGGCGGCACCCCACCAGTTGCTGGACGCGGTCCGTACCGTGCTGTGTCGTCATTACGCGGCCGAGACCGTCGAACTCTTCATGGCCGACTACGGACTCACCGTGCTCCAGCCCGTCTCCGTCCTGCCGCACACACTCGAACCCGTGGGAGTGCACAGCAGCCCACAGGGCCGGGCCTTCGGCGCCCAGGAGACCTTCGTCGAACCGTACAGCGGCGACCGCCGCCAGGTGCACCTCCCGGTGACGGTGCGCGGCGACCGGCTCGGCGTCCTGTCCGTCATGCTGCCCCTGGAGGCCTGCGACACCGACACGCTGGCCGAGCTAGCCGACATCGCGGAAGTCCTCGCTCACGAGGTGCTCGTGGCCGAACGGGACACCGACCTGTACCTCCAGGCGCGCCGCAAGGACCGGCTGACGCTGGCGGCCGAGATGCAGTGGCAGCTGCTCCCGGGGCGTTCCTGCTCGCGGCCCGAGTACGAACTCGGCGCCCAGCTGGAGCCCGCGTACGCGATCTTCGGCGACAACTTCGACTGGTCGTCCAGCGCCGACCGTCTGCTGCTCTACATCACCAACGGAATGGGCGAGGGCATCGAGGCCTCGCTGCTGACCAATCTGGGCATCAACGCGCTGCGCAACGCCCGGCGCGCGGGCATCCCCCTCCACGACCAGGCGGCCCTGGCCGACCAGGCGATCTACGCCCAGTACCGTGGCTCCTCGTACCTGTCGGTCCTCATGCTCGACTTCGACCTGGCCACGGGACGCATGCGGGTCATCGACGCGGGCTCGCCCCAGATGGTGCGGCTGCGCGGCAGGACCGTCGAGCGGGTCGACTTCGAGGCGCAGCTGCCTCTGGGCATGTTCGAGGAGACCGACTACATCGTGCAGGAGTTCGAGGTGGAACCCGGCGACCGACTGCTGTTCGTCAGTGACGGCGTGTACGCGGTCACGGGGCCGGGCGGCGAGAAGTACGGGGAGAACGCGCTGGCCAAGGCGATCACCTCCACGAGACTGCTGCCCGCCACCGAGGTGCCGCGCGCCGTCCTGCGCGAGCTGTCGGGGCATCGCGGCAGACCCAAGCCGGAGGACGACGCCCTGGTGGTGTGCCTGGACTGGCACGGTCGCCCGCCGGCCGGGGAAGCGGGCCCGGAGAACGGCCCCGGGCGGGACACCGGAGCCCCCTCCGCCTGAAGACGATCTCCACGAGCCGAGCGGGTGTCGTCCGCGCCCGCGGGCCGTGGCTACAGTTGTCGCACGACAATAGATCACGCCGTGGCAGTTGTCCCGGCACCGACAGGCGTACACACATCCGAAGGAGACGAGCAGGTGGCGGACCACGAGGCAGCGGGAGAGCGGAATTCGTCGGCACAGGAGGTGGGGGAGTTCCTGCGTCGCCGACGCGAGCAGATCGCCCAGCGCTGGGCCGACGAGACGCTGTTCCGCACCGTCTTCACGATGTCCCGGGACGAGGCCGTGGAGGCCTGCCGGGTCGTGGTGGAGGCGCTGGCCGCGGTGGCCGTGGCGGACCAGGTCGAGAACCTGGGGGCGGCGGGCTTCCTCGCCGTGCGCGACCAGCTCGGACGCATGGTGGCGTCGCGCACCCGCACGGGAGCCGGTTCCACCCAGATCGCCGACGAGGTGGCCGCGCTGCGGGCGCCGGTCGCCGAGCTCCTGCGCTCCGAACTCGACGGCTCGCCCTCCGGCCGGGCCGAGGAGTGTTCGGTCACCCTCACCGCCCTGATGGGAACCCTGCGGCTGGTCGTCCTGGAGACGGCGCTCAACGCGGGGCAGGAACTCATCGACCGGCAGCGCCTCCAACTGCTGGAGGTGGCCACCCCCGTCATCAAACTCTGGGACGGCGTCGTCGCCGTCCCGCTGATCGGCACCCTGGACAGCGCACGCAGCCAGGTGGTGATGGAGAGCCTCCTCGACGCCGTCGTCGGCCAGCAGGCCCGGTTCGCCATCCTGGACATCACCGGGGTGCCGACCGTGGACTCCCTCGTCGCCCAGCACCTGATGAAGACCGTGGCGGCAGCCCGCCTCATGGGAGCCGAGTGCATCGTGTCGGGCATCCGCCCCGCCATCGCCCAGACCATCGTCCACCTCGGCATCGACCTCGGTTCGGTCATCACCCGGGCCAGCCTCGCCGATGCCCTCGCGTACGCGCTGCACGAGCAGGGCAGCGTGGTCGTGGACAGGAACCACACCGGTACGAGCGCGCGATGACCGGCCCGATCCACGGCTCCCCGGGCACCCATGTGCCCGTGCTCAAACTCGGCGGCATCCTGCTGGTCACGCTTCAGGGCGAGTTGCACGACCGCGCCGCCGAACAACTCCAGCAGGACATCGGCGAAGCCGTCGAGGCCAGTTCCGTCACCGGCGTCGTCATCGACATCTCCGGCGTCGAGATCGTCGACTCGTTCCTGGGCCGTGTGTTCGCGGAGATCGCGGCCCAGGCGAAACTGCTCGCGGCGCGGACGGTCGTCGCGGGCATGCGGCCCGCCGTCGCCATCACCCTGGTCGAGCTGGGCCTGACCCTGCCCGGTCTGCGCACCGCGCTCGATGCCGAGCAGGCCATGCTGATGCTCGACCCGGCGTCCACGCCGGTCCACCACAGTCCAGTACGCCGGGAGAGCCCGTGACGGAAACCTCCGGCTCCGTCACCGCCTGCCTGCCGATCCACTCGGACATGGATCTCGCGTGGGTGCGCCAGCACGTACGCCAGGCAGCGGCCCAGCTCGGATTCGGCCTCGTCGAGCAGACGAAGCTGGTCACCGCGGCGAGCGAACTCGCCCGCAACACCCTGGTGCACGGCGGAGGAGGCCACGTCGAGTCCACCGCCCTGACGAGCGGGATCTCTCGCGGCCTGCGTCTGACGTTCAGGGACGAGGGGCCCGGGATCACCGACATCCAGCGAGCGCTCAGCGACGGTTACACCTCCGGCGGGGGCCTGGGGCTGGGACTGGGCGGAGCCCGGCGCCTGGTCCACGAGTTCTCCATCGACAGCCGTCCCGGCGACGGCACCGCCGTCACGGTGATCTGCTGGGTCGGCGGTCCGCCCCACCCGCGCCAGGAGGGCCGATGACGCGTGTGTGGGACGTCCCCGTCCACGACTCCACCCGGGTCCGCGACGTCCGGGTGGCCGCCGAGGCCGCGTCCGGCCACGCCGGACTGGGCCAGGCCCGTACGGCCGTGGCCGCGCTCGTCGCCACGGAACTCGCCACCAACCTGCTCAAGCACGCGGGCGGTGGGCAGATCCTGATCGACACCCCGGTGGCCGACCTCGCTGTCTCCGGCGACGAGCAGGGACCCGCGCTCCAGATCGTGGCGCTCGACCACGGACCGGGCATGGCCGACCTCGCGGCGGCGCTGCGCGACGGGTATTCGACGACGGCCTCGCTGGGCGCCGGACTCGGCACCTGCCGTCGTGTCGCCGACAGCTTCGGCGTGCACACGGTGCGGGGGCAGGGCACGGTGGCGGTGGCCCGTGTCCACGCGGCCCGCGGGGAACAGCATCCCGGACGTGTCCCCGCGGCGGGGTCGCCGGTGCGGGCGGGCGGCGTCAACATCCCGCTGCGGGCGGCCGAGCACTCCGGCGACGCCTGGGCCTGCACACGCTCCGGCGACTTCGTGACCCTGCTGCTGGCCGACGGGCTCGGCCACGGCCCCGCCGCAGCGGAAGCCTCCGACGCGGCCGTACGACTCCTGCGCCAGCGTGCGCACCTGTCACCGCAGGACCTGCTCGGGGAGTTGCACGGCGCGCTGCGCGACACCCGGGGAGCAGCGATCGCGGTGGCCCGGCTCGATCTCGCCGCCGGGCAGCTGGACTTCGCCGGCATCGGCAACGTCGGCGCCCGGCTGGGTGCCGACGGCACCTGGCGGCCGCTGCTGTCGCACCCCGGAATCGTGGGCGCGCATCGTCCGGCCCGGCTGCCCGGCTCCCGGACTCCCTGGACCTCCGACAGCGTGCTCGTCCTGCACAGCGACGGTCTGCCCAGCCGCTGGGCTCCCCCACCCGCCGCCGCCCTCGCCTCCATGGACCCCGCCGTGTCCGCAGCCGTGATCGTGCGCGATTCGAGCAGTGCGGCCCGCCCCACGCGGGACGACACCACCGTGGCCGTGCTGAACCCCACCTCACTGGACCCTCAGACATGACGCAGACCTGGCAGATCACCACGGTCGACGACGCGGCCCGGGCTCGCGTCGCCACGGCCCGGCTCGCCGCCGCCCACGGCCTCTCCCTCCTCGACCGCACGCGCCTCGTCACCGCCCTCAGCGCGCAGCTGCGTCAGTGCCTAGTCAAGGGCGGCAGCTGGCGGTTGACGCTGCGGACCACGGCGCCCACGGCCGGGGGGCGCGACGGGCGGCTCACGGCCGTCGTCCGTCAGCAGGAGGCGAACGGCTCGGCGGACAAGCCGGGTTGGCAGACCTCGGTCCGCCTCCCGGACGGTGGCAGCGGCGCTATCCCGGCACAACTGCCCGGCGGCCGCACGGTCCTGGCCGATGCCCTGCTCAGCGCCGACGAGGACACCTCGCTGGTCCTGGACAAGCTCTCCGAGCAGGAGGAACTGGTCGCCTTCCACCGGGAGGAACTGCACCAGACCAACCAGGGCGTCCTGGCGCTGCACGCGGAACTCGACGCGGCCGGGCGGGTGCAGCGCGAGCTCTTCGCCGCCGAACGCGAGGCCCGTACGGAGGCGGAGAGCGCCCGGCACAGACTGACGTTCCTCGCCGACGCCAGCGCGGACCTCACCGCCTCGCTCAACCACGAGGAGATCCTGCACCGCCTGCCGGAACTCCTGGTCCCCACCTACGCCCAGAGCGCCGAGGTGTGGCTCTTCACCGAGGAGAGCACGGGCCACAAGCAGGACCCCCACCCCGCGGCCGCCGTCGCCGCCGCGCGCACCGGCCGCCCCCAGTACGCCGCCGACCACCCGGGCGGTCTGCCCGGCGTGGACGACCATCCGCCCTCGGCGCTGCACCCGACGCAGTCCCTGCTGTGCATCCCGCTGTCGGCCCGCACCGCGCCCCTGGGGGTGGTGACGCTGACGTCGCCGCAGGAGCGGTGGAACTCCGACGACGTCACCATGCTCGTCGAACTCGCCCGCCGGGCCGGCATCGCGATAGACCACGCCCAGCGCTTCGAGCACAGCCGGGACATCGCGGAGACGCTGCAACGCGCCCTTCTCACCGACCTGCCGACCACCCCCGGCCTCAGCCTCGCGGCGCGGTACCTCCCCGCCACCCACGGCCTGAACATCGGCGGTGACTGGTACGACGCCTTCCGGCAGCCCGACGGGGGCCTGGTGGCGGTCATGGGCGACGTCACCGGCCATGGCCTGCACGCGGCCGTCATGATGAGCCAGTTGCGCACCGCGCTGCGCGCCTACGCGGTCGCCGGAGGCACACCGGGCCGACTGCTCACCCAACTGCACTCGTTCCTGCACCACCTGCAGCCCGACCTGTACGCGACCGCGGTCATCGCCCGCTTCCATCCCGACGAGACGGCCGTCACCTGGGCCGCCGCCGGACATCCGCCGCCGGTGCTGCGCGGCCCGGACGGCCGGGTGCGGGTCCTGGACGCCAAGCCGGGCGCGATGCTGGGCATACCGCTGCACCAGGACATCCGCGACCACACGGAACACATGCCGCCGGGGTCGACGCTCGCCCTCTACACGGACGGTCTGGTGGAGCGCCGGGCCCAGGGCATCGACCCGGGCATCCGGCGCCTGGCCGACACACTCGCGGCCCAGCGCACCTCCGACCTGGAACACCGTCTGGAGCGAGCGGCCGACCGCATCCTGGATCCGATGCTGTACGACTCCCAGCGGGACGACGACGTCTGTCTGCTCCTGTGCCACATCGGCGGGTCGTCGGTCGCCGCGTCCGCGGTGGACCGGACGCGCGAGGCCTGCGCCGATCGTGCGAGGGCCTGACCGTACGAGGGGACGGGCGAGCTCCTGATCGGCTCTACTCGTCCGCCCCGCAGCCGGCGCCGGGAGAGCGGCGGGCGTCATGGAACGCCCGCAACCCCTCGTCCAGCGCGGCCCGTTGGACGGGGCTCATGGCCGCCAGGACGGCGGACAGGCTCAGCGTCCTGCGCTCACCGATCTCCGTGAGGAGCCTGCCGCCCTGTGGCGTGAGCAGGAGTTGCAGAGCGCGCCGGTTGTGCGGATGCGGGACGCGCTGCACCAGACCCGCGGCCTCCAGGCGATCGCACAGCCGGCTCGCGGCGGGCAGCGCGATGCCGACCGTGTCGGCCAGTTCGGTGAGGTTGAGTTCGGAGCGGGCCCCGACGGCCTTCAGTGCCTTCAACTGGTGTGCGGACAGCCGGGGGGTGACCATCTCGCCCGAGGAGGTCCACAGTTGGACGAGGGCCTCCACGGCGTCGGCGATCCGGCCCGCCACGGCTTCCGGGCGGCTTCCCGGTTCCAGAGGGCTGCCGGGCTCCGGGCGACGGCCCGCTACGTGCCGACTCCCCGGCTCCGGGTCACTGCCCGCGTAGCGTCGGCTCCCGGGCTCCGGACGACCGCCCGCGTCCGCACGGCTGCCGGGCTCCGGACGACGGTGGTCTCCCGGCTCCACGGCGTGCTGTACGTCCCCGTCATCCGCCACGGGTCATCACGCGCTCCCCCGGGGCCGGTTCGCGGCACGCTCCCGGCCGACGGAGGACTCCGTCACGGCGAGTGTCGCTGCTGGATCGCGAATGATGCTTCGTCCTCGGGTTCTCAGAAGGGCACGACGGCACGGACGGTCTTGCCGTCCGGGCGGAAGTTCACGGTCAGTTCGGCGGACAGACGCCGCACCATGGGCCAGCCGAAGCCGCCCTGCCCCGTGTAGTCCACGCGGCGCGGACGGGGTGGCGAGGGGTCCTCGTCGGAGACGGATATGCCGATCCCGTACCCCATGTCCTGGAGGGCGACGCTGCACCAGCGGCCGCGCGCGTGCCGTACTGCGTTGGTCACCAGTTCCGACACCACCAGCGTGATCGCCTCGACGACGTCCCGCGGCACGTGCCCCGGCAGCCCGCCGACGAAGGTCCGCACCATGCGTCGTGCCCGTTCCGCCGCCTGTGGCTCGCGCTCCAGCCTGGCATCGCAGACCGAGCCGGAGTCAGGGAGCGGTTCGACGGTCGTCATGCCTCGGCCTCCCTCGCCGTGTCGATGTCGTGCACCGCGTGCACGCGACGCCACCCGGTGTCCGGCCGACGTGCCGAGCGGGCTGCAGCCCTCCTTCCCGGCCCCGGCAAGCCCATGTCATGAGATCACCCACCTTCACATCCCGGTCACACCTGGGCACCGCGCGGCAGGATCCGGGGCGCCCCGCGAACGGTGCCCCAAGGCCGGGCGGGCGCCCCCGCCGGACCGGGCGGGCGGCGTCTCCTCACCCGGTCCCGGCACCGGCTACGTGGGTTTCTCGCCCGTCTCGCAGATACGGCGGGCGATCTCGCGCAGCTTGATGTTGTGGTCCTGCGAGGCCTTCTTCAGGACCTTGAAGGCGTCGTCCTCGCTCAGGCCGTGCCGCTCCATGAGGATGCCCATGGCCTCGCCGATCTCGTGACGGGTCTCCAGGGCGTGCCCGAGCTGCTGGTGGGTGCGGGCTGCCGAGAAGGCGACGGCCGCGTGGGAGGCGAGTACCCAGCCGGCGGTCTGGGCCGACTCGTCGAAGGTGCGCGGCACGTGGGAGTACACGTTCAGCGCGCCGAGCTCGTCCTCGTCCGTGAAGAGCAGGAAGCCCATCATGCTGCCCATGCCCAGCTTCCTCAACTCGGGCGCGAAACTCGACCACCGCTCGTGCGGCTGGCGCAGGTCCTCGATGGCGTAGAGCTGCTGCCGGTCGGTGACGGCGTCGAAGCACGGCCCCTCGCGCAGATCCTGCTGGATCCGGTCCGCCATGCGCACCACGTCGCTGGTCGCCGCCAGGGCACTCACCTCGCCCCGGCGCACCGTGAGGATGCCGGCCTCGTCGCATCCGTTGATCAGTACGGTCGCGTGCTCGACGATCCGGTCCAAGGTCGCCTGGACCGAATCCTGAGCCAGCAGATCACGTGCCATGTCCGCCAGGGCGACGGCGAACTCCTGCCACACTTCGCCGGACTCGTGCGCCATGTCCCACCTGCTCATCCGTCGGAACGCCGCCCGCGTTCACCTGGGGTTCCATCTTGCCACCCGGCCGCACGCATCGTGCCGGACCCACGTTTTCGGCCTCTCCCGTGCCGGGTCGCGGGGGCTCGATCCCGGGGCCGTGGCCGCTCCACCGGAGTCCGTTCGCACCTCGCCTGTTTCACCCGGGCGATCAAGGGTGACCCGAGAAGGGACGAACCCATGAAACACGCCCCTCGCGATCAAGGAGGTCCCATGAGCGACTGGCGAGAATCCGCTGCGTGCCGATCCGTCGACCCCGACCTGTTCTTCCCCATCGGCCACACGGGCCCCGCCCTGTTGCAGATCGAGGAGGCGAAGGCCGTCTGCCGGGCCTGCCCCGTACGTGACGCGTGCCTGCGCTGGGCGCTCGACACGGGCCAGGCCATCGGCATCTGGGGCGGCACGAGCGAGGCCGAACGGCGAGCACTGGCGCGGCGCGAGGCCCGTCGGCGATCCCGGGACGCCACGGCGTAGAGGCGGGCGACGGGAGGCCGGTCCCGGTCCGCGCCCGCGGGCCC
This sequence comes from Streptomyces sp. 142MFCol3.1, assembly GCF_000424945.1. Classification (NCBI taxonomy): domain Bacteria; kingdom Bacillati; phylum Actinomycetota; class Actinomycetes; order Kitasatosporales; family Streptomycetaceae; genus Streptomyces; species Streptomyces sp. 142MFCol3.1. Next base: position 287,157 of record NZ_AUKV01000010.1, read on the forward strand.
CACACCGCGAAGCAGTACGGAATCCGGCCGACGAGATCCGGGAAGGCGCGATGGAAATCGAACCCAGTCGGGACAAGAACCGGTCGGGTGCGGAGATCGAGACTCTCACCATGACCTTCGCGGGTCGGCTGCAGAACGTGACCGACGCCCGCCTGGCCGCCGAGGGCTTTCTGCGCGACCTCGCGCGGGCGTCGCCGCCGTCGGCGGCGGAGCACTGGGACGACGTCCTGCTCGTGGTGACCGAACTGGCCGCGAACACGATCCAGTACGCACCCGGCCCCTTCGAGCTCCATATGCGCCCCACCATCACCCGCGACGGCGTGCACGTGACGTTGCGCGACGGCAGCAGCACCCCGCCGACCCCGCGCCGCTTCCGTCCCTCCGAGGGCGGCGGCGGCATCGGCTGGCATCTCGTCCACGCGCTCTGCGACCAGGTGAGCGTGGTGACGCGGCCCGACGGCAAGGACGTGCACGCCTTCCTCCCCTGGTGAACGCCGCGGACCGCGGTCCCGGGGCGACCACCGCTCGCAGGGACGTTCATCCATTGACAGGTGTCGGTGCCGCTCGCGGGGGCAGACGGGCCTGCCTGAGGAGTCATCACTCGCCGGTACGCGAACGAGGTGGAGCAGTGAGCCTGCAGCAGGACCGAACACCGGACCCCGCTCCCGGCGGCGACCCGGGCGACGCCGGGGCACATCCCTCCGAGCAGGAGCACGCCGCCTGGTCGCGGGTACGCCGTACGGCGACGGGGATGGGACATCACGCGGCCAAGAACGCGCTGGTCGCCGCCAGGAAGGCGGCCGAGGACGATTCGCTCATCGGCCAGGACGCGTTCCTCGCGCGCGCGGTGGCCGAGGAGTGGGAGCGGATCGCCGAGACCCTGGCCGACCACGCGGGGACCTACGACCCTGCCGACGATCCCTTCGTCCAGGGCGAGCTCGCGGCCCGGGCCCATCAGGAAGAGACGGCGGTCCACGATCACTGAGCGGAACGGCCGCACACGCCTCGCGCAGGGCAGGCCGCGGCTCCGGGCGGTGCCCACGGGCACGGTCCGACCGCATTGTCAGTGCCCTGAGGAACAATGCTGAGCAGCGAGAACGTCACCGCCCAGAGGCAGGTGATCCGCCCCGTCCGTCGAAAGGCCGCATGGAGATGACGCCCACCCCGCACCGCCGCGCCGTGCCGCGAGTCCTGAGCGGAGGCCGGTGACGATGCTCCGCGCGCTTTCCCGCCCGCACGCGCCGCTGGGCGCCGGTGGTGCCGAGGTCCTGCGGCTGATCACGGAGCAGCGGTTCCCGGTGTTCCTCACCGTGCACACCAACGGCCGCCGCCGGTACGGCTATTGGCAGCCCTCCCCCACCGGCGCCGGACGGGGCGGCTGCCATGTCGCGCTGCCCACGGACGACTGCGACGCGCTGCACGCCGCCGGCCGGATCGTGCTGGGGGACCCGCTGGAGGATCCGGGCAAGACCACGTATCCGGTGCGGGCCGCGGCCACGGCGCGCGGCGCAGCGGGCGTCGCGAGCGCGTCGCGGCACGCTTTGACAGCCTGAGGGCGACGCGGCTCACGGCAGCGCCGACGCCGGCCCGGCGGGGCGCTGCCGCTCGAACCGGCTCTCGCGGGGTGCGGCCATGCGTCCTCACCGCCGTTCCCGGTGATCCCCGCACGTGCACGGGCCCGTGCGGGGATCACCGTGCGTGCGTGACGCGTGCCGCCACCGAGGTCTTCCGTGCGCGCGGGCCACGGGGTGCCCGCCGCACGCGCGCACGCCACGGGGCCCGCCGCGACTTCGCGCTGCGGGCCCCGTGAAAACGGCTCGGACGCCATTCGTTCACCAATACCCGATTCCGTTACGTTCGGTACCGGATTCAGTGCGCGTAGCCACCTGATTCGGCACCGCTCGCCCGTGACGAATTCAGTGGCGGAAGACGTCCTTCGTCTTTTCCTTGGCCTGCCGGGCGTCACCCTTCGCCTGCTCGGTCCGGCCCTCGGCGGTCAACCGCTCGTTGCCGACCGCGCGTCCAGCGGTCTCCTTGGCCTTGCCCTTGGCCTGCTCCATCTTGGCTTTGGCCTTCTGGTCCTTGGCCACAGCAGTTCACATCCTCACTGCGTCGACAAATGCGATCCACTTCCACGACTCACCGTGAAAGGGAATTCCAAACGCCATCGGCCGTGAATTCCTGCGGATTCCCGCACACGGTCGTGACCACCGTGCCGAACATGCCCGGGTGAGCGGGCCCCGCCCCAATGCGGATGGTGGGCGGGACCCGTTCACCCTTCCATTTTCTGTATGTGATCGGGCCGTCGGCAGCGAGTGAGACGAGGCACCTGCGCACAACCGCGTACACCCTGTGTGCGGACCGAGCGCCCGGTGTGTGTCCGCGGCGAGTCGAGCCGGTCGCGCCGTCGAGGTCGACGACCGACCGGAAGGAAGGAAGGAAGGAAGGCGCGGGCAGGCGGGCAGGCAGGGAGCGTACGGGGGCGTCGTCCGCGCCTCGCAAGCGCGTGCACCCCGCACCCCCCTTCCGCTTACCGTCCAGTAATATCGCGCGTCAGTGTCCCCCTGAGGAGGAACCGTGCCACGGTCGGAACGCTCGCCCCTGCTGCTCGCCGGCCTGCTGGCCACAGCGGGCGTAGCCCATTTCGTCTCTCCGCGCCAGTTCGACGAGACCATCCCGCGGGCCCTGCCGGGCGCCCCGCGGACCTGGACCTACGCGAGCGGTGTCGCCGAACTGGCCCTGGCCGCCGGTCTGGTGTCGCCCCGCACGCGCCGCGCCGCCGCGCGGGCCGCCACCGCCTTCTTCGTCGGCGTGTTCCCCGCCAACGTACAGATGGCCGTCGACTGGCGGGACCGCCCCGCCCCGCAGCGGACCGCGGCACTGGCACGCCTTCCGCTCCAGGTGCCGCTGGTCCTGTGGGCGCGCGGCGTCGCCCGGAACGCGCAGGGGCAGTCATGACGGGCCGGATGAACGTCGGGGACACGGTCGAGGACTTCACGCTGCCGGACGAGAGCGGAGCGGACCGGCGCCTGTCGGAACTCCTCTCCGACGGACCCGTGGTGCTGTTCTTCTACCCGGCCGCCCTCACCCCGGGCTGCACCGCCGAGGCCTGTCATTTCCGTGACCTGGCCGCGGAGTTCGCCGCCGCCGGAGCGAGTCCCGTCGGGATCAGCGGTGACCCCGTCGACCGGCAGCAGGAGTTCGCCGACCGGCACACGCTCGGGTTCCCGCTGCTGTCCGACCCCGAGGGCGTCGTCCGCGAACGCTTCGGTGTGAAGCGCGGCTTCTCCCTGGCCCCCACGAAGCGGGCCACTTTCGTGATCGCGCAGGACCGGACGGTCCTGGAGATCGTCCGGAGTGAGCTGAGGATGAGCGCGCACGCCGACCGCGCCCTCGCCGTCCTGCGCGACCACCAGGGCTGACCGGAGCGCTCCGGGCGGCGCGGCGGTTCGTCGGTCACCGCCCGCGCCTCCCCGGGTGTTCCTCCTCCGGAGGGCGTTGCCCGTCGGCGCCCCTGCGTCCCCCGTACGGCCGCACAGCGTCCAGCGCGGTGACGTCGACCGTACCCGCGCGGGCCCGGCAACGAACCGGACGAGCGCGTGCGGTGGGCCTGCGCAGGGCCGAAGCTGGGGTCGAGACCAGCGAGGCGCGCGGTGCCGGCACCGCGCGCGTGCCGAACGAGGAGGACACACCCGCGTGCCTGCCAAGAACGTCTCCGTCAATCGCGCGGCCCTCGGGCACCGCGTCGCCTACGCGCTGCGCCACCCCGGGCGGGTGCCCCGTCATCTCGCCCGTGCCGCCCGCGACGCGTGGCTGCGCCACCGCTGGCCGGACCACATCTCGTACTACCGCGCGGTGATGCGCTCCGACACGCGTGCCGACCCGGACGCGGCCGTCGGCAGCCGCAGCCACGAGCGGTGGCTCGCCCTGGGCGCCCTGCAGTTCGACTACCTGCTCGGCCACGGCCTGCGCTCCGAGCACCGGATGCTGGAGATCGGCTGCGGCAATCTGCGGGCGGGCTGGCGGTTCATCAGGCACCTGGAACCCGGGCACTACTACGGCATCGACATCTCCCCCGACATCCTGCTGGCCGCGCAGGACACGGTGGTGCGCATGGAGCTTCAGAAACGGCTCCCCACGCTCACCCCGGTGCGCGACCTGAAGCTGGGCTTCCTGCCGGACGCCCACTTCGACGTGGTACACGCGCACAGCGTCTTCTCCCACTCCCCGCTCCCCGTCATCGAGGAGTGCTTCGCCCACGTCGGCAGGGTGCTGGCCCCCGGCGGCTGGTTCGACTTCACCTTCGATCGCACCGAGGGCGAGGAGCACCATGTGCTGCGCGAGGACTTCTACTACCGCACCGAGACCCTCCTGGCTCTGGCCGAGAAGCACGGTCTGGCCGGTCGCTTCATGGCCGACTGGGAGGAACTGCCGCACGGTCAGTCGAAGATCCGCGTCACCCACCGCGACGCGCCCTGTCCGGCGACGGGCCCACGCGTCATGCTGGACCCCGACGGATCGGCCACCTGATCGACGGAGCCCTCATGACGGACCAGGTCACGCGACTCGAAGTGAAGCCGGTCGCCGGGCACATCGGCGCCGAAGTCACCGGAGTCGACCTGGCCGGCGAGTTGGACGACGCGGTCGTCGCCCGCATCCGGAAGGCGGTGCTGCGGTGGAAGGTGGTGTTCTTCCGGGACCAGCATCTCGACCACGCCTCCCACATCGCGTTCGCACGGCGGTTCGGCGAGCCGGTCCGCCTCCGTTCGCGCGGCAGCGCGTCGCCGAAGGACTTCCCCGAGGTGGAGACGACCGCCGACCGGCTGGAACTGGGCGGGCGTTACGGCATGGGTCACGAGGAGTGGCTGCGCCGGCGGCGCCATTCGCTCCTGCGGGGCTGGCACTGCGACCACGGTGCCCGGGTCGACCCGCCCGCCGCGACGATCCTGCGTGCCGAGACCGTGCCGCCGTACGGAGGTGACACCACCTGGTCCAATCTGGCCGTCGCCTACGCGGGCCTGTCGGCACCGGTGCGGGAGTTCGTCGACGGGCTGCGCGCCGAGCACCGGCTCGGTGTCGGCTACCAGACACGACCCGGGGACGACGCGTACGTTCGCCATCTGCTGGACCATCAGATCGCCTCCGACCACCCGCTGGTGCGGGTGCACCCGGAGACCGGCGAACGGGTCCTGTCCGTCAACGGCTACTACGTCGAGCAGCTCCTCGGGCTGTCCCGGCCGGAGAGCGGAGCGATCCTGGAGATGCTGCTGGAGCAGGCCACCCGGCCCGAGTACACGGTCCGGTTCCGGTGGGAGCCGGGCAGCGTGGCCTTCTGGGACAACCGGGCCACGATCCATCTGGCGCCCGGGGACACCGCGCACGTGGACCATCCGCGGATCATGCACCGCGTGATGCTCGCCGGGGACGTCCCGGTCGGTACGGACGGCAAGCCGTCCGTACCGGTCGCGGGCAGTGCGCCGCAGCGCTGGTGAGCGGTGCCCGTGGGCGCCGGCCCGCGGGCATCCGGGGGGACCGGCGTCATTCCGGCACGTGGCTCCGTCAGAAGATGCCCTGGCCCGGTACGAGGATGCCGCGCGGGTCGTAGGTGTGCCGGGCGGTGGCCAGCCGGCGCCAGGCGGGCCCGAAGTGCTCGCGCCAGTCCGCGGGTGCGAAGGGGACTGAGCCGACCGGGTAGTGGGTGCCGCCGGCCGCGTGGACGGTGTCGTAGGCGGCCCGATTGGCGGCGAGCAGACGGTCGACGGTGGCCGTGTCGTCGGGCGGGGTGGTGCGCAGGACGGCCAGCAGGTACGGCACCGGGTCGTCGGGCATGCGCAGCAGTGGAGTGCCGAGCCGGTCGCGCAGCAGCGGGTAGAGGAGGACGACTCCCGGGCCGAGGTCTTCGGGGGTGAGGTCGTCCAGCACGGCTCCGGCGACGGCGGCGGCCGTGCGGCCGGGCAGCAGCAGGTTGAGCCACGGGTGGGCGTACGCCCACAGGCCCGCCTCCTTCAGGGCGGCGACGCTCGGCGCGAGCCGGTCGAGGAAGTCGTAGTACGCGAGGTCCGACTTCTGCACGCCCGAGGGGTCGTGGCGCAGCCCGCGCAGCAGTCGGGCGTCGTCCGGGGCGGGCCCGACGGGCGGGCCGTAGGCGACGGCTTCGAGGAGGTAGCCGCGGAAGGCTCCGCCGGCGTCGGGGGTGACCTGGCCCTCGACGTAGGCGAAGCGGCCCTCCTCGACGAGCCGTCGCTGGTCGTCGAGGAAGATCCGCAGGTCGTCGTACGGGAGGAGGTAGTGGCGCACGGTCTCGGGTGCGCGGACCAGACGCAGGGTGGCCCCGACGACGACGGCGCACTGGCCGAGTCCCGCGAGCACGGCGAGGAACAGGTCGCGGTGGCGGGTCGGGGAGCACCGTACGAGCTCGCCCGCGCCGGTGACGACCTGGAGTTCGGTGACGTTGTCTACCTGGGCGCCCTGCTGGTGGGTCTGGCCGCCCAGACCACCGACCGACAGAGTGCCGCCGACGGAGAGTTCGAGGTAGTCGGTGAAGGTCGGCGGTGTGAGTCCGTGGGCGAGCGTGGCCTTGGCGACGTCGCTCCACTTGGCGCCCGCCCCGACCGTGACCGTCCTGCTGCCCGGTCCGACCGGTCCGATGTCCGCGAGCGGCGTGGTCTCGACGACCAGGCCCTGGTCGGCCTGGGCCTGCCCCTGGGTGGCGTGGCCCTGGCCTCTGGGAGCGACCTTGACACGGTGCGTGTTGCAGAAGCGGATCATCGCGACGACGTCCTGGACCGAGCCCGGTCGCAGGACGGCGACGGGACGCCGGTGGACGATGTGCCCGAAGTCGTCGGCGGCGGCCCCGAGCGAGGCGTCGTCGGTGTGGATGCTCCCGTCCAGCGGCGGGAGGCCGGTCAGCGGCCGGGCGGACGCGCTGGTCGCCCAACTGCGGGTGAAGGGGTCGAATCCGATGACCGCGGCTCCGGCGGCCGCGAGGCCGTGCAGTGCGGTACGTCGCGAAGGGGTCCGGGGCACGCGCTCCTCCTGGGGCGGGCGGGATGCAGCGGTCGACTGCCGCCGATCATAAGGCAGTTGGGTCTTGGACCAAGGGAAAACGATGTCGCGGGTGCCGCTCCCGTCCCCGGGGCCCCGGCCTCACCCGCTCCGACACGGACCGGGCGACGCGTCCGGCTCACCGGTGCAGCCTGCCCGCCACCGGGACCTGAGCACATGGCCCGCGTTCGCGCGCGGGCCGTGTCACGCGGACGCGGCCGGCCTCTCCCCGATCTGCTCGCGATCGCCTTGCGCGCAAGCCGCCGGGTTCCCGGCTCCCGGCCGCCGTCGGACGACGGCGGCCGGGTTCACCGTGCCACGGGCGACGGCGTGCGCCGACGCGCCGGTGGTCGTACAAGGTGACGGTCGACGGTCACTCGTCGACGGCGGCACCGAAGCGGGCGTCACCGCCCGGCGCGCCCAGCGCGCCCGCCCCGAAGAGCCAGGAACCGTCGGCCACCAGGCCCTTGGTGCCGGCGGGCAGGTGCCAGACCACGCCGTCCGCACTGTCCTCGCCGGGCGCGGCGGCCAGGAGTTCGCTGCGGCCGTCGGCGTCCGTGTCGGCGAGCCGGACCTGCGCACCCCACGTGTCGTCCATCTCGGCGGTGCCGGGGATGCCGGGGGTGTTCTGGTCGAAGGACTGCGCGCCCGTCGCGGTCAGGCCGTCCGCCGAGCCGCGCAGCAGCCACACCGCGCCGGCGTCCGACACGGTGCCGATGTCCTCGCCGGGTGCGCCGACGGCCACGTCCGCGTAGCCGTCGCCGTCGCTGTCGCCGACGGACAACTCCGTGCCCCACGCGTCGCCGTGCTCTCCGGTGCCCGGCACCCCCGGCGAGTTCTGGGTCCACCACCGGGGGGTGCTGCCGGGTCCGTCCTGGCCCTCGAGGCCGTCCTCGCCGCCGTGGTAGACACCGACGAGTCCGCCGGTCAGGCCCTCCGCCTCGTCGTCGGGGCTGCTGTTCTGGCCGGTGACGAGGTCGTCGTAGCCGTCGCTGTCGATGTCGCCCGAGGCCGTGGAGATGCCGCCACGCAGGTCGCGCAGGTGGGTCAGGCCGTGTTCGCCGCCCGAGTAGACCGCCGACCAGCCCTGCGTGTAGTCGTCGTCGGGGCTGTAGCCGGAGACGACGAGGTCGGCATAGCCGTCGCGGTCGTAGTCACCCGTGGTCACGTAGGCGGGCCGGACGGCCCGGCCGGCGGGGTGCGCGGTCGTGTCGAGCGTGCCGGTGTGGTGCAGTGCGCCCCCGCTGTACGTGAACAACTGCGCACCCTGCCCGTCGAGTACGGCGACGACGTCGGCAGGCGTGTCCCCCGTCAGCCGCGCGGCGGTGACGGCGGCACCGAAGCGGGCTCCGGCCGCCGGGACGGCGGAGGCGAACGTGACGCTCCGGGCCGGGCCGAGTCCGCTCCTGGAGCCGTACAGCACCGTCACGCGGCCCGCGTCCTCCAGGGATCCGACGTCCTCGCCGGGCGCCGCGACGACCGCGTCGTCGTAGCCGTCGCCGTCGAGGTCTCCGGTGGCGACGGCCGCACCGAAGGAGTCGTAGGTCTCCGAGGTGCCGGGGACGCCGACGGTGGACTGGCTGAAGACGGCGGTACGCGCCTGGGGGACGCTGTTGCCGGCACCGATGCCGTTGGCCGCCCCGTACTGGACGGTGACGAAGCCGGCGCCCTTCTTGCCGTCGACGGTGCCTTCCGGCGCGCCGATGAGGACGTCGTCGTAGCCGTCGCCGTCGAAGTCGGAGTTGCGGTCGTTGGCCTGGGTGCCGCCGGGGGTGCCCGCGTAGGAGGCGGGTGCGGCTGCGATACCGAGGCCCGCGAGCAGCAGGAAGGACGCGGCCGCCAGGGCGGCCGTGCCCCTTCTGCGGCGGGCACCCGTGGTGCCGGTGGTGGAGGTCGTCGTGCCGGACGCACGCTGCGCGCTGGTCATGTCCTGCTCCCCGTGATGAAGACGCGGCCGGGTCGAAAGGCCGGGCTTGGTGGTCAATATGGTGAAAGGACCAAGTTCCTTTCACTCACGCCCGGTTCGACAGGACACGTGCCCGGGGAGTTGTGGTGCCCCCAGGGGCCGTGACACAGCGGTGACAAGTGTTGCGCGAAGCGGACTTCCGGGCGGGTGGTGAGCCCGCCCGGACGCTTCAGGCCTGGCCGGTCCGGCCGTTGTCCGGCCCGGCCTGTTGGGTGTCCTCGTCCGGTGCGCGGGTGTAGCCCTGGAGTGCGAGCGGGGCGTCCGCCTTGTCGGGGCGGGTGTCGGGACTCTGGCCGTTCAGGTTCTGCCGGACGGAGTCCAGGATCGTCAGCCCCTGGGCGACCAGTCCCGCCGCGATCTCGCCCAGGCCGTCTGCGCCGTTGAGGACGTTCACGTTGGCTCCGGCGAGCCCGCCCGCGGCCTCCTTGACGATCTGCGGCAGCTGGTCGATCAGCATCCGGTCGAGCGCGACGCGATCGTGCGAGGCCGCGGCCTCGGCCTGGATCTTCATGCGCTCGGCGTCGGCGACGGCGAGCACCCTGATCCGCTCGGCCTCGGCCTCGGCGGGCTTCACGATCTCGGCCACCAGTTGCTGCTGCCGCAACGCCGCCTGCTTCTGGGCCAGTTCGGTCTGCGCGGCGAGGACCTCCTGCTGGGCGTGGGCCTGCGCCAATGGTCCCGCCTGGGCGGCCTGGGCCTGAGCCCGGTCCACCTCGGCCGAGTACTCCGCCTTCACCACGGCGGTCTGCCGCGCGTACTCGGCCTGGTTGCGCGCCGCGACCTGTTCGGCCTCGACCGCCACCTGGGTGGCCTGGGCCTGGGCGATCTGGGCCTGCCGCTGGATCGCCGCCTTGTGCGGTGCGGACATGGCGTCGATGTATCCGGTGTCGCCGTCGTCGATCGACTGGATCTGCAGCGAGTCGACGATCAGCCCGATCTTCGCCATCTCGGTCTTGGAGGTGTCCAGGACCTCCGCGGCGAGCTTCTGCCGTTCGGTGACGATCTCCTCCACCGTCATCGAGCCGATGATGGCGCGCAGATGACCGGCGAAGATGCGCCCGGTGAGCACCGACATCTGGTCCTGGTCGGAGAGGAACCGCTGTCCGGCGTTGATGATGCTCTCGGTGTCGTTGCCCACCTTGAACGCGATCACGGCGCGGACGTGCAGGGAGATGCCCTGCTTGGTGACACAGGTCTCGGTGACCTCGGACTCGCACATCGACAGCGTGAGGAAGCGCGTCTTGCGGAAGACGGGCAGGACGAACTTGCCATGGCCCGTCACCACCCGGAACGGCGCTCCCCCGAGTCCCCGCCTCCCTCCCGAGATCAGCATCGCCTGGTCGGGAGCGGGAACGCGGTATCCGAACATCGTTGTCCATCCTCCTCAGCCTGCGCCGGCGGGATGACCGCCCAACGCCTCCAGGGGGTCGGCCCACATGATGACGTCGACCGCACGGCATCCGCGGGATGCGACCACGAGCACGGTCGCCCCTGTCGGCAGGGGCTCCGGCGACCAGGCGAGGAAGGTCTCGGATCCGCCCCGGACCTGCACGAGGATCTCGCCGGGACCGGCGGATCCGCGTGTGCCGATGAGCAGTTCCCCCGTGCAGCCGATCACGGCGTCGTCCTCCACCACAGCCGGCCGCCCCCCATCACCCTGGTACTGCTACCGACAGTAGACCTCCCCGCGCCCCGTCGCCTACGCCCCTGCCGATCTCCAGCCCGCACCGGCGCCCCGGCCGCGGGCCGCACCACTGTCGGCGTGCCTCAACTCCTGTTGAACTTGTAGGTCTTGCTGTCGGTCAGGACGCAGAAGCCCGGCGACACGACGATCACCCGCAGGGTGCCGGTGCGCCGGTCGTAGTCGATGCCCTCGGCCTCGAACGTGCCCGAGCAGGCGCTGCGCAGCGGGAGTTGACGCAGGGCGGTGACGTGACCGGACACGTCCGCCGTGCCGTTGGGCTCGCCGGACAGATCGATCTGGAGCAGCGGCTTGGTGATGCCGAAGAGGGTGCCCGCGGGGTCGTCGGACGAGCACAGCAGCCGCGTCGCGGTGACGAAGTCGCAGCCCTGTACGTCGCGTACGGCGTGGTCCAGGTTGATGGTGGACGCCTGCGGGAGGTTCGCCGCGGGCGACGTACCGGAATTGACGCCGGGCGTCGGGAACACCAGGAGCCGGTTCATCGTGCCCCACTCTCCGGACACCATCCAGGAGCCGTCGGGCGAGATGGTGACGAACGAGTTGTTGAGGGCCTCGCCCGGGCTCAGCGCGTGGACGTACTCGGACCAGGCGCCGCCCGGCGCCTGTACACGGAACATCTTGGCGCTGCCGGAGTCGCTCTGATACGGCTCGATGTAGTAGCCGTTGTAGGAGGCGTCCGGGTCGCCGACGTGGTTCCAGCCGCGGCTGCTGACACCGATGGGAATGGTGCCGATGCCCGTGTAGTGGTTGGGGCTTCCGGCCGGGACCTCGACCGAGGTGAGGCCCTGGCTCTCGGTCAGCGGATCGGCGCGGTCGGAACCCGTCTCGGTCCAGGTGTCGGCGGCCTGGGCGGGCCCGGTGGTGGCGACGGACACGACGACGGCGGTGGCGAGCGTGACGATCCCTGCCAGAACTGCGTGACAACGTTGCCGTGCGGGCATGCGCATGGTCTGCTCCTCGTCGGGGGGCGGGCTGCTCGGCGCACAGTCTGGCCGGTCCTGATGGTCATGTACAGACCAATGAATGGACACCACGCGTCGGCTCACCGTCCACGAGGCGACGCGCCGCACGACGTCCGGGAAGGGCCCGGGACACGCCGCCGCCACGCCCCGCGCGGCCGGCCCCGCCGGACTACCGCCGGCCGGCGCCACACCGACGAGGGCCACGCCAACGCCACCCGCACCAAGGGCAGTTGCACCGGCGAAAGCACACCGACCACACCACGCACCGCTCACCGGCGACGACCAGGTGACCCCGGCGACACGACGGGATCGGCGACCGGGAGCAGACAAGCGTCCGCCGGGCAGGGAAATCCCTGCCCGGCGGACGTGACCGTTCAGTCAGGCAAGGAAGCCCCTGCCCGGCACACGCGACGGCTTCGTCAGTCGGCCGTGCACGTGTTGTTGGTCGCCGGGTTCAGCAGGGACAGCACGTCGATGGAGTCGCCGCAGAGGTTGAGACCCAGGTCCACGGGGATCTGGATCACGTTGCCGGACAGAAGTCCGGGGCTGTTCGCGGCGACGCCGACCGGGTCGGGGTCGTCCGCGGCGGCAGTCCCGGCCGTGGCCACAAGAGCCACGGTCGCCAGGCCGGCGGCGGCCATCAGACGAATGCGCATGTCAAGCTCCCATCATTCGCAGGGGTGCGAGTGCCTCCACCATCACCCGCACGGGCCGCGACCGATATCGCTGTACGCCCGAACGGGGTGCCCCTCCCGTACGGCCCCGCCGGGTTGCGTCCGGGCTCGAGACGCACCTGCGGGCCGTGTCGCGCGGGCGCTGCGGAATGCCCGTAGCGTGAGAACAGGTCACGTGGAACAGGGAGAGATCATGTCAACGAGCCAACCCGATGCGTCCGCGCCGTCCGACGACAGGGCGACCCCCGACTCGCTGCTGCACACCGGTGCAGGGGGCGCCGTGACCGCTGAGGACCTGGTACTCGCGGCGGGACGCGACATCAACCCGCGCAACCTCGCCTGGGCCGAGCGCAAGCTCAAGGAGGAAGGCCCGGCGGCCCTCGACAAGCTGCTTCCCTGACGCGACCGGCTCCGATGCGGCGGAGCCGGTCGACGAACCCCCGGTGCCCGGCCGGCTCCGACACGACGGAGCCGGCCGGGCACGCGCGCGTTCAGCCCCAGGATCCAGGGGTCAGGGGCTCGGGCACTCCTTCCAGGCCAGGTGGTAGACGGTGCTGATGTCGCCGTCCGTCGAGTCCATGGTCATGAAGCTGGAGCTGCCGGGAGTGGACGTCCCCGCGTTGACGCGGAGTTCGGTGTTGATGTTGAAGTTCCGCTGCACGCCACAGGGCGCCCACACCAGTTGGGCCCAGTCCGTGGTGTCCGTGGCCTGCCAGTTGTCGTCGTACGGGCCACGGAAGGGGTGGGTGATGGCGGCCGTGTTCGGGGAGCCCTGGAAGTAGTACGAGGCCTTCTCGGTGCTGCTCGCTCCCTGCTGGAGCGCCGCGAAGCCGCGGTAGTCGGCGCTGGCGATGGCGTACGTGAAGCCCTGGGGCACGTGGACGATCAGGTTGAGCTGGCAGTTCTTGCGGAACGCGGTGGGGTCGGCATTGCCTCCGACCTGCGCGAGGTAGTCGCTGTAGGTCACCGTGAACGCCGTGTTGTCCGGCGAGACCGCGACGGCCGCGGTGCCCTGGGGACATCCCGAGCCGTTCACCGTGGCGACCTTGATGACGATCTTGTCCGGGGGCGGGTCGACGATCCCGGAGGACGGGTCGTGCGCGGGGAGTGCCGAGGCGAACAGGGCGGCGATGGCGCCACCCAGTAGCAGCCCACCAGTCATGGGGCTCCAATCCATTGCGTCGGTGTTCCGGCGGCGGCACGCGAGGTGCGCCGCCCTGGAATGGGGGGTGCGGCTCCCCGCGGGTGGGGAGCCGTCGCAGACCAGTGCGTTGGATCAAGGACTTGTTGAACATGCACATGTCAAGCAGGCATGCGCATTCCCCCGGGCTGTGAAGGAGCTGTGAAGGCCGGGAGTGACGGCATCGTACGAAGCGGCGACCGGTGCGGCCAGGGCGATCTCCGGCCATTCACCGCCCGGCCGCCGGTCACCTGCCGTAGCGGCCGACCAGCCTCCCCGAAGCCGTGACGTGCCCGGCCAGCGCGCGTTGCACATCGCCCGCTCCGGCCCCCTCGGTAAAGGTCGGTTTCACGTCGGCGGCGAAGACCGAGAAGACGTAGTGGTGCGCCTTCCCCTCCGGCGGGCACGGGCCGCCGTATCCGAGCTTCCCGAAGTCGTTGCGGCCCTGCACGACTCCGCGCGGCACGGCGCCCGCGGCCAGCGCCGTCTCGTGCGGATCGATGCCCCACACGGTCCAGTGCACGAAGGTGCCGCCCGGGGCGTCCGGGTCCTCGACCAGTACGACCAGCCCGGCAGCGCCCTGCGGCACCCCGGAGAAGTCCAGCGGCGGTGAGACGTTCTCGCCGTCGCAGGTGTAGCGGCGCGGAATCGTGCCGCCGTCCGCGAACGCGGGGCTCGACACCCCGATCTTCGACGACGCCCGGAGCCCGGGGGTCGCCGACGACGCGGCGCCCCCTCCCCCGCCGCCGCAGCCGGCCGCGCACAGCGCGAGAAGCGCCCCGAGGATTCCGGCCCGCCGCCGGCCGTGATGCCGCATACGCGCCACGCTAGCGCCGCGGTGGCCGACGGGCGGCGCGACACGGCGCCACCCGCCCGTGCCGCGACGGGCACGCGGAACGGACCGTGGGCGAGGTGCGCAGGCGGTACGGCTCATCGCGCGTGAGGTGCGCAGGCGGTACGGCTCATCGCGCGGCCCACGGGTCACACGCACTGAGGGCGGGCGCGACACGTGGCGCACGCCGCACCCGCGGATCTCATGACGTCTGGCCAAAAGCCGTGTGCAGGGGCGGAGTCGACCGAGTGACCAGGCGAGACGTCGCATCACCTCGTGGACCCACAAGGACGGCCGGTGGCGCCGTCGAGCAGCGGTCGCCGAGGTGGTGACGCGGGGTGGACGGCCACCGCCGGCACCGATGGGGTGGCCGTGTGGATCAGGGATGAACGGCTGCTGCACGCCTCGTCGTTCGGCGCGCCGGCGGCCTCGTACGCCGAACACCGTCCGGACCACGCGCGGGCCGCGGTGCGCTGGGCGCTCGAACCCGCGCCCGGCCCGCGTGTGCTCGACCTCGGCGTGCCGCGTGTGCTCGACCTCGGCGCCGCCGCCGGCACGTGATCCGGGCCGGGTCCGACGGACGGCTTCCACCGGCAACGCTCGCGGGCGGGCTCGATCACGGCTCGGTCGTCGGCCGTCGTCCGCACGCGCGCCCGCGGGAACGGATTCGCTCGCTGACCTGAGAGGTGCCTCCGGCCGACGCGGAAGACAGCGACACCCGCCGCGGAGCCGGCCGCAGGACCCGTGGCGCGGCCGGGCGGGAATCGCCCCGCCGCCTCATCACCGCGACGGTGTGCCTGCGACACTGAGCCCCATGGATCCACGACACCTGAGGCTCGGCCGCCGTCGCATATGGATGTGCAGCGCTGTCTGTTTTGTGGTGCTCGGCCCGGTCGGGTGGTTCCTGGGCGGCTGGATCCCGGTGGTGCTGCTGGGCGTCGCACTCGCCGCGGCCACCGCTGTCCTCCATTGGAAGGCCCCTTCGTGGCTCGCCCCTGCCATCGCGAAGGGGCAACGGCAGAGCCGCCAGGACGTGTCCGCCTTCTGCGCGGTCATCGCCGTCAGCGGCTACGCCCAGCCCCCGGCGGCCGCCGACAGCGCCTCCCGTGACATGACAGGGCTGCGCCTCGAGGCGTACCGCGCAGCCGCCGACGACGATCTGTCCGAGGATCTCCGCCGGCTGGCGGCCGACGCGCTGGCCGCCGCCGACCACGCCCACGACGAGGACACCCCCGCGCAGTGGCGCACCGCGCGTGCGAGCGCGGAGCGGCTGGCGCACGCCGCGCAGGACGGCAACCCGTATGTGCGTCAGCTCCTCATCCAGTGGGTGGAGGGGAATCCGGCCGGGGAGCGCTAGGCCCTCTCGCGGCTCAGGACTCGGCTTCCCTGCGGAGAAAGTTGCTCACCTGGCAGGCCAGGGTGTCCCGGGCCGTGTCGGGACGGGCGCCCGCCTCGACCGTGGTCTCGTACGGGTCGATGCCGCCCGCCCAGAGGTACCGCTCGGTCCACTCGTCGTCGACCTTCAGCTGGACCTGGATGTCCACGCGGTGCAGGAACGCCTCCGCTCCCGCGGCGAAGAGGACGGCGGTGGCCCGGCGCAGCGGGTAGACGTCGAAGCCCTCGATGAACTGAGAGTTCCGCCAGTCCAGGAACGCGCTCTCGCCGTCGGCGCCGATGCGGATGTCGATCTGGCCGTCCTCGAGGTGGATCCCGAAATGCTCGGTCGTGCGGTTTTCGACCGTCACTCGAAATGCGAAGTAGGCGAGCCCATCGGCGGCGTCGTCGCGTCCTCGCGGCGGCTCCGCCTTTTCCACTCCATGGACGCGGACACGCAGACCGGCATGCTCGTCGTACTCCTGCCAGTCCCCGACCACGTTCGGCTCGCGCACAGTCCACCTCTCCACTTCAGAGAGCTTTTCCTATCTGTGGCCCCAATGAGGTGTCAAATGCACCGAACATGCCGTGGCCAGGGATTTCACCTTTCTTGATCGGCGATCAAGCCGTGCCCAGCCAGAACCTTTCCCCGGCCGCCGCGGAGAGCTTTTCCCGCGTGCTGCACATCACGTCCCGAGGCGCCTCATCCACCGGCCCGCAGCCGGCGGAGCTGCTCGTCGAGCGGGCCGAGACCGACGTCGCGCCGGCGCTCGTCGAGGGTCTGCGGCCGGCGCACGGGGTACGGGCGCAGCGTCGCGGGGTCGATGCGGGTGCCGTAGTACTGGGGCCGGCCCAGTTCCACGGCGCAGTGGTCGGCGATGTACGCGTGGTGGAGAGCGGGGCAGCGCCCGTCCGCCGCGGCGTCGGCGATCAGGTCACGGCACTTCAGCTGGAAGTCCGGACAAGGGGCGTGCAGCAGGATCATCAGCGCCGCCGTGGAAGCGGGGAGGCCGACCAGGTCGGCGGACGGCCAGCCGTACCGGTGGACGACGGTGGCGAGGGCCTCGGCATTGTCCTCACGGCACCGGGCGAGGGCGCGGTGCCGCCGATGGCCGGATGCCGTCCGTGCCTGTCGCATCAGGCGTCGTTCCTCGTCCACCCGGCGCAGCAGTTCCGCGGCCAGCGCCGCGGCGAGTCCCGGAACCATCGGTCGCCCGGTCGTGAGCCCGGGCGGTACCGCTGCGGCGCCCACCGGGGGATCGGACCGCGTCTGCCTGCCGAGCCCCGAGGCCGTCTCCCGGCGGGCGGCCTCCGAGGACGCGGGCGCCTCGCCGCCGATCGCCGAAGACGCGGACTCGGGCAAGGGCCGCCACGGCTCGCAGACCGCCGTGGGCGCGGGCGGGACGCCGCCGGCCGGCGAGGGTGCGGGCCGCGCGTGTCGGCGGAACTCCGGGAACGCGGGCGGTCCCGCGCCTGCCGTGGGCGGCGCGGGATGCACCTCCCCGTCGACCGCCTCAGGGGTGGACAGCTCCTCCGGTCCGGTCGCCCGGCGCGTCGGCGACCGGCTCACGGCAGTCCCTGGAGCACCAGCGTGAACCACACCTTCTTGCCGCTGAGGCCCGGGTCCGGCGGGGCCACGCCCCAGTCGTCGGTCAGGGCGGCCACGATGGCCAGCCCGCGTCCCGACTCCTCGGCCCCGTCCGCGGTACGCGGCCGCGGCAGGACGGGCGAGCGGTCGGCGACGGTGACGCGCAGCTCGCACCGGGTGTACTCGACGGAGACGGTCACGGTGTCGCCGCGGTCGGGGCTGCCGTGCTTGAGCGCGTTGCCGAACAGTTCGTCCGTCGCGAGGACAGCGTTGTCCAGGTGCTCGGGCGCGAGCCGGAGGTGCCTGAGGTGTTCGGTGACCATGGCCCGCAGACGTGGCGAGCGGGAGGGGTGGGCGGGGACGGTGGTGCGCAGGAGGTGGGCCTGGTCCACGGGCGCCGCCGGAGTCGCCCCGGACGCCGACGGCAGGAGCGGCACGGCGGGCACCGCGGTGACGGGGATGTCGGCCGGCGCCTCGGCGGGCCGGGGCCGCGCCGCGGGCGTTCGGTCGTCCGCCCCGTGGTCGTCACACGCCGACGCGCGGCCGTCGGGCAGGCGCGCGTGGACGTCATCCGCCAGTGAGGGCGACGGCCCGCGGCGATGTGCCCTGGATGCCGTCATCGATCCTCCTTCGGAGGCAGCACGGGTGGGGGTCGGTCTGGATGGCTGCCCCAGCAGCCAACACGCCGGAGTAGCCGGGCGACCAGGGGGTATTCGGGTTGTCCGGTTGCAGGCACGTAGTGGCATGGGATGTATGTTCGATCACGTGAGGGATGTGGACGGGGGGCGGACTGCGGTGTACGCGGAAGGCGACACCGGATGGTCCGGCGTGCGCGGAAAGCGCGTACTGGTCACCGGCGGGACCCGGGGGCTCGGCGAGCAGATCGTGCGGTTGCTGTCCGCCGAGGGCGCGCGGGTGGCGACCTGCGCCCGCACGGCCCGTGACCTGGAGGCGCTGACGGCGTCACTGGACGCGGAGACGTTCACCCGGCCGCTCGACGTCACCGCGCCCGGCTCGCTGGAAGACTTCGTCGCGGCCACGGCGAAACGTTTCGGCGGCCTGGACGGAGTGGTGGCCTGCGCGGGCGGATCCCGCGGCGGCGGCATCGAGCAGGCGGCCCCCGACGACTGGGCTGCCACCTGGGAGGTCAACGTCGGCCACGCGGCCCGGCTGGTACAGGCGGCCGTCCCGCACCTGCGGGCGGCGGGCGGCGGCTCGGTCGTGGTGATCTCGTCGATCTCCGGCTGGAAGCCCGGTCCGCCGGCCCAGTACGGGGTCGCGAAGTCCGCGCAGATCCATCTGGCCGCCTCGCTCGCCCGGGAGCTCGGCCCGGACAACATCAGGGTGAACGCCGTCTCCCCCGGCTCCATGCTCATCCTGGGTCGGCGCTGGGACCGGATGCGCCGTGAGGACCCCGAGGCGTTCGCCGCGTTCGTCGCGGCGGAGCTGCCGAACGGCGGGCCGGTGGCACCGCAGGAGGTGGCCAGGGTGGTGGCGTTCCTGCTGTCCGACTGGTCGAGCGGGATCTCCGGTGCCCACCTGCCGGTTGACCGGGCTCAGAACGCCCCGTCCCCGGACGGCTACTGAGGCACCGGATCCGCGACCGACGCACCGGGATGACCCGCGGCGCCCCGGTCCCGGATCACGCCGCCACCCCCAGCACGGCACGCGACCTGCGCTCGAACTCCTGCACCACGGGCTCGTGACGGCGCGGCTCCAGCCGTCTGCGGAAGTCCCGCAGGGCCTGGATCGACCGCTCGCTGTGCACGGTGCTGAGGGTGTCGAGCGCCTCGGTCGCGGTGCCGACCGCCTCGTCCAGACGGTCCTGCTGGAGATGGGCGGTCGCCAGGACGGAGCGGCTGATGGCCTGGCGCCTGCGCCGGTCGGGGTTGGCTCTGAGCGACTCGCTCGCCGTGCGCTCCGCCTGGGCGGCCAGACCCAGGTCGCGGAAGCACAGGGCGGACTCGGCCTGGAGATAGTGGTGATCGAGATAGCGGACCCACACCGACTCCTGCGCAGGCCCCTTGCTCGCCTCCAGCTGCCGGTCGGCCAGGCGCAGCGCCTCGGAGGCCTCGCCGTGGCGGCCCCGCGCGGCGTGACCGCGGGCAGCCATGGCGTGCAGGCGCATCAGCCCCAGCGGACTGCCCGCTCCCTGCGCGGTGACGATCCCAGCGCGGGCGAGGGCCACCCCTTCGTCCGGCCGGCCGAGGTTGGTGGCCAGGTGGGAGAGGCCGGCCAGGATCTGACCGCCGAGCACCCGGTCGCGGCCCTCCGCGCACAGTCTCAGTGCCTGCGTCATATAGCGCTGCGCCAGGCCGTACTCCCCCGCGTCGTACGAGCTCCAGCCGGCCATCGCGGCGAGGCGCGCGGCGGCGGCGTACAGCTGTCGGCGCAGGTGTGCCGGCGTACCCCGGCGCTGGAGCATGGGGACGACCTCGGTGGCGAGGTAGTGCACGATGCTGGTGCGCACTCCACCGCCGCCGTAGTGGTTGTCCATCTGGTCGAACATGGCGATCATCGCGTGCACCTGCTCGACCGGTCCGTCGCTCGCCGCCGGCGTCGGACGTCCGGGCTCCTGTTGCTCCAGCAACCACAGCAGCCATTCGCGTTGTGGATTCGTCAGTGCGGCGGCCACGAAGGGGACCGAGCCGAGGAGGCTGCGGCGGGAGATGTCGGTGGACCCCAGTTCCGCCAGGGTGTGAAGGGTTTCTGCCACGTCTTCGCCATAGACGAGCGCCCTGCTCGCGACGGGGCGCTGCTGATCGGAATGGAAGCCCAGGTCCGCGGGGGACACGGCCCGGCCGAGCCGCTCGGACAGCACGGCGGCGATCAACTCGGGTGTGGTTCCCCGCGGTTGCTGACCCTGGAGCCAGCGGGTGACCGACGCCTTGTCGTAGTGGGAGTCCGTGCCCTGGCGGCGACCGAGCTCGTTGACCCGCAGAGCGAGCGAGGCGTAGGAACAGCCGGCCTCCTTGAGGGCGGCCGCCAGCACCTTGTTGCCCCCGGCGGGGGCTTTGCCGGCGTTCCTTGCTTGTCCGTCGGTCACCGTGGCCATCCCCGTCTCGCCTCACGTCCGCGTGCTGCTGCGCCGGTCGAGTCGTCTGGCGGAACGTCAAATCCCCTACCAATAGGCGCAGTTGTGCCTGACCGAAGCCGAATGTGCGGCAGGTCACTCGATCACTATGGTCGCCGACAGACTCAACGTGCAAGCTGCGTTCTGATAATTTCAGAACGATTCGCATCGCTCTGTCTCTGTCAGGAAGCGCGTGGCACACTGCACGCTGTGACAGCCGTCTCGGGAGGTAGGACGTGAGCGAGAACCGCCCTGGCGGCAGCGCGCCGACCGTCCTGCGGATGGTCCTCGGAAAACGACTGCGTCACCTGAGGGAACAGGCGGGCGTGTCGTTCGAGGACGCGGCACGCGCGATCGAGGTCACTCCCCTGACGGTGCGGCGGATCGAGAAGGCCGAGGTCGGACTCCGCATCCCGTACGTGCGGGAGTTGCTGCGCACGTACGGCGTGCCGGCCGCGGAGATCGACGACTTCCTCGCCCTGGCCAGGGAGGCCAACCAGCCGGGCTGGTGGTACAAGTACCGCGACGTGCTGCCCGAGTGGTTCAGCGCCTACGTGAGCCTGGAGAGCGAGGCGAGCGTCATCCGCCTCTACGAACCCCACTACGTGCCCGGCCTGTTGCAGACGCACGAGTACGCCACCGCGCTCATGCGCGTCGGCTTTCCAAACGAGTCCAAGGAGGAGATCGCCCGCCGCGTCGCCCTGCGGGTCAAACGTCAGGACCTGCTCGCCAAGCCGGACGCGCCCGCCGTCTGGGCCATTCTGGACGAGACGGTACTGCGCCGGCCGGTGGGCGGAGCCGAGGTGATGCGCGCCCAGATCGACCGGTTGCACGAGGCTCTGGACATGCCGAAGGTCCGGATCCAGATCATGCGCTTCGGCGTGGGTGCGCACCCGGGCGCGTTCGGGCCCTTCCACCACTTCCGCTTCGGCTTCTCCGAACTCCCCGACGTCGTCTACACGGAGAGCCTGGCCGGCGCGGTCTACGTCGACCGGCCGGACGACGTCGTCAGCTATCTCGAAGTACTGGACCGGATGTCCGTGCAGGCGGAACCGGTCGCTCGGACCAGGGCCATCCTGGGTGAACTGCGTAAGGAGTTGTGATCCATGGGATCCGTCCACAGCGGCATGTCCGCGGCCGAACTGGGAACCGAGGGCTGGGTCAAGCCCTGGAGCGGCACGAACGGCGGAAGCTGCGTCGAGGCCAAGCGGCTGCCGGACGGCAGCGTCGCCCTGCGTCAGTCCAGGGATCCCGAGGGGCCCGCGCTGGTCTACTCCCGCGAGGAGATGATCGCGTTCCTCCAGGGCGCCAAGTCCGGCCAGGCCGACTTCCTCATCGCCTGAGCCGCGGCGCCGTACGGGGCAGCAGCAGACCCGCCGGGCCCACGGCCCTGACGGAGTGCGGCGTTCCGCACCGGCCCCGCACCACTACGCCCGCACAACCGGACAACCCGCGCGCGCACTCCCGGCGTGCGGGTTGTCGCCGTCACACTGGTGGCGTCGTTCGTCCAGGAGGGTGCCGGAGGGGAGTGGGTGCGGGGATGGTCCTCCACCAGGCCCTCGCGCGGTGCCGGACGCTGGTCGTCGAGGGCCCCGACGGCATCGGCAGGAGCGGCCTGATCGCGGACCTGGCCCGGGAGGGATTCCTGATCCGGCGCTCGCGCGGACACCTCCACCATGTGGACCCCACCCAGCCCTACCGTGAACTCCTTGCCGCCCCGGGCCGGTTGGCCATCGACGGCAGCCTCGTACATGAACTCGTCTACGGGCCGCTGCGCCGAGGGCGCTCGCGCGTCACATGGATCCAGGCGCTCGACTTCGCGGAGGCGGTGGCCGAACGCGACGGCGTGCTTGTGCACGTCACCGGAGAGGCCGACGACACCGAGGCGGTCGACGCGTACGAGCGGGCCCTGCGCACCCTTTCCCAGCACGTCCCCGTGATCACCCTGGACCCCATGGACCCGGCCCGCCCGGCCCGCGCCCCCACACCCCCCTCCATCTCTCAACTCGGCTGCTGTACAAAGACGTTGACGATAAGTTGATGACCGACCGCGTGACGCACGGCAGGAGACTCCCCATGGCAGACGGCCAGTCCACCCCCGACCAAGAGGCGCTGTCCAAGATCGACACCACGGTGCCGCACTCCGCCCGCATCTGGAACTACTGGATGGGCGGCAAGGACAACTACGAGGTCGACCGGGCGGCGGGCGACGCCTACCGCGAAGTCGCCCCCAACATCGAGACGATGGCCCGCGCCTCGCGCGGCTATCTGATCCGCACGGTCACCTTCCTGGCCGAGGAGCTCGGCATCCGTCAGTTCCTCGACATCGGCACCGGCCTTCCCACGTACGACAACACCCACCAGGTCGCACAGCGCGTGGCACCGGAGTCCCGCATCGTCTACGTCGACAACGACCCGCTGGTGCTCCGTCACGCGCAGGCGCTGCTCACCAGCACGGCCGAGGGCGTCACCGACTACATCGACGCGGACCTGCGCGAGCCCGAGAAGATCATCGAGACGGCGAGCCGCATCCTGGACTTCGACAGGCCCGTCGCCCTCATGCTCATGGGCATCCTGGGCCACATCCAGGACTACGAGGAGGCCAAGTCGATCGTCCGCCGGCTTCAGAGCGCCCTGCCCTCCGGCAGCTACTTCGTGCACTACGACAGCACGGACACCGACGCGGCGCTCAAGGAGGCCCAGCAGGGGTACGACGACACCGGCGCGATTCCGTACGTGCTGCGCAGCCCCGACCAGATCACGGCCTACTACGAGGGCCTCGAACTGATCGAGCCCGGCATCGTGTCGTGCCCGCTGTGGCGTCCGGAGCCGGGTACTTCGCCCGAGCCCACGGACGTCCACGGAGGCGTGGCCCGCAAGCCGTGATCAGGCCTGCGGCGGCCGGATGTTCTGGTTCAGGCGGAACAGGTTGCCCGGGTCGTACGCGGCCTTGACCTGGACCAGCCGGGCGTAGTTGTCGCGATAGCTGGCCCGCACCCGCTCCTGGCCCTCGTCCATCATCATGTTCACGTAGCCGCCGCCCGCGGAGTACGGCTGCAGGGCGTCGGAGTAGTCGACGCTCCACTGCCTGACGAGGCCGGCGTTGGCGGGGTCGGGGTCCACACCCGCGTAGACGGCCGACCAGCCGGAGCTGCGGTAGCTCCACGCGGTGTCCGTCGGCGCGTGGTCGTGCACGGCCCCGTCGATGGGGTACATGTGCATCGTCGACTTCCAGGTCGGCATCTCGGCACCGAACTTGGCGTGCAGGTCGATCGCCTCGGCGGGGAGCGCGTCGATGAAGCCGGCTCGCCAGTACCACTGGTCGCCGGGCGGATAGACCCCGTCGAAGGCGGACTGGAGGGCGGGGAGCGGCATCGGCGCCGGGCCGTGCAGCAGCGGTTCGGGCAGGGCGTCGAGGAGCGGTGCCATGTCCCGGGCCGCCGCGTCCGTGTCGTCGCCGATGCGGCACCACATGACGCCGCACACCTTGCGCAGGTGAAGTTCCTCCGGGAACGGCGGCGCGGGCGGCACCGAGGTGAACAGGAAGAAGCCGCCGAGTTCGCGGGGCGCGTGCGGGATGAAGTCCCGGTAGGCGGTGAGGACTTCGGCGCCCATGTCGACGGGCCAGAAGGTGGGGCCGGCGACGACCGTGTTCACGTCGTGCAGCCCGAACAGGAACGAGGTGACGACTCCGAAGTTCCCGCCGCCCCCGCGCAGCGCCCAGTACAGGTCGGGGTTGTCGTCTGCGCTCGCACGCACCTTCTCCCCGCTCGCCAGGACGACATCGGCGGCGAGGAGGTTGTCGATGGACAGCCCGCACTTGCGGGTG
This sequence comes from Streptomyces sp. 142MFCol3.1, assembly GCF_000424945.1. Taxonomy (NCBI): domain Bacteria; kingdom Bacillati; phylum Actinomycetota; class Actinomycetes; order Kitasatosporales; family Streptomycetaceae; genus Streptomyces; species Streptomyces sp. 142MFCol3.1. The sequence goes on from NZ_AUKV01000010.1 coordinate 311,381, forward strand.
AGGTGTCCGAGGCCGCCGCCGAGCGTGATGCCGCCGACACCCGTCGTGGAGATGATGCCGCTGGGCACGGCGAGCCCGTGCGCGTTGGTGGCACGGTCGACCTCGCCGAGACGGCAGCCGCCGCCGACGCGTGCGGTACGGGCCTGCGGATCGACCTCGATGTCGTTCATCGGCGTGAGGTCGAGGACCACCCCGTCGTCGCACGTTCCCATTCCCGCGCCGTGGTGGCCGCCGCCGCGTACGGCCAGGGGAAGGCCGTGGTCCCGGGCGAAGCCGATGACCAGGGCGGCGTCCTCGGGGGTGGCGCAACTCGCCACCAGGGCGGGCCTGCGGTCGATCATCGCGTTGTAGACGGCGCGCGCCTCGTCGTACCCGGGATCGTCGGGACCGATCAACTTCCCCTGAAATCCCTTGAGTTCTTGCCGTGCCGCCTGTGCCGGTGTGGTGGACATGTGCATCCCCCGTGTCTGGGGACCGGTTCCGGGGCGCCAGGTCCGGGCCCCGGCTCCAGTTTCCCCCCATTGCGTGCCTCGTGCCTGTTCTGGCCTCCGGCCGCATCGAGCCGGCCCCGCCCACCGGGCCCGGACGGCCTGCACGCCGCGGGGAACGCCGAACGCGTCGATCCGTGCTGGATCGACGCGTTCGGCGTTCGGGTGGCCGGGTCCGGCGCCGTCAGGGGATCACCCCAGGGCGGCGACCGCCTCGACCTGGTCCCGCGAGATCGACAGCGCGGGCTCCGGGAGCGGGACATGGCGGGGCGTGCGTCGGGCCTCCCGCAGACTCGGGGCGGGGGCCGGGGGGACCAGCGGGGCACGCTCGGCGGCCCGCGCCCGCCACGAGAACCAGATGATCTTCCCGCCGGCGCCCGTGGCGCAGCAGCCCCAGCCATCGCTCAGCGCGGCGATCTGGGCGAGGCAGCCCTGCGGTGCCCTGTGCGGGCCGATGTCCTGGCTGTTGTCCGAGACGGCGGTGATGAGGTGCTGACCGTTCCACCACATCTCGATGGTCGAGTTCTTGTCCGCGGCATGCTCCTCGATCGTCCGGAGCAGCGCCTCGGCGCAGTGACAGACGGACTCGACGAGGATCTCCAGGTTCCAGTACCGCAGGTGCGCGGCCAGGATGCGTTTGACCTGTCCCACTCGTTCCGGGCTGACCTCTACGTCGAGGTGGTAGTAGCAGGGCACTGCAGGTTTCATCGTCGTTGGCTCCTCACCGGCGAAGCTCCCGCTTCTTCTCGCCCGGATGGGCCGAGCCCCGAACACGAAGCGTGAGCGGTGATCGCTTCTGAGTCAGTCTCAGAGTGAGAGCACTACTCCATTCGCGCAACTCGAGCGGGCCTCCCAATGTTGTTGAAGAGCCAACAAGACGCTGGGTGTCCATACAGGCACCATGAGTGAGGGCGTCGGCCTCCACATGGGACCGGTGCCCCTGCGTGTACGGCCTTCACCCGCCAGCCAGGCAAGCCGTGCACGGTCCGATGAGTGGGAAGGTGACCGGCGTGATGCTGCTGCCTGCCAAACCCGAGGTCGCCAGGCATCTGGAGAGATACCGGGCCTGGGAACGCCTGCTGCTCGCCGCCCCCGCCGACCACGTGGTGCGGGGCAATTTCGAGAACACCGGCTACACCCTGTGCGTGCTGATGGGGAAGCGCTGCGCGCGGGAGGCCGCGGACGCGGCCGAGCACTATCTGCAGGACGTTCCCGCAGGAGTGTGAATCACACGATCGGGCCCAGATGGGGCGGAGGCGAAACCCAAGACGGCGGAGGCAGGACCCATGGACGCGAACACGCACACCGGCCGTATCCCCCTGGTGGATGTACGGCCGGTCGTCGACCGCGGCAGACGCCCCGCGAAGGCGGTCGCCGGTGAGACCTTCCGGATCACGGCGACCCTCTTCGGCGAGGGCCACGACTGCGTCGGCGCCAATGTCGTGCTGTGCGATCCCGCCGGGTCCCCCGGCCCGTGGACCCCGATGCGGGAACTGACCCCCGGCAGCGACCACTGGGGCGCCGAGGTGACTCCGTCGAAGGCAGGCCACTGGTCCTACCGGGTGGAGGCCTGGAGCGACCCTGTGACCGCGTGGCGGCGCGCCGCCGAGATCAAGATCCCGGCCGGGATGGACACGGGGCTGGTCCTGGAGGAGGGCGCCGAACTGTACGAGCGGGCCGCCGCCCAGGTGCCGGAAGGAGCGGACCGGGACGCGGTGGCCGCCGCCGCGAACGCCCTGCGCGACGAGTCCCGTTCACCCGAGGCGCGGCTCGCCGGCGCGCTGACCGCGCGGGCCGACGCGGCCCTCGCGCAGCACCCGCTGCGGGAACGGCTCACCCGTTCCGAGCCGTTGCCGCTGCTGGTGGAGCGTGAGCGCGCCCTGTACGGGTCCTGGTACGAGTTCTTCCCGCGGTCGGAGAACGGCCGGCCGGGAAGCGACCCGTCGGTCCCGGCGGTGCACGGCACCTTCCGTACGGCCGCGGAGCGGCTGCCCGCGATCGCCGCGATGGGCTTCGACGTCGTCTACCTCCCGCCGATCCATCCGATCGGCAGCACCTTCCGCAAGGGCCCCAACAACACGCTCTCCGCGGGTCCCGGCGACGTGGGCGTGCCCTGGGCGATCGGCTCGCCGGAGGGCGGGCACGACGCCGTGCACCCGGACCTGGGCACCATCGACGACTTCGACGCGTTCGTGCGCCGCGCCGGCCGGGAGGGTCTGGAGGTCGCGCTCGACTTCGCGCTGCAGTGCTCGCCCGACCATCCGTGGGTGCACAAGCACCCGGAGTGGTTCCACCACCGCCCCGACGGCACGATCGCGTACGCCGAGAACCCGCCGAAGAAGTACCAGGACATCTATCCGATCGCCTTCGACAAGGACATGCCGGGGCTGGTCGCCGAGACCGTGCGCGTCCTCAGGTACTGGATGGACCACGGCGTACGGATCTTCCGCGTGGACAACCCGCACACCAAGCCGGTGGTGTTCTGGGAGCAGGTGCTCGCCGACATCAACGGCACGGACCCCGACGTGATCTTCCTCGCCGAGGCGTTCACCCGGCCCGCCATGATGCGTACGCTCGCGGCGGTCGGCTTCCAGCAGTCGTACACGTACTTCACCTGGCGCAACACCAAGCAGGAGCTCACGGAGTACTTGACCGAGCTGTCGGGCGAGACCGCCTCCTACATGCGGCCCAACTTCTTCGTGAACACCCCCGACATCCTGCACGAGTTCCTCCAGCGCGGCGACCGTCCGGCCTTCGAGCTGCGGGCCGTGCTCGCCGCCACCCTCTCTCCGACCTGGGGCATCTACAGCGGGTTCGAACTGTGCGAGAACACCCCGCTGCGGGCCGGCAGCGAGGAGTACATGGACTCCGAGAAGTACCAACTGCGGCCCCGCGACTGGGAGTCCGCGGAGCGAAACGGACATAGCATCGCGCCATTGGTGCGCGCGCTCAACGCGGTCAGGCGGCGCAGTCCCGCGCTGCGTCAGTTGCGCGATCTCCACTTCCACCACGCGGACAAGGATGCGGTGATCGCCTTCTCGAAGTCCGCCGTGGACGCACGCGGTTCGAACACGGTTGTGGTGGTGGTCAACCTCGACCCCCACCACACCCAGGAGGCCACGGTCTCGTTGGACATGCCGCGACTCGGCCTGGACTGGCACGAGTCCGTGCCGGTGCGCGACGAGCTCACCGGCGAGACCTACCACTGGGGCAGGGCCAACTATGTGCGTCTGG